>NZ_JAFGYS010000004.1:0-348130 GCF_017491705.1 Pseudomonas sp. 86_A | reverse complement strand
GGGTGGGTGCCTACGATTCCGGCGACTTGAGCCTGTACAGCTTCAGCCCGTCGGCGCTGGCGAGCCTGGCCTGGCACGTGAATGATCAGGTGCTGGCGTACACCTCGCTGTCCCACGGCGAAAAGTCGGGAGGGGTCAACCTCAGCGTGGCCAGCGCTCCCGTCGCCGGCGCCGACTCGCTGTTGATCGGCAGCGAACGGGCCAACGACGCCGAACTGGGGATCAAGACCACGCTGCTGGATCAGCGTCTGCTGCTCAACGCCAACCTGTTCTGGACGGTGGTGCATGGTTATCAGACCAACGCCTACGACGACGTCAATCTCACCAGCTATCTGACCAATGCCGGTTCAGTGCGCAGTCGCGGACTGGAACTGGACAGCAGTTGGCGTCCGCTGCGGGGCCTGACGATCAACCTCAATGGCTCATGGAACGACGTGCGTTATCTGTCTTACGAGGACGCCCCATGCCCGGCCGAGGTTGCCTTGCGTCCGGGTGCGCCGGCCGCCTGTGACTTGAGCGGGCATGCCGTGGTGGGCGCGTCGAAATGGATTTTCAACAGCGGCGCGGCGTATCAATGGAATCTGGAAAACGGCCTGCAGCCGTATGTGAACGGCAATTACGCGTGGCGCTCCCACGCGGTCGGCACGGTGGATGATTCGCGCGAAGCGCAGTTGCCGGGGTATGGGCTGGTCAATCTGTCGACCGGTGTGCGTGGCGATTGGGGAAAGGGCGCATGGGACGTGTCGCTGTGGTTGAAAAACGCCTTCGACAAAACCTACTACACCACCCTCTGGAACTCACCGAATGGCGCCTACACCGGCGTACTCGGGACGCCCCGAACGCTGGGCATGACAGCGCGTTACGACTTCTGACGCCCTGCTGCTTAAACATTCCCGGTTGCCGCCGTGAAATTTGTTCTGTAGATTTTCATGAAATAACAAGAGCAGAATTTCACGAGGCCGCGAATGTTTCAGCAATCCCAGCGCCATGTCGACAGCTACTACGCCCACAGTTGCGTCGATCTCCTCAGTCAGCGACCGGCGCTGGAGGGCGCGCAAGACAGCGATGTGGTGATCGTCGGCGCGGGGTTCAGCGGCTTGCACACGGCGCTGCGTCTGGCGTTGGCCGGCAAGCGCGTCACCGTGCTGGAAGCCAGTCGTGTGGCGTGGGCCGCGTCGGGGCGTAATGGCGGGCAGGCGATTCTGGGCTGGTCGTGTGACATGCCACCATTGGAAGCCGCGCTGGGGCATGAACGGGCGAAACGCCTGTGGGACGGCATGCGCTGGGCTGCACAGGAGTTGCGTGCACTGCCGGGGCGTCACGGGTTCGATTGCGATTATCGTCCGGGGCATCTGTGGACGTCGGTGATGCCGCGTCGCGTCAGTCTGCTGACCGAATGGCAACACGAGGCCAGTCACAAGTGGGGCCACGACGCCCTGCAATTCATTCCCCGCGAAGACCTGCCGCAGTGGGTCGCCAGCGAGCGCTATCAGGCTGGACTGTATGACCCGCAAGGCGCACACCTCAATCCACTGAAACTGGCCCTCGGCCTGGCCGCTGCGATCGAGCGTGCCGGCGGGCGCATCTACGAGCAAAGCAAGGCGTTGAGTTATCAGCAGGAGGGCGCTGGCTTCCGGGTCAATACCGAGCGCGGTGCGGTGAAGGCCGATGTGCTGGTGCTGGCCTGCAACGCCTATCTCGATCAACTTGACCCGCAACTGGCCGCCTGCATTCTGCCGGTCGGCACCTACCAAGTCGCCACCGCGCCGCTGACGCCGGAGCAAGCCACTGCATTGCTGCCGAGCAACGTCTGCGTGACCGACAACCAGTTCGTCCTCGATTACTTCCGTCGTACACCGGACAACCGCTTGTTGTTCGGCGGCGGCTGCACTTACCTCGGCGGCATGCCCAAGGACATCGCGGCGGCGACCCGGCCGTTTCTCGAACGGGTGTTCCCGCAGCTCAAAGGCGTCGAGTTGGAGTTTGCCTGGGGCGGGCACATCGACCTGACGATCAATCGCACCCCGGACGTTGGCTGCGAGGGCAACCGCTACTGGCTGCAGGGTTACTCGGGCCACGGCGTGCTGCCGACGCTGGCGGCGGCCCGGGCGGTGTCCGACGCGATCCTCGGCCAGGGGGATGAACTGGCGCTGTATCAGGGCCTGAGCAATGGCCGGTTTCCCGGTGGCAAATACCTCGCCGCGCCACTCGAAGCCATCGGCAAGGCCTGGTATCGACTGCGCGACAGCATCTGATGAAATTTTTTCTGGAACCCCGGCCATGAACAAGCAAGAAGAAATCGCTGCGCTGGCGATCCTGATTCACGACCTGCGCAAGCACAAGAAATACACCCTGAAAGAGCTGGCCGACAAAATCGGCCGCTCGGTGGGTTTTCTGTCGCAGGTCGAACGTGGGCTGTCACGTCCGACCGTCGCCGACCTCACCGCGATCAGCGAAACCCTGGGCGTGCCGACCACCTATTTCTACAGCCTGCCCAAGCCCAAGCAGGTGCCGTGGGTCACCCGCCCGGACGAGCGCCGCACCTTGTACTACGCCAATGGCATTACCGACATTCTGGTGTCGCCGCAGATGCGCGCGTCGTTTTCCATGCTCGAAAGTCATCTGGAACCGGGCGCCAGCAGTGGCGACCGACACATGAGCGACAGCTCGGAGCAGGGCGGCTACGTCCTCGAAGGCGAACTGACCTTGTGGCTGGGCGATGACGAAGACCCGGTCACGCTGCGCGCCGGCGACAGCTTTCAATTCGCCAGTCACGCCCGTTGCCGTTACGGCAACCTCACGCAGCAGCTCACGCGCGTGCTCTGGGTCTACACCTGATAACAACCAAAGGACCACCGACGATGGACGCTGTCTGCTCTGACCTGCTCGCCGAAGTGCGTGCGTTTCGCCTACGCTACCCCGAGGTGCGTTATGTCGACCTGATCTCCCTGGACATTCCCGGGCACTTCTACGGCAAGCGCTACCCGGTGGACATGCTCGAAAAAGTCGCCGCCGGCAGCGCACTGAAACTGCCGCAAAACTGCGTGCTGCTGGGTGTGCAGGGCGGTTTGTTCAAGATCGGCGATTACTGCTTCAACGACGGCGACCCGGACGCCGTGCGCCGCCTGATTCCGGGCACACTCAAACCCGTGACCTGGGAAGCGCAGCCACTGGGACAGATGCTGATCACCTCCGACGGCACCGCCAAACCGATCGAGTTCGAACCCCGCGAGGTGCTCGCGCAAGTGCTCGCCCGTCTGGCGCGCAAAGGCATGCATCCGGTGGTGGCGTTCGAGCTGGAGTTCTACCTGTTCGACAAGAAGTTGCGCGACGGCCTGCCGCAATTCCCCCGAGACGAACTCAGCGACGACGCCGATGACCAGCCGAACATGCACATCGAGCGCCTGTCGCGTTTCGCCCCGGTGCTCGACGACATGGTCGAAACCGCGCGGACCCAAGGCATCGACGCCACGGTGATCACCGCCGAGCTGGGGCCGGGGCAGTTCGAGATCAATTTCGGCCACCTGGACGACGGTTTGCGTGCCGCTGACTGGGCGGCGCTGTTCTGCCGCAGCACCCGTGGCGTTGCGCTCAAGCACGGCTACCGCGCCAGTTTCATGGCCAAGCCGTACGTGGAGCATCCGGGCAGCGGTATGCACGTGCACGTCAGCCTGTATGACGCGGCGGGCAATAACCTGCTGGCCGCCAATCACCAACAGTCATTGCGCCACGCGGTGGCGGGGTGCCTGGACTTACTGCCGCACAGCATGCCGATTTTCGCGCCGAACCAGAACGCCATGCGCCGCTTGAGCGGCACGGTGAACACCGCGACCAAAGCGAGCTGGGGTTACGAAGACCGCGACGCGTGCCTGCGCATTCCCGAGTCGGACACGAAAAACCTGCGCATCGAATACCGCCTGGCCGGCGCCGACGCCAACCCGTATCTGGTGCTGGCGGCGATTCTGGTGGGCCTGGAACACGGGCTGGAAACCGGCAAAGAACCGATCCCGCCCCTCAACGACGACCGCAACAGCGGCATCGCTTTCCCCACCGAAATCCTCGACGCCGTGCGCGCCCTGCACAATCAACCGCAATTGCGGGCCGGACTGGGCGCCGAGTTCGTTGACGTGTACTGCGAGAACAAGCGTCAGGATCACCTGGCGTTCATGCAGGAGATCAGTGCGCGGGAGTATCGCTGGTACTTGTGAGTTCTGATTCATCAGGTGCAGCGGTGGCCGAATGGAATTCGGCGCCGCTGAGTTTCATGGTTCATCAAAAGACCACTCGGCCCGACATACAGTGCTGTACTGCTCCGCCCACCCAGACGGTGCCGTCAACGCTTTCGATGTGCAGTCGGCCACGGCGCCCCATCGCAGTGCCCTGGCTCACGGTGTAACGGTCGCTCAGGATGCCCGCGCCGATCAGCCACTGAGCCAGGCTTGCATTGAGGCTCCCCGTGACGGCGTCCTCGGTGCATTCCTCGCCGATGAAGGCTCTGACTTCCACGTCTGTCTCAGACTCGGAGCCCACCCACGGAGCGATGACGCCGACATTCAGCCCCTGCAATGCGGCGTAATCGGGCTTGATCGCCAGCACTTCTTCGCGATTTGTCAGCAGCACACCTGCCCAGCCAGGGCCGTTGTCTACCCATTGGCTGGCCCGGATCTGTCCAGCGGCGAGACCGAGCCCTTGTTCGATCAGCGTTAACGTCATTGCGTCCAGCGGTCCGCTGCGCACCAGTGGCGGCGCAGAGAACGCCAGGTGCGGGCCTTGCTTGCGTACCCGAATCAAGCCCGCCGAGCATTCCTGAATAATCTCGACATGCTCCGGGTTGTCGTTCTTGGCCAGCCAAACCTTGCAGCTTCCCAGGGTCGGGTGGCCAGCAAAGGGCAGCTCGCGCAACGGGGTAAAGATGCGTACCCGGTAATGCGCCCCCGGCGCCTCGGGCTTCAACAGAAAAGTCGTCTCGCTGAGCTGCGTCCACCGGGCAAATGCCTGCATCTGCTCGGTTGTCAGCTCATCGGCATTCACCACGACGGCCAGCGCATTACCTTCATAGGGACGATCGGCGAACACATCGACTTGTTCGAACGGCAGAGAAAGCGGCATTGAGTGTCCTTTGCAGGCAGGGGCGGTTTACAGCTGAACCGGGTGGGTGGGCCAAGGCTAGTCGCTGCATTGTAATAATTGAAGAAGGTTTGGATTCTGCTGTTGTGCACGACCGGCAGGTATCGGCCAAAAGCAGCCGATGCCGAGGGTGCGCTTGCGGACAAAATCTGGTGCCAGTACAGGTAGTTATTGGCAGATTATCGTTATTTTCGGCAAGCGGCGCTGCGGGGGGAGAGAAGTAGATCGCGCGCGAGCCCAGTCAATCGTGCTCGAGTCTAGTAAGGCCATAAAACATTTTTGGGGTGATTCAGCCAGCTGTTGGAATATGCATATACTACCTGCATTTGGAGTAGTAACTATTTGATTTTATATAGAGATTGTCGATGAATACAACTGATCTGCTTGAGTATTTAAAAGAGACCAGTTCTGAAATGACCCGAGGCAATATAGATGAAGCTATTCTCCTGCATTTTGATTTAATAATGGAAAGCTATCGGAAAAAACCTTTTTTTTATAAAAACCTTCTTAAGTACGATAGGTTTATGGTGGCTCTTTCTTTGCTGAGCTTTAACTACAGGAATGAACAAGTTCCCTTGTCCACAGTAAAAGCGTTTTGCCAGGCGCGCGGTTATATGTCTCGCAATAGCCTGGACTCCTATTTCTCCTTCTTGGTTGTCAGCGGATATATGAATATTCAGCTAGACGTTCAGGATGGACGCCAGCGTAGTTCCCAACCCACGGAAAAAACCTTGTGCGCTGCTACGCTACTGCTCAAGTCGTATTTACTGCCGTCGCAAATGCTCTCTCCGTCCGATATCGAGTTGCCGGGCTTAGGCAAGTCTGCTGATTTATTACGGTGTTATGCTCGCGGATTTGCAAGAATACTTGAATCAGGTTTCTTGTTGGATAAACTTTTACCTGAAGCAAAATGGATTCTCAATCGGGATGGTGGTCACATGCCGATGCTTGCGCTTTATACCGATGCCTTGCGAAAAGGCTCGCTTGAAACTGGTTACAAGGTCTCATCTTATCTTGAAATTTCGTCGAGTCTGGGAGTGTCAAAAACGCATATGCAACGCATGATCAAAGAAGGCCAGCTGCAGGGTTACTTTAAATGCGACAAGCGACTAGTTGAATTGAGCCCGGCATTTCTTGATCTTATTAGGCGAGCAATGTCAATCTGCTTTGCAATTACTCGGGTCGGTATGGAACTAGGTGTTGCTGAACACGAGGTTAGGAGTAAAACTCTCGATGTTGTGAGCGTCTAAAACTATAATTTTTTGTTGATTATTAACAGACGACCCTCTCGAAAGTATTTTTAGTCCAAAAAATATTGTCCTGCTTTGCGCTCGTTCATCCCGGAGGTCAGTGTGTTTAATCGTCGAATCAAAAATGCTCTTTTTGACTGTCAAGAGGAACTGACGGCTTCGCTTAGTACGTTCGCCTGCATCGAATCAGTTTTTCTATCAATACGAGTCGATACAGCAGGGCGAATCGTCTCGACCAACCCGCGCTTTGCAGAGGCCTTAGGGTATTCGTTGGAAAGGCTATCGAACATGGCAATGAGCGATATTACTGATGAGACGAACAAAGGTTTTGCGCCGAACCTGTGCGTAATCGAACGGCAACGTTATCGCACCTGCGACGGCCGTTTTGTGACACTCCACATCGGTTGGATCACTGCAGCAAACCGCACTTTCCAAGGCTACGGCATCGTCGCGCCATCCTTGGCGCGGGATGAACAGGAGGCCATCGAAATGTTCAGCGCGCTGAACCGTTCGATGGCCATGATTCAATTCAACCTTGCGGGTGAAATCATTTATGCAAACGAGTCTTTCGTCCAAGCCATGGGTTATAGCCTTGGGGAGATAGAAGGCCGCCATCACCGTATTTTCTGCTTGGCGGAAGACGTGGCATCGGCGCATTACTCCGAATTCTGGCAGGGTCTGAGGAAGGGTGTGTTTAACGCTGGCCGCTTTCGCCGGGTTGATAAAAACGGAAAAGTGGTGTGGTTGGAGGCCACTTATAATCCCATTAGGGATGCTTCTGGCCGAGTTTATAAAATAGCCAAATTTGCAAGCGTAGTGACCGACCAGGTGGAGAAAGCCGAAGTTGTCAGGCAGGCAGCGACTATGGCTTACGACGTGTCGCTGGATACCGATGTGAAAGCTAACAGAGGTATGGATCTGGTCGCTGATTCAGTTCTCGGTACTCAAACCATTGCACAACAGATGGCCTCAGTTACCGAAAGCATGACGGCGCTTGAATCGCAGTCGCAATTAATCGGTTCAATTGTCGACACCATTGGCGCCATCGCTACCCAGACCAATCTTTTAGCGCTTAACGCCGCTATCGAAGCGGCACGCGCTGGAGTACACGGGCGAGGTTTTGCGGTAGTGGCCGATGAGGTACGCAAACTTGCCGGCCGCACCAGTGCAGCCACGCAAGAGATCACTGGCGTGGTACGGCAGAATCGTGAATTGGCGAATCAAGCCGCATTACGCGTCCAGAGCAGCAGAGACCAAGCCGGCGTTTTGCTGGAATTGTCCGAGCAGGCAGGCATGGCGATGTCTGCTATCCAGCTCGGTGCCAAGCAGGTCGTGCAAGCAATAGGTCGGGTTACCAGCGACCTGGATTAAATGGTCTATGTGCCGCGCAATCGTGTTTCCAGATTACTAGGTCGTAGCCGACGCAATTGTTGCAGTGTTCTTTCTGATTAAAAAATGATCTTCAAAACTCGAGAGACATCTGCGTCATGGATGAAGTCTCTCTTTGCTATTGCAATTACATCCAGGTCGTTTCGAAAAAGGAGTTTTAGGATGCCGGCGGCTTTAAAGATCAGACCAAGAATGCGAATGCTGCTATCTCCCGCGGTAACCAAAATTGAAATGGTGGGGTTTGTCGCCTGGATAGGAGTTTTGCTGATTGATCCCATGGCTACGCTGAATCTGCTGAACATTCTCGTTACGCTATTTTTATTATTGGTCTGGCATGTTCATCGTATTGTTGCTGATTTTTGGATGTGGAGAATACTCGGCGGCGTCTACATTTTTTTGTTGTCATTGGGCTTTGCGCATGTCATTGCACACAATATGGAGTTGCGCGTCTTCACCCTTCCGCTTGCTGTAATTATCGTGCTAAGCAGCGCCATTTTATTTGTTACGGTTCAAGACTATTTTCTGTCAGCAGGGCTTGTTTGGGTATTGATGTGGCCCACTCTTGACGTCAGTCTGTATCGTGAGCTCGAGGTTTATCTGGCGTTTTTTTGTATTGCTTCGATGTCTATCGGCTCCACACTAAGCTTTACATATTTAAGAAATATGCGATCGGTACTAATAGTGGAGAGTGAATTTAGAGCGTTGGCGGAGACAGACTTTCTTACGTCGATACTTAATCGACGTGCCTTTATGGAGACCTTCAAGAGTGTAATGGCAGGCGGTCACGGCGGATATTTCATTATGTTGGATATTGATAGCTTTAAACAGAAAAACGATCAATATGGACACGATGTCGGTGACAGAATTTTATGTGCCATGGCCGCTTGCCTGAAATCTACTGCAGGCAGTCACAGTGTCGGTCGGATTGGTGGGGAGGAGTTCGGTGTTTTGTTGTTGGGCGGCGATGACGCCGTTGTCCATGAATACGCACTGCGCTTATTGGCGGACATCCGTTGTAGTGTATTACCTCCTCATCAATACACTTGTAGTGCCGGGATCGCGCAGTTCTCGGCAACATCGGATATTTCAGCAGTGCTTAAATGCGCGGACACCAATATGTATAAAGCTAAGAATGACGGTAAAGACCGAGTATTTCAGAATGGTAAACGGGTCACGCCGCTATTCCCTGCGACTACATGACGAAGGCTTGACTGGAGGACGTCTGTGAAAATCGTGTTCGAAGACATCGAATCTCCCCCTTGCTGTCTATTGACGCTGGGCTCCTTTACATTAATGTTTCCGAGTCGTTCGGATGCTGAAAACTTTCTTCGGTTTCTGATTGGGCACGACGAAATCGTTCAGTGCCCCATCGTTGAGCGACCACTTTTGGCCGAATGCTGACGGTCTGGAGCGACAACTATCGAGCAACTGCTGCCGCATTGCCCGATCTGTGCAAGGTGTATTTGCTGTCCGCTTATCCTTAGACTGCACCTGCCGTTGCTGGACTCACCCGATTCCTATCTGTCGCGAACAGGACTTTCATTACGCACCCGGCTAAACAAAGGTCGCAACAGTGACAAGTCAGTACGTCGCCGCCGGTAATATGAGGTTACAACCTGGGAGACTATCAATGACTCGACTCGGCTGCCTAGCCGCACTTTTGGCACTCACTGCATCAAACGCCTTTGGTGCCCCCAGCTACAATCATCTCTATGCTTTCGGTGACAGCTACTCTGACAATGGCGCAGGTGAAACCTTCACTAGAACATTAGCCACCCAGAAGGTCAAAGATGCACAGGAGCTGCCCGGCTCGTTTTATTGGAAGGGGCGTTGGAGCAATGGCCCCACCGCCGTCGAGAACTTGGCTCACGCCTTGAAAACCCCCTTGACCGATTACGCGATTGGCGGTGCTAAGAGCGGCAACGGCAACTACTATACTTGGATGGAGCCATCTCGCGACACTGGCGTTTTCGGCCAAATTGCCGATCATCTGAAAGCCGCTAAAACACACAAAGCGGATCCGAATTCGCTCTATTTCATTTTTATCTCAGCCAACGACTTTTTTGAATGGGCCGACTTCTCGCACCCAGAATCGATTGAAGTGCTAAGCCAGAAAAGCGTGGCGAACATACAGAAGAGCACCGAGGTGCTGATTGCAGCAGGCGCAAAGCATGTAATGGTCGTGGGGACCACGGATTTGAGTCACGTTCCAGCTGTGGTGCAGGGCAATCAAGTCAAGAGTGCAACAGAATACCAGCAGATACTCGAACAAAAACTGCCAGTCGTGCTGACAACACTGGCTAATGCCCATCATGTCAGTATTAGTTACTTTGACCACCTGGCCTTCAGTAACAAGCTTCGTGCGGCACCCGATGTTGCAAAGTTGAAGGATCTGGATACCCCTTGCCAAGCTACCTATCCGGACGTCAAGCCCGTGTGTCAAAACCCAGATGCCCATTACTACTGGGATGAATGGCACCCGACCCGCAAAGTCCACACCCTGGTTGCCGAGGCGATGCTTGAAGTGCTAAAAGCCAGCCGTTGAGGTTCTCTATCAGGACATAGTCAGTAAGCGTGCTCAGTGCTGTGCATGCAAATCATTATCAAGGCAGTTACGCGGACATCGCCGCCCATATCTTTGGGATCAAGCAGGTATGTCCGCCGGACGATCACTTTAGTCGTGTTACATCGATCGGTTGAAGCCACATTCAGTTGCTGCACCTCGTGAGAGACGGCAACCGGCTATGACTGCTAATGGCCGTTAGCTGCCGCTCCTGTCCGTCCGCTTCCGGCCACGAGTCGGCCCAAACGTTCCGGCAGATCTCGCCGCGCAGCGCCCGAGCAGAGTGCCCAGAGTACGTCATCAAGTATCAAGCTCTTGCTGTTCTTGGTGCCAAAGAATAACTTCCGCTTGATCTATTGCTCACGAAAGCAAGATTTTAATCTGGTGGGTTTAATTATAGATAAAAGTATAGCTAATAATGTAGCTGCCTATTTTATTCGTGCGTGCACTCACCCATACGAGCTGCATTCCCTGTTGTATATTTTTATCCAAATCCATTTTGTTCGTGCAAAGCTCAATCCAGCGTTTTGTACTTTGATCTTCGATCCATAGACCTGCCTCGCAACGACCAAACTTCCCCCTGGAAGGTCCGGGGTATCTCAGCTCATATGAAGATTTATAACTAATAATCTCGCCAGGCAAAAGATAGGCTGCGGTGGCATAACCATTCAGAGATAGAATAAATCCTAAGCAGAACCATCCAATAAAAGAGTTTAGAGCCTGTATTGCTGCCTTGCGCCCAGGCTGCTTGTAGAGTGTTCGGATTGCAGCGGTAAGCCCAGTAATGGAGCTGATCAGCAGGTATGTACTCCACTCGGGGATTTCAGGCATCAAAACTGTTCTTGCTGAAATTTTAGAAGCCCAGCCCACATAATAAAGCCATGCGCCAAAAAGCAAGAATACTACCATTGCTAGAACTATTCTTTTTGATTTACTTTCGGGTGAACCAGGTTTCATAAGCAGCTCTTGTGGGGAAGCGGTAATTGTCGGAGGCAAAAATTTAAGTGGTGACGTCAGCGGGGGGAGGAAGAAACTCTTAAGTCAACCCTGCCGCATAAAACACCGTTCGCCACTCTAGAAAACCCGGACGGTATTCGCACAGAAGACGAACGATCTGCCCATCCTCTCCGATATAGACTTCTTCCACCAAAGCGATATCTCCTGGCGCTGCCTCGCGAGAGTTAATCCAATCAGTTAAAACTATTTTTGCTTGGTCAGCGCTGATTAGTTTTATGAGATCGCCTTTAGACAGTGCCATGTCCCTTCGCCTGGATTTTTACTGATAACAAGTACATGAGCCTATCGGCTTTTTAAGACAAAGTCCTTTCTTTTAGTACTAATGGTTCCTTTAGACGATGTCCGTTTGTGGCCGAAAGAGATCGTTAATGAGTGGCAATTTTCGGCCAAAAAGCGGACTCTCCGACGTTAATCTCGCCCCCGACTGACCTCTGCATGTACAAAGTGGCAACTCCTCTGAATCCTGCTTAGCTCTATCGTGATATCGCCAGGGACGGGTTCCATGTCTAAATTTTTTGCAGCCTTACTCGTGATCACCTTGAGTTCGAATGCTTGTCTTGCCAGCGAAGCTGACGACCAAGCCAACTCGTTCGCTAAAATTTACGCATCACTTTGCATGAAGAACCTGCCAAACCTTGAGGCACTGCGCGAAAAACTCAGGCCTGTCCCGAGCCTTGCTCCTGATAAGGCGTCGCTGTTTCTAGCAGGTAATCCTGGTGATGCCTGGTCAGTTCCAGACAAGTACGGAACGTTTGTATTAGTTCTCCCGCACGGCAAGAATTTTTGCGCTGTGCATGTCCGCAGTGCAAGTGCCGAGACAGCTATCAAGCTTTTTACCGGTATGGTCGCGAATCCGCCCAGTCCTTTTACCTCAATACTGATAAAAAACGAGCAAGCGCAATCACCCATAAATGGACAAACTCGAACCCTTTCCTATGAGTGGTCAATTCCAAACACGACCCGAAAAGTATTATTTAGCATCACCACTGCCACATCAGCATCCGCACCACTGCAAGTGCTGGGTTCAGCGGCCATCATCAGCCCGTAAAGGTCACGATGAGTACCCGTGCTGCAGGACTTCGACTGCGCCAAGTTTCTCTTGCAACAGTGCCAAGGTCATCACAGTGGATGAACGCGAGTTGACTCATTAATGATGTGTTCGGCATGGGCACCTCGCGAGTCCTTCAACAACTGTGCGAACGCGGCCTTGTCGATTGGCCGGCTCATGAAATACCCCTGAACCTCGTTGCATTGATCCTTGCCGAGAATGTCCAGCTGCTCTTCGGTTTCCACCCCTTCGGCGGTCACGGTCAGGCCCATGGCTTTGCCCAGACCGATAATCGCCTGCACCACGGCGCGATCATTGGCGCCGTGGCTGATCGAGGCGATGAAGCGCTTGTCGATCTTGATTCCGTCGAACGGGTAAGCGCGCAGGTAACCGAGGGATGAGTAGCCGGTGCCGAAGTCGTCCATGTTCAGCCGTACGCCCAGCTCTTTGAGCGCATTCATGGCGGCCAGCGCGCCGTTGGTGTCGACCAGCATCACGTTTTCGGTGATTTCCAGTTCCAGGCGAATGGCCGGGAAACGCGTCTGCACCAAAGCTTCGCGCACGTCCTCGACGACATCGCTGAGGGCGAACTGTGCTGGTGACAGGTTGACCGACAGCAAGATGTCCGCCGGCCAGGTCAGCGCGGTTTCACAGGCTTCGCGCAGTACCCAGCGCCCCAGCGGGACGATCAGGTCGGTCTGTTCCGCCAGACCGATGAACAGGTCCGGCCCGAGCAGGCCCTTGGTCGGATGCTGCCAGCGCACCAAGGCCTCGACCGAAACGATGTGCTTGCCATCGACCGTATAACGCGGCTGGTAGTGCAGGACGAATTCGTCGTTCTTCAGCGCACCGCGCAGATCGCTTTCCATTTGCCGGCGTGACTGGATCTGGTCACTCATGTGTGCTTCGAAATAGCACCAGGTGTTTTTGCCCTCTGACTTGGCCTGATACAGCGCGATATCGGCGCAGCGGATCAACTCGCTCGGCACGAAGCCCTGACGCCGGCTCAGGGCGATGCCAATGCTCGCACCCACGTGCAACGGGTGATGTTCGAAAATCAGCGGTTGATGCAGACTCTCGACCAGCCGTGTGCAGAACCGGTCGACTTCGTGGCGGCTGTCCATGCCATTGAGCACCACGACGAACTCATCGCCCCCCAGGCGCGCGACGATGTCGTGCTCACGGGTGCATTCGCGCAGACGACTGGCGACTTCCTGCAGCACCGCATCGCCGGCCGGATGGCCGAGGGAATCGTTGATCGGTTTGAAGTTGTCGAGGTCGATCACCAGCAGCGACAGCGGTGGTGCGTGTTCCTTGAGCAGCAGCGCGTCATCCAGATAGCGCGCCAGCTGGTTGCGATTGGGCAGGCCGGTGAGGGCGTCGTGCATCGACAGGTGCTGGATCTGCGCGTGGGCGGCAACTTCGTCGGTGATGTCGCTGGCCGTGCCGCGATAACCGCTGACGGCGTGCTTGTCGATGATCGGCCGCGCCGACAACCGACAGTGACGTTGCTGCCCGGCGTGATCGCGATAAGTGCAGCGCAGGTCACTGGTATTGCTGTCTTCGCTGAGCTTTGTCAGCCACAACTCCAGTGGCGTGGTATCGCACGACACAAGTTGCCCGATGCCTTGGCCCAGCCACTGGGTTTGCGGGTAACCGGTCACTTCGCTGAAGCGCGCCGAGAGATAGGTCAGACGCAGCTGGTTATCGACTTCCCAGATCCAGTCCGATGCCGCTTCGGCCACCGCGCGAAAGCGCTCTTCACTGGCTTCCAGGGCATGATTGGCTGTCTCCAGTGCATGGTTCGAGGCCTGCAATGTGCTGAAGCTGTGGTCGACGTAACGGGAGGAGCGCAATGCGTGGCGCAGGAAGTACGCGGTCAGTAGCATCAGCACCACCAATATCGCGCCCAGGGTCGGCAGCAATGACCACAACAGTTGCTGTCCGGGTCGCTCCAGATCCGCTGTGAGGCTGTAACCGGTATTTTCCAGCCGTACCCGTGGCAGATCGCCGGGAAGCTGTTCGTCCGGGATCAGCCTCAGGTTTTGCAAACCATAAGCGACGTCAATCGCCCGCAGCTTGGTGGGCGTGAGCTTGTCAACGAACACTAGCACCGAGGTCTGCTTGGGGTCGCCCACGGGGCGTTCATCATTGGGCAGGATCGCGGCGGCCGTGACCAGTGCCGGCCAGCCATCGAACAGCGCGTACGTGCCGATCGGTACGGTCAGGTCGGACTGGGTTTGCACCTTGTCGATCAGCGTGGCGGAAGAGAGCGTGAGCAAGCGCGAAATGTCGCGGTCATCCTGCTGTCCTTCTACCACGGCGTACTGGGTGCCTGCGCGATCAAGCACGAAGACGCCGTCATAGCCGTCAGTGGTGAACAGGGTTTTACCGAGGTTCTGCTGGGTGTAGGCCCAGTCGGTGTCGATTTTGCTGTGCAGGTGTTCGTAAGCGGTGGTCCAGTCGGCGTAACTGTTGATATAGCTTTTTGAGGCACTGATACGGTTTTCCAGAGCGCGCGCCGCATAGAAATGGGTATCTTCGGCTTCCTCGCGATCCAGACGCGCAGCGATGCTGAGCAAAGTGCCGGTGACCGCAATCACGCCCACCACAAACAGCGTCCCGACCGCGAACACCAGACGGCGGGTGATTGTGCTTTGCCGGGGTGGAACAGGCAGCGCGGGCGCGAAGACATCCATATGTTCGTCCTTGATTCTCTGTCTGAATCATCTGGAACAGCGGTCCCCGGGCAATGTTCAATGTGTTTGATGTGATTGCGCCAGGGCGGATTTCCCAAGCGTAGTGAAAGCTGGGGATTTTGCCTCGGGCGCCAGGCGAATGATCAGGCGGTGTTACCTGGCTACCGTTTTGCACCGCTGCGGGGCTCGCATTGGGCCGTCAGGTAGCACATGCGCGTTGCAGGTTGTCACACGTCTTTAACCTTTATTCATGCAAATCAAATTGTTGGCTCGAAACGCAGGCATCTGGCACGCAATGTGCTTTTTTTTGCATCCGTGGATAATTGGATACAAAAAGACAAAAGGTGCCGCCATGCAATTCGCTCCCGCCTACGACCAACGCCAACCGATGACCGCCGAGGAAGAGGCCTACAACTTTCTGCTGGAAGGCATCTGCGGTGGTCGTTATCGCAAGGGCGACCGGCTGATCGCCGAAGACATTGCCAGTGAAATCGGCATGAGCCGGATGCCCGTGCGCGAAGCCTTTCGCCGTCTCGATGCGCAGGGGCTGGTGACGCTGCGGCCTAACCGTGGCGCCGTGGTCAGTGGTCTGGATGTCGAGGAAATGCACGAAGTGTTCGAGATGCGCAGTGCGCTGGAAGGGCTGGCGATGCGCGTCGCGGTGCCAAAAATCAGTGAGCGTCAGTTGACGGCCCTGGAGCGACTGCTCGATGAAATGGATGACTACCGCGAGGAAAGCGCGGCGTGGGTCAGCCGCCACCGCAAGTTTCATGAATACCTGTGCAGCCTCAGCGGCCGACCACGATTGGTGAAGCAGATCAGCGCGCTGTACGCGCTGATCGAAGCGCCGATGCGCCTCTGGCTGCAGCACATCGAAAAGCCCCTGAGTGCCCGCCAGGAACACCAGATGATCCTCGATGCGATTCGCGCCGGCGACGCCAGCAAGGCCGAAGCCGTGGTGCGCGAACACATCGAAGGCACGGTGCCGGAGCTGATCAAGTTTCTGCAATCGGAAAAATAACCACAGAGCGGACACGAGTCCGCCGATGTTTTGACTTTGAGTACTGCCCCGTTACTAACCGAACTGGAGTGTCTGGTCATGCATACGTCTCGCCTGTTACTGGCTGCAATTTCCCTGGGACTCTGTACACAGTGGGCGGTAGCCGCCCCCACGGTGCCGGAGCGCCTGGTCAAGGTCGACAAACTCACCTATTGCTCGGGCATGGATTCACCGCCGCTGGTGTCCTTCGATGAAGCGCAAAAACCCAAGGGCCTGACCGTCGATCTGGGGCTGGAAATCGCCAAGCGTCTGGGCGACAAAAAAGTCGATTGGCGGGTGATTCCGTTTTCCGGATTGCTCCCGGCATTGCTCGCCAAACAGTGCGACATGATCGTCGACCAGTTGTTCGACAAGCCCGAGCGCCGCGAGGTGATCGACATCGTCAACTACATGTATTCCAGTCAAGCGGTGGTGGTGCCCAAGGGCAATCCGAAAGGGCTCAAGACCCTGGCGGATCTCAGCACACACAAGATCGCGGTGCTCAACGGTTCGACCATCAAGACCTTGCTCGACACCGAAAATGAAAGCCTGGCCAAGGCCGGCAAGCCACCGATGAAACTGGTGGTCTACAACACCGACACCGATGCCTTTCAGGCCTTGCGTATCAATCAGGTTGACGCTTACGGCACCACGGTCGAAACCGCCGGGTATTACGCCGCGATGGCCCCGGACCTGTTCGAAGAAGGCGTTCCGGCCTTCAGCCGGATCCTCACCGGCCTGGGCATTCGCAAGGACGATCCGCAGTTGAGCGCCGCCGTGCAGCAGATCATCACCGACATGCGCAGCGACGGCAGCTACAACCAACTCCTGAGTAAATGGCACGTTTCCAGCGACACACTCGATTGAGGTAAGCGGTGATGAATTTCAATTGGGATGTGTTCTGGCAGTACCTGTTGCAGCCCAGTGGGGTGTACCTCACCGGGCTGTGGCTGACCTGTCTGATCAGTGTGCTGGCGATGTTGCTGGGCTGTGTCCTGGGGCTGGCCGCCGCATTGTTGCGCTTGTCGAAGAACCCTTTGCTGCATCTGCCGGTGCGCTTTTACGTGTGGCTGATGCGTGGCACGCCGTTGCTGGTGCAGATCGTTTTCCTCTACACGGCGCTGGCGGCGGGCGGGATTTTTCGCTTCGAAGACATCGAGCTATTCGGGCTGGTGATCCCCGGCAACATCCAGGCCGCGATTATCGCCCTGGGCCTGAATGAAGGTGCGTACATGGCCGAGATCATTCGTGCCGGGATCGGCGCCGTGGACAAGGGCCAGTACGAGGCCGGCCGTTCACTGGGCATGACCTTCGCCAAACTGATGCGCCGCATCGTCCTTCCGCAGGCGTTCCGGGTGATCGTGCCGCCGCTGGGCAACGAGTTCAACGTGATGCTGAAAAACACCACGCTGGTCAGCGTGATCGGGGTGCAGGAGTTGTTGCTCAGCACGCAGATGGTCACCTCGGCAACCTTTCGGGTGTTCGAGTTGTACCTGGTGGTGGCGATCTATTTCCTGCTGCTCACCACGTTGTGGGGCTTCTTTCAGCGCTGGCTGGAGCATCGCTTCGGTCAGTCGGACCGACCTTCCGCGCCGCCACCGGCCTCCAGCCGGATGTTCGGTCGCAGCACCCTTAAACTGCTGAGGGGACGTTAATCATGGCGCATCAAAGTGACGAGTTGATCATCGAGGCGCTGAACATCCACAAGTCCTTCGGCGATCTGCAGATTCTCAAGGGCATCTCCCTGCAAGTGCGACGCGGCGAGGTGGTGGTGCTGATCGGTGCTTCGGGCTCGGGCAAGACCACGTTTATCCGCTGCATCAATCTGCTCGAAGACATTCAGGGCGGGGAGATTCGGGTCAGCGGCCGGCCCATGGGTTATCGCACCCGGGCTGACGGCAGCCTGGTGCGCGATTCCGAGCGCAACATCGCTCGCCAGCGTCGGGACATCGGCATGGTGTTTCAGCGCTTCAACCTGTTCCCGCACATGACCGCCCTGGAAAACATCATCGAGGCGCCGATTCAGGTGTTGGGCGTGCCACGCCAGGCTGCGCTGGAACAGGCGCAAGCATTGCTCAAGCGGGTCGGTCTGGCAGACAAGGCCAGTCATTACCCCTCGATGCTTTCCGGTGGCCAGCAGCAACGGGTGGCGATCGCCCGGGCGCTGGCGATGAAGCCCCAGGCCATGCTGTTCGACGAACCGACCAGCGCCCTCGACCCGGAAACCGTTGGCGAGGTCCTGCAGGTCATGAAGGAGCTGGCCGAGGAGGGCATGACCATGGTCGTAGTCACCCATGAAATGGGGTTTGCCCGCGAGGTGGCTGACCGGGTGGTGGTGCTCGATCAGGGCGAACTGATTGAACAGGGCCCGCCGGAACAGATTTTCAGTCGTCCCACTCATCCCCGGACCCAGGCCTTTCTCAGCCGCGTGCTGTGAACCTCACAAGGAAATCGACGATGCGTTTATCGAGTTTGTTCGCGGCGCTGTGCTGCGTCGCCGTGGTGTCCATGCTGCACGCTGCCGATGCAGTGGTGAAGGTTTACAACTGGTCCGATTACATCGGTCCCGACACGCTGAAGAATTTCGAGAAAGACAGCGCGATCAAGGTTCAATACGACATCTTCGACACCAATGAAATGCTCGAAGCCAAGTTGCTCTCCGGGCACTCGGGCTATGACGTGGTGGTGCCATCCAGCCAGTTTCTGTCCAAGCAGATTCGCGCCGGTGCCTATCAGCCGCTGCAACGCGGCTTGCTCGATAACTGGAAGCACCTCGATCCACGTCTGATGCAGCGCTTGCAGGCCGCCGATCCGGGCAACCAATACGCCGTGCCGTATATGTGGGGCACCGTTGGCATCGGCTACAACGAGGAAAAAGTCCGCGCGGTACTGGGCAAGGACGCGGTGCTGGATTCGTGGTCGATGGTGTTCGAGCCGCAGAACCTCGCCAAGCTCAAAAGCTGTGGCGTGGCCTTTCTCGATGCACCGGTGAAGATCATTCCCCAGGCCCTGCTGTACCTCGGACTGGACCCCAACAGCGTCAAGCCTGACGACTACAAACAGGCTTCTAAACTGTTGATGACTCTGCGTCCCTCGGTGACCTACTTCAACTCATCGAAGTACACCGCCGACCTGGCCAATGGCGATATCTGCGTGGCGATCGGCTACTCCGGTGACGTGATGCAGGCCCAGACCCGGGCGCGCGAGGCCGGGAAAAACATCGACATCCGCTACCTGATTCCCAAGGAGGGGGTGAACCTCTGGTTCGACATGCTGGCGATCCCCAAGGACGCCGGCAACGTTGCCAGCGCCCATGCCTTCATCAACTACCTGCTGCGCCCCGAGGTGATTGCGCCGGTCAGCAACTATGTCGGCTACGCCAACCCGAACAAGGACGCCACGGCCCTGATGGACCCCAAGGTCAGTGGCAATCCGGGGATCTACCCGACTGACGAAGTGATCAACCATGCCTTCGTCTCGGCCGATCTGCCGGAAAACATCCAGCGTCTGATCACCCGCGAATGGAACCGGATCAAGTCCGGCCAATGAAATCCTGTTTTGAAGAGCCTTTGCCATGTTGAAATTCTCTGCTCACGAGTATCCCTATCCATCGCAACGTCAAAGCGTGTTCGCCCGTCGCGGCATGGTCGCGGCGTCCCAGCCGCTGGCAGCACAGGCCGGCATCGAGATGCTGCAAAAGGGCGGCAATGCAATCGACGCCGCCATCGCCACGGCAGCGGCGCTGACCGTGGTCGAGCCTACGGGCTGTGGCCTGGGCGGCGATGCTTTTGCTTTGGTCTGGTTCAAGGATCAGTTGCATGGTCTCAACGCCAATGGCCATGCCCCGGCCAGTCTGAGCATCGAAGCGGTCAAGGCGGCCGGTCATGCACAGATGCCGCTGTATGGCTGGACGCCGGTGACGGTGCCCGGTTGCCCATCAGCCTGGGCCGAGCTGTCGCAGCGGTTTGGCGTGTTGCCGTTCGCCGATTTGCTGCAGCCGGCGATCAGTCTGGCCAGAGACGGCTTTGCGCTGTCGCCGGTGGTTGCCCATCAATGGCAGATCGCGCTGGATGAGTTTGCTCCCCATCGCGATGACGTGTTGCAGGCCTGGTTCGATACGTTCCTGATTGACGGTCGCGCGCCCAAGGCAGGGGAGCTGTTCCGCAACCCGGCGCAGGCGCGCACCCTTGAAGAGCTGGCGGCGAGCCGCTGTGAGAGTTTGTATCGCGGCGCGCTGGCGCAACGCCTGGATGCGCATTCCCGGGCTACCGGCGGCTATCTGCGGGCGACGGATCTGGCGCATTACCGCGCGCAATGGGTGGAGCCGATCCACGTCAATTACCGCGGTGTGGATGTCTGGGAAATCCCGCCGAGCGGACAGGGGCTGGTCGCACTGATGGCGCTGAAGATTCTTGAAGGCTTCGACTTTGATCACCGCGACAGCCAGCAGACCTGGCACCGGCAACTGGAAGCAATGAAACTGGCCTACAGCGATGGCCTGCACTACATCACCGATCCGCTGCACATGCGGGTGGCCGTGGCCGATCTGCTGAGTGATGGCTACAGCGCTCGGCGCCGGCTACAGATCGGCGAGCAGGCTCAGCCGCCAGAACCGGGCGACCCTCACGCCAGCGGCACGGTGTACCTGGCCACGGCTGACGGGCAGGGCAATATGGTCTCGTTCATTCAAAGCAATTACCACGGCTTCGGCTCGGGCGTGGTCCTGCCTGACAGCGGTATTGCCCTGCAAAACCGCGGGCAGGAATTCAGCCTCGACGCCGACCACGCCAACGCGCTCGCCCCGGGCAAAAAGACCTTCCATACGATCATTCCCGGCTTTCTCACCAAGAACGGTCAGGCCCTTGGGCCGTTCGGCGTGATGGGCGGCTACATGCAGCCGCAAGGGCATGTGCAGATGGTGATGAACCTGGTGGATTTCGGTCTGAATCCGCAATCGGCACTGGACGCGCCGCGCTGGCAATGGCTGGGCGGAATGAAGGTCGGCATCGAACAGGGTGCTTCGCGCGATCTGGCCAATGCACTGGCACGGCGCGGGCATGAGGTGCAGATCGCCAGTGACCTGACGGATTACGGCAGAGGGCAGATCATTCTGCGTGACCCGGTGACGGGCGTGCTATGCGGGGGGACTGAGCCGCGGGCGGATTCGCATATTGCGGTGTGGTAGAGAGGGGGAGGTATCCGTCAGATGGGTCGAGCACACTTTTTCACAAAGACCTCCCAGCCTCCATTCGATGGCAGAATCTCCCTGACTTGACTGTTTTGGAGAACACCATGCTTCGTGTGTTTGAACGAAGACTCGACCCTTTCCCGCCTGACGAGGTGCCGCCGCCACCCAACGGCCTGGCTAAATTTCTGTGGGCCTGCACCCGGGGTGCACGCGGTTACATCCTGGCGCTGGCGCTGCTCAGCGCCGCCGTGTCGATTTACGAGGCGTGGCTGTTTTCGTTCCTCGGTCAGGTCGTGGACCTGCTTTCGACGTGGCAGGCTGGCGGCGAAGCGGCTGTGCAAGAAAGCCGCGTGTTGTGGGGCATGGGCATTGTCATGGTGTTCAGTGTCGGGCTGGTCGCGTTGCGCACCATGGTTCAGCACCAGATATTGGCGATTAACTTGCCGCTGCGCCTGCGCTGGGATTTCCACCGGTTGATGCTGCGGCAAAGCCTTTCGTTTTTCTCCGACGAGTTCTCCGGCCGCGTCACCACCAAGGTGATGCAGACGGCGCTGGCGGTGCGCGACGTGCTGTTCACCCTGATCGAGATCTTGCCGGGGATCGGCGTGTATTTCATTGCGATCATCGCCCTGGCCGGCGGCTTTGCGCTGAAGCTGATGTTGCCGTTCCTGGCCTGGGTCGTGTTGTTCGGTCTGGCCATGTGGTACTTCGTGCCGCGCCTGGGCAAAGTCGGGCAGGAACAGGCCAATGCGCGGTCGATGATGACCGGGCGCATCGCCGACGCTTACACCAACATCACCACCGTGAAACTGTTCTCGCACTCCAACCGCGAGGCGCACTTCGCGCGGGCGGCGATGGAAGATTTCAAGCTGACCGGGTTCCGCCAGATGCGCCTGGTCAGCCTGTTCGAAATCGTCAATCAGGCATTGGTAGTGGCGTTGATCATGTCCGCCGGGGGCTATGCCCTGTGGCTGTGGCACCAAGGCGATGTCGGCGCCGGTGCGGTGGCGGCGATCACCGCCATGGCGTTGCGGATCAATGGCATGTCGAACTGGATCATGTGGCAGATGACCTCGCTGTTCGAAAGCATCGGCACCGTCCAGGATGGCATGGCGACACTGACCCAGGGCACCAAGGTGCAGGACGCGCCGGATGCCGGCGTGCTGGTCACGTCGGGTGGCGCGGTGACCTTCGACAAGGTGAGTTTCAACTACGGCGGCGAACGTCAGGTGCTCGATGGCCTGAGTCTGAACATTCGCCCGGGCGAAAAAATCGGTCTGGTGGGGCGCTCCGGCGCCGGCAAATCGACGCTGATTAACCTGCTGTTGCGCTTCTATGATGTCGACAGTGGCGAGATTCGTATCGACGGCCAGAACATTGCGCACGTGACTCAGGACAGCTTGCGCAGCGCGATCGGCATGGTCACCCAGGACACCTCCCTGCTGCACCGTTCGATTCGCGACAACATCGCTTACGGCCGCCCCGATGCCACCGACGCGCAGATCCGCCGCGCCGCCGCCAACGCCCAGGCCGATGAGTTCATCAGCCAGTTGAGCGATCGGCAGGGGCATACCGGCTACGACACCTTGGTCGGTGAGCGCGGCATCAAGCTGTCCGGCGGCCAGCGCCAACGTGTGGCGATTGCCCGCGTGATGCTGAAGAACGCGCCGATTCTGCTGCTGGACGAAGCCACCAGTGCGCTGGACTCGGAAGTCGAAGTGGCGATTCAGGAAAGCCTCGATGAAATGATGCAGGGCAAGACCGTGATCGCAATCGCCCACCGGTTGTCGACAATTGCCGCGATGGACCGGCTGATCGTCATGGACGATGGCCGCATCATCGAACAGGGCACCCATAGCGAATTGCTTGAGAAGAATGGCGTCTATGCGCGGCTGTGGGCGCATCAGAGCGGTGGATTCCTGGGCGAGGACAAGGGCGTGATCGAGGCAATGGATCAGGCCTGAGTAGGAAGGGCACATGGTCAGGGGCAGCTTGCGTGCCTCTGGCCAATCTAAACCGGTATTGGCTGCTAACAGCCAAAACGGCCGGTCAATCAAGGAAAGGGCTGAACGCTTTTCAAGTGAAAGGCGTTGGCATCAGGTCGGAGCTTTTGGGTCTACAGTCTTGTATATCGGGCACTGGAAGCAATTGAAATGAACGTGTCGTCCTCGCTCTCGCCGCCAAGGTATATCTTCCTGCTGGGCTACGGCGGTTTGTTACCGTTTATTGGCCTCGCGCTGCTCATCCTCACGTCTCTGGAACATCGACCGTTTTGGGCGGTGGCGCTGGTCAACTATGGCGCGGTCATCCTGAGCTTCGTCGGCGCCTTGCACTGGGGCTTTGGCATGTCAGTGCAAAACATGAGCGACGAACTGCGCCGCGACCGGCTGATATGGAGCGTCATCCCGGCGCTTATCGCCTGGCTCAGCACGTTATTGCCGGTGGCAGTGGGTTGCTTGCTGTTGATCGTCGGGTTTGTCGTGCACTTCTGGCAGGACCGGCGGTTGGTTCGGGCTGTGAGCCTGCACGCCTGGTACCTGCCGATGCGATTGCGCCTGACGGCTGTGGCGAGCGTTTGCCTGCTTATTGGCGCAATCGCTGTAGTCATTTATTCGTGAAGCCGCGCCACATCAAGGCGCCTGTGACTTCGCGATGTCCGGCCTCGCAGCGCGCTCAATAACACTCGATGCGGTTGCGCCCGGCGCGCTTTGCGCAATAGAGCGCCTTGTCGCTGCGTGACAGGCTGGCCTCCGCGCTGACATCGGTTGAATGGAGGGCGGCGATACCTACGCTGACCGCCAGTGTCAGGCGTTCGTCTCCGTGGTCTAACGGCGCACTGGCCAGCTCATCCTGGACTCGTTGAGCGAAGATTTTGGCTTCGTCGACGCAAGCATTGCTCAACACCACGGCGAACTCTTCGCCGCCCATGCGACCGGCGGCATCGGTTCTGCGCAGCTGTGTGCGGAGAATGGCCGAGAAGTGCTGCAGCGCGAGATCACCTACCGAATGGCCCCAGCTATCATTAATGGCTTTGAAGTGGTCAAGGTCGAACATCAGGATTACTGCGGGATAGCTGGCAGAGCGCTGTACCCGCGCCAACTCGCTTTCGAGGTGCTGCATGAAATGGCGACGATTGGAGAGTTGCGTCAGGGAATCCGTGCTGGCGAGCACATGCAGCTCGGCTTCGATTAGCTTGCGCTCGGTGACATCGGTGATGATGCCGTGCCAGAGCACGCTGCCGTCCGCCAATGCCCTTGGACGGGCAGCACCCTGACGCCAGGCGGCACCCCCACCGGGCAGCAGTACCCGGTATTCCAGGCTCCAGGGATTGAGATCCCTCGCAGACGCCTCCAGGGAGCCGAGGTAGGCAGGCAGATCGTCCGGGTGGATGATCAGGTGCAGCATGTCGGCATCCTGCATCAGTTGCTCCGGCGTCACTCCGTAAATGTCGCGGGCCCCGATGCTGACGAAGGAAAAGCTGTACTGTCCATGCAACCGCTGCAGACTCTGGAAAACCATGCCGGGGATTTCGTTGGTCAGGTCGGTCAGCAGCGCGGCGTTCAGCTGTATCTGTTCCGACAGGGCGTACATGGCAGTGACGTCGGTGGTGGCTCCGACCATGCGCACGGGGTTGCCGGCGCCGTCATATTCCACCACCTTGCCGCGACTGCAGACCCACTTGTAACTGCCGTCCCGGCAGCGTAGTCGGTGCTCCACTTCGAAAATCTCGGTGCGCCCGTCGATGGCCTCCTGGTAGACAGCCAGCACGTAGGCGAAGTCGGCGGGATGGATGCGGGTGTATGCCTCCGCGACGTCGTCGCCGACCTCGTTGTTGGTGTACCCCAGCATGGCCTTCCAACTATCGGAATAGTTGACTTTGCCTGTGAGCATGTTGCGGTCCCAGACACCAGTCCCGCTGGTGGCGATGGCCAGCGTCTTACGTCGCTCGCTTTCGCTCGGAAGCTCAAACTCTGCTCGATCCGACTCCTTTAGCAGAAGCGCCCCTGCCGCCAATTGAGCGAACTCCTGCAAACCTTTCTGTTGCTCGGAATCCAGCTCGCGGGGTTGGTCGTGAAGCAGATAGAGCAGGCCGAGCTGCCCTCCATCTGGAGCCTGTAGGGGGCAGACGGCGAGAAAGCGCAGCGCGGGAAACGTTTTTGTCAGCTGGTGATTGCGCAGATGTTCGTCGCGGCTGATATCGGGCACAAGCAGCAATGTATGGGCATTGGCATTGGAGGGAAGCGGCATGTGGAGGTCTGGCAGTGTGTCGCGCGCAATTGGGCCGGCGCCAGCGCAAAAACGCTGGAGGTCCTGGGCGCCGGTTGTCAGCAGGACGGCCACAACACCGAACTGCCTCCTGACCATATGGAGCAGGCCGTCGAAGCGCTCGTCTCGGGAACCCTCTGGCGACGTTGATCTGCTGGACAACATTCGGATTTCTCCACTGCGGGGTGCTAGTTGTGCCTCTTGGCGCTTATCGGCTTGGGGTTGAAAAACTTAACAATAATAGCTTTCTGCCGTCATCATTTCGTCACGCGTACGATTCCACCAGTGACGCACTGGCTGACTGCTGCTGGAGATGAGGGGCCGAGTCGATTGCGACGGGCATCTATTGGCCGACAGCTGCCGGCCAAGAATCAACGCTTTCCGCCCTGGGCCCCAACCGATCAACACCGCCAAATAATCTGAACCCCGCCCGAACGCGTACGCCTAATGATCAACCTGTGATCAATTGCACAGGCGCTGTGCCAATACCGGCATATTCCGAGAGGTGGTCAAACGTGGCTAAAGACGAGAAGAAAAGCAAAAAAGATGACGCTTCGAAAGCCAGCAAGGACTTGAAAGACAAAAAGTCTTCGCCGGAAAAGAAATCTGCGGCGGCCTCGGCGCTTTCAAAGTCTTCCGACAAGAAAGACAAGAAGAAAGACGCCGAACCGAAGAAGTCTGCGAAGAAAGCCGATAGCAAGCCGGAAAAGGCCAAGGATTCCAAAAAGGCAGACAAGCCGGCGAAAAAGAAAAAGTGATCGCTGCTACTCGCTAGGGCTCTATGCCCTAGCTTCCCCCAAAGCGTGTCTTCAAGCCGTTTCTTCAACCCTGCGCACTTCCCCCAACGAATCGCGTTGCATCGACTGCAGGTTTTTCTCGATGGTTTCGCACAGGGCTTCCATCTGGATCTGATGCTCGCTATGGCGAAACGGGCTTTGCAGGTCGGTGCCGATGCGTTCGATCGCCAGCAGCATGAAGCCCACCACCGTCGAGGCGAGCGGGGTGAACCAACCCAGTGATTCCACCAGCCCCACCGGCACGATCAGGCAGAACAGCGAGATAAACAGGCGCGGGAAATACACGTAAGGGTAGGGCAGTGGAGTGTTGGCAATGCGCTCCATGCCGCCCTGACTGTTGGACAGCTCGACCATCGTCGATTCCAGCCGTGCCAGACGAATGCTGTCCAGGCGCCCGGCCTTGTATTCCCGGGCCAGCAAGGACGCGGAACCGGTGAGGATGTCGTTGGCAAAGTTGTTGGTAGTGCCGCTGCGGGCGAACTCATCTGCCGGGATGAATGCGCGGACTTCCTCCGGGCATGGCTGGCCTTGCAGATGCGCCGCGAGGCAATTGACGTAGGCCACGTGGCGGCGCAACAGCGTCGCCTTCAGCGGATTCACTTCGCTATCGGGGTCATCCAGCAGCGTCAGCACCTGGCGGGCGAAGCTGCGGGAGTTGTTGATCATCATGCCCCACAGCGTTCGCGCTTCCCACCAACGGTTGTAGGCGCTGCTGTTGCGGAAACTGATCAACACCACAAGCGCCGAACCGAGCAATGTCAGGGGCATCAGCGGCAGGTTGATCTTGGCGTTGAGGAACAACATGAAGTCGACGGTGACGGCGATGTCCCAGAGCAACAGCCAGAACAGCGACCAGCCGACATAGCCCATGGTCTTGATGATCAGACGGTATTTTTTGACGATGGCAGCTTTCAAACGGAAACCTCGCAGCGAGCGGTAAGCGTTAACGCCTTAGCTCGGACGATGGTTTGGGGGTAAAGGTTCGCTGTTCAGTGAGACTGTTGGTTACGACAATTTGCAAACGATAAGTCCCGCTGGGTCGCGAAGCGGCCCCAAAAGAGGGACTGCTACGCAGTCCAGCGGGAGCAAGCTCCCTCGCCACAGTCACAGTCACAGTGTCGGGCTTAGGTGAACAGCATTAGGCATTGGCGCCGGGGTTTTTATCGTCTGCGGACCTGCCAGTCGGCTCAAAGCGAAGCTTTGACCTGCAAGCCAAACACCAGCGCGTTGTCGATGTCCTGCCCGGAAAACGCGCCCGGCTCGATGATGTATTGCATGTTGGGGCGCAGCGTCAGCCACGGGGTGGCCTGGTAGCCGTAGCCGAGTTCGATCAACTGCTCGCCACTGTCCAGATTCGGCAACGGCGTACCGTTGGCCTGTGCGGCGTCCTGCTGTACATCGCGGCTGCGCGGATTTGGCACGGCGCGACCGTAGCCCAGCGCAACGGTGTCACGCGGGCGCCCCTCGAACGGTTTGTACAGCACCAGACCGGTGCCGTACCACTTGCTGAACGGCGAAGCGGCTTCGCTGGCCGCCGAGTACTGGCCGAAAGCGTGCAGACTGCGGCCCTCGGACGACGGCGAGCGCCATACGGCTTGATCGATCAGCAGGTAATGACCGCCACGGCCGGACACTTCTTTATCGCTGCCGATGCGTTTCACGTCGGAGCTGTCGTAGTAGTAGCCGACCTTGTACTCGCCGGGCAATTCACCCGCGTGCTTGTACACCAGCTCGATCGGCACCACGGTGCCAGTGGTGTGTTTCGGCCCCAGATGCCAGGCGCGGCTGGAGTTGCCGTTGCTCTCGGGATCGACGTTGAACGCAGCCACGCGCAGTTGCCAGGACGGCGACAGGTCGTACTTCACGCGCACGCCCAAGTGAGCGTTGGGGTAATTGGTCCAGCCGCTGCCGCCGGACATGTTCAGCGGATGGCCGCAGAAACCGGCGTTCATGAAGTTGCAGAGAATGCCGCTGTCGAGGCCGCCGAGGTCGTTGCCCATGGCCATGTAACCGAGCTTCACGTTGAGCGCCGGGGTGAACAGGCTGCGCTCGTAGCTGAGTTCGGTCAGGCGGGTGTAGAGGCCACCGTAGTTTTCCTGAATCGGCAGACGGTTGCCGACCAGATCTTCGGAGGCGCTGTTGCCGCGTCGATCATTGATGGTCAGTTGCACCTTGCCGGCGTTGTCCACACCAGACAACTTGCTAAGGTCGAATTGCACGCCGAGCTTGATGTTCTGCGAGTAACGGGCCGAACGGTGCAGGCCGCCGTCAGCGTTGTAGGCGGTTTCGCCAGTGTAGTCGCCGGTAAACTTGACGCCGTCTTCGTCCATCTTGTGCCGCAGGCCACCCCAGTCGCCGGTCAGGGTATTGCGGGTGAACAGGTTCGCGTCGGTGTCGGCAAGGGCGGGCAGGGCGGCGCTGCAGGTCAGGCCCAACAGCACACCGTTGACCCAGGCGGATTGAGTAAAACGAAACATGGAGATCTTCCTGCGCAAATCTTTAGCGATATCGGAAAGCGGCGCGGCACCCTCAGGTGCCGCGCTCAAAGGGGCGTGCCCGTTGTTCAAACGGGCACCGCGGCTTACGGCAAGGCGTAGGCCATCACGTAGTCGCCGCGATCGGTCGACTGGCGTGCACCACCGGCGGTGACGACGACGTACTGTTTGCCGGTTTTCGGCGAAACGTAGGTCATCGGCCCGCCCTGACTGCCGACAGGCAGACGCGCTTTCCACACTTCTTCGCCATTGCCGCTGTTGAAGGCGCGCAGGTAGAAGTCCTGGGTGCCGGCGATGAAGATCAAGCCACCTTGCGTCGACAGGGTGCCGCCGAGGGTTGGCAGACCGATCTTGATCGGCAGGTGCATGCGGATGCCCAGGGGACCGGTGTCTTCAACGGTACCGACCGGCACCTGCCAGGCGACTTTCTGGGTCTTCATGTCAATGGCGGTCAGGGTGCCGAACGGCGGGGCCTGGCAAGGAATGCCGGCGACCGACAGGAAGCGGTTCTTATTCACCGCATACGGCGTGCCCTTGAGCGGGACCGCGCCCATGCCGGTGTTCAGCGCTTCGCCACCGGACGAGGCCTGAGCCTTGTTCTGCGACGGGATCATCTGAATCCACAGACCCAGGCGCATGTCGTTGACGAAGATGAAACCGTGGACCGGGTCGGTGGAGATGCTGCCCCAGTTCATGCCACCCAGCGAACCCGGGAAGCTCAGCGATTTGTCGGTACCCGGTGCGGTGTACAGGCCGTCGTAACGCATCGATTTGAAATCGATCCGGCACAGCAACTGGTCGTACGGGGTTGCGCCCCACATGTCGGATTCAGTCAGGTGCTGCGCGCCGATCTGCGGCATGCCCACCGATTTTGGCTGGGTTGGCGAGTAGGGTTCGTTCGGGATGTTCGCGGCTTTGACCGGGACTTCTTTGACATCGGTCAGCGGCTTGCCGGTGGCGCGATCCAGGACATAGATCTGCCCGGCCTTGGTGCCGATGACCAGCGCTGGAACGGATTTGCCGTCCTTGTCGAAGTCGATCAGGCTCGGCTGCATCGGCAGGTCGAAGTCCCACAGGTCGTTGTGCACGGTCTGGAACACCCAGCGCTCATCGCCAGTGGTGGCGTCCAGCGCGAGAATCGAGGCGCCGTAGGTGTGATCGAGTTTGCTGCGCTCGACACCGTAGATGTCGGTGGACGAACTGCCCATCGGCAGGAACACGGTGTTGGTCGCCGGGTCGTAGGACATCGGCGCCCAGCTGTTCGGCGTGCTGCGCACATAGGTGCTGCCGTCGGCCGGAGCCTTTTTATCCTGCGGGTTGCCCGGATCGAAGGCCCAGCGCATGGCACCGGTGATCACGTCAAAACCACGGATCACGCCGCCCGGCATGTCGGTCTGCACGTTGTCGGCCACGCGACCGCCAACCACCACGGTGGTGCCGGCCATCAGCGGAGCGGAGGAGAGCTGGTAGTAGCTGTCCGGCACGTCACCCAGACCGGCCTTCAGGTCAACCTGGCCGTTGTTGCCGAAACCCTGGCAGAACTCGCCGGTATCGGCATCGACCGCGATCAGGCGTGCATCAATGGTGTTGGTCAGCAGACGGCGCTGGCAGTTGGCGGCCGGCGCAGGCTTGGCTTCGATGATGCTCGAGTTGCTTGGCTGCGCGATGGTTTTGGTCGCATCGAAATACGCCATGCCACGGCAGCGCTGCCAGACTTTCGACTTGGCGTTGATCGCGTTCTTCCACAGCTCTTTGCCGGTGTCGGCATCCAGCGCGATCAGGTTGTTGTGCGGCGTGCAGATGAACACCTTGTTGCCGATCTGCAGCGGGGTGAGCTGGTCTTCAGCACCGTTGCCATCGCTCTCGGCGACGTCACCGGTATGGTAAGTCCACGCCACTTGCAGCTTATCGACGTTGTTGCGGTTGATCTGGTCCAGCGCAGCGAAGCGGCTGCCACCTTCGGTGTTGCCGTAATGCGCCCAGTCTTTCTGCGCCTTCTCTGGCTCAACCGGGGTCAGGCCCGGGCCCGTGCCGGTAGCGGCGACAGTCGGGTGCGCCACGAACATGTTGCCCGCAGCCACGGCCAGCCCCACAGCCAATACAGCGGCAACGCCGTAGGCGCCGCGACCGGGCACGCCACCGTTGGCACGCTTGAGCAGCGGGTAGACCAGCGTCACCGCCAGGCCCACGGCGCTGAACATGAACAGGCGCGAGAACACCGGCCAGAACACCAGCCCGGCATCGCTCACCGCCCAGATCGCCGTGCCCACCAGGAACGCGGCGAACAACCAGGCGCCGGCGGTTTTGTAGCGAGCGATCAGCAGACCGGAAACGGCCATCACCAGTCCACCCACCAGGAAGTACCAGGAGCCTCCCAGGCTGACCAATTTCACGCCGCCAGCAGCAAGTGCCAAGCCGAGGAGGGCGATGATCACGCCCAATCCGACCAGAATGAATTTTGATATGCCCGAGAGGCGTTGACTCTGCTTCACGTTGAATGTCCCGTTGAGTTGAGACGTGCATTATATAGATAGGTAACTACCTAGTTAAATCACTAATTCAGTAATGAACTGTTGTTCATTGCGAAATCCCCGCCCTGAGCGGGGACTTGCGCTTTCAACGGGCTGGCAAGATTTTTCCAATGCCTGCAAAACAGGCTTTTTGTCAGGAAAATTGCGAGTTATGACAGCTGTCGGCCATCGCCCCGGTTGTTGCGCAGAATCGAGAAATTCAACGCCGCAGCGACACACAACCAGGCCAGATAAGGAAACAGCAGCAACCCGGTGATCACATCCAGGCGCAAGGCCAGGACCACCATCGCGGCGACGACCAGCCACAGCAGCACAAGAATCACCATCGCGGCGAATATCCGTTGCGCGCCGAAGAACACCGGCGTCCACAGCGTATTCAAGGCAATTTGCGCCGCCCACAAGGCGAGCACCTGCTCAGCGCCAGCGATCAGGGTCAAGCGGTAGCCGACCCAGGCCAGCAGCAGGTAGATCGCCGTCCAGGCCACGGGGAACACCCAGTTTGGCGGGGTGAATTTGGGCTTGTTCAGCGCTTCGTACCAGGGGCCGGGTTTGAATATCACACCGGTGGTTGCCGCCGCACCGCAGGCGATCAGAAAAATCACAAAGGTCACCATTTATCACTCCTTGGCCGCAGCCAGTCTGCTTTGATTGTAGCGTCGCAACGGCTGTTCATTCGGCGCGTGCCGACATCAGGTCACTGACCCGCGCCACCAACGTGTCGACCGCAAAGGGCTTGGTCAGCACCTGCATGCCGGGGCCGAGCTGACCGGCGCCAATCACGGCGTTTTCTGCATACCCGGTAATAAACAGGGTCGTCAGGTTCGGGCGGATCTCCCGGCCTGCGTCGGCCAACTGGCGGCCGTTCATGCCGCCCGGCAAGCCGACGTCGGTGATCAGCAAGTCGATCTGCGCGTCCGATCGCAACACCTTCAGCCCGACTACGCTGTCGGCAGCCTCGATCACGTTGTAGCCGAGATCGCCGAGCACTTCGGTCAGCAACGCGCGCACCGTCGGTTCGTCGTCGACCACCAGAATGGTTTCGCCGGCCTTGGGCAACGCTGCCGGTGCAGTGTCCTTGTCATCCTGGCTTTGCACCGGCTCGCCCAGGTAACGCGGCAGGTAGATGCACATCGTGGTGCCCTGGCCGACCTGCGAATGCACGCGCACCTGACCGCCGGACTGCTTGGCGAACCCATAGATCATCGACAGCCCCAGCCCCGTGCCCTGGCCCAGCGGTTTGGTGGTGAAGAACGGGTCGAAGGCCTTGGCGATGATTTCCGCCGACATGCCGGTGCCGGTATCGGTCACACACAGGCACAGATACTGCCCCTCGGGCATGTCCATGGCGCGGGCGGTTTCGGCGTCCATCGTGCGGTTGGCCGTCTCGATGGTGATGCGTCCGCCGTCAGGCATTGCATCGCGGGCATTGATGCACAGATTGAGCAAGGCGTTTTCCAGCTGACTCGCATCGACCAGCGTTGGCCAGAGCACTGGCGAGCCAATCGTTTCCAGAAGGATGCTCGGGCCCACCGTACGCTGGATCAGTTCGGTCATGCCGGTCATCAGCAGGTTGACGTCGGTCGGCCGTGGATCGAGGGTCTGCCGTCTGGAGAACGCCAGCAGGCGGTGGGTGAGGGCGGCGGCGCGTTTGACTGCGCCCTGGGCGGTGACCATGTATTTGTCGACTTCGCCCAGGCGGCCCTGATTGATCCGCGCGCCCATCAATTCCAGCGCGCCGGAAATGCCCGCCAACAGGTTGTTGAAGTCATGGGCGAGGCCCCCCGTCAGTTGGCCGACCGCTTCCATTTTCTGTGACTGGCGCAGTTTTTCCTCGGCTTGCATCAGCTCCGCGGTGCGCGATGACACCCGTTGTTCGAGGGTGTCGTTGAGCGCCCGCAGCGCAGCGATGGCACGGTCGCGCTCGGCCTCGACATTGCGCCGCTCTTCGACGTCGATCAGCACGCCGGGAAAACGTAGCGGCGCACCGTCGTCCGCGCATTCCACGCGGCCGTTGGCTTCGATCCACTGATAGTTGCCGTCCGCCCGACGCACCCGGTACTGGTGCGAGTAAGCGCCGCCGCGGCCAATGGCTTCGTTGATCGCGCGGGTCAGACCGTCGCGGTCGTCGGGGTGCACGGTGGTGATCACTTGTTCGAGGCTGAGGCCTTCGCGGCCCAGCGCCGGCGCAAGATCGAAGACCCGGGCGAACGCTTCGTCCACGGCAAAGCGATCGGTGATCAGGTCCCAGTGCCAGGTGCCGATAATCGCACCGGCCGCGAGGGCCAGTTGCACGCGCTCGACGTTCTCCCGTGCTATTGCTTCGCTGGCGCGCAAGCGTTCTTCGGCGTCGCGCCGCTCGGTGACGTCGTTGAACAGGATTGCGATCTGCCGGTCGGCCGGATCGCCGACTCGCACCGCGCGCACGTCGAACCAGCGTTCAAAGGTGTTGGCGTAACTCTCGAAGTTGGCCGGCTCGCCGGTCTTGGCGACGTGGCCGTAGGTTTCGAACCAGAAGCTTTCCAGATTGGGCGCGAACTCGGTCACCCATTTACCGCGCAGGTTGACCCCGCACTGGTGTTCGAACGCCGGGTTGGCCTCGACGAAGTAATAGTCGACGGGCTTGTCGTCGGCATCGAATTTGACTTTGACGATGGCGAACGCCGACTCGATGGTTTCCAGAATGGTGCTGAAACGTTCTTCACTGCGACGCAGCGCGGTTTCGGCACTGCGCGAGCGGGTCATGTCGAGCATCGCGCCGATCATGCGTTCGGCCTTGCCTGCGGCGTTGCGGATCAAGTGGCCGCGATCGAGCACCTCGGCATAGGAACCGTCCTCACGACAGAAGCGGTATTCCGCGCTCCACGTCGTGCCGTCGCCGTCGATGGCGGCACGAATCGATGCCTGCACCCGCGCCTGATCCTGCGGATGAATCCGCGTCAGCCGCCAGTCGCCGCTGGCATCAACGTGGTCCAGGGCAAAACCGTAAGCCTGTTGCAGCGCCTCGTTCCAGATGATCTGGTTGGTTTGCAGGTCCCAGTCCCACACCGCATCGCTGGTCGCCTTGACGGCCAGTCGATAGCGTTCCTGGGTGTCGATCATGGCGCGCCCGAACAAATGTTCCTGGGTGCGATCGCGCAGGATTTTCACGAATCCCAAGTGAGTGTGGTCTTCATCGTAGAGCGGCATCAGCTCCCCGGACGCCCAGAATGGCTCGCCGCCCTTGCGCAGGTGCCAACGCTCATCGTGCGCCCGGCCTTCGACGAGGGCGCGCTGCATTTCCTGTTCGACGCGGCCGGCAGCGCGGTCCTCTGGCGTGAAGAAGCAGGCTGCGCTCTGGCCGCGAACTTCTTCAGCCGTCCAGCCCAGCACATTGGTCGCGCCGCTGTTCCACTCGGTAATGCGTCCGGCGGGGTCAGTGACGACCATCGCAAAATCCACCGCGCATTCAAAAACCGCACGCTGACGCGCTTCACTGCGGGCGAGCGCGACTCGACTGGCGCGCAGTTGTGCCGCCATGTCTTGCTCAATGTCGACGTTCCGCGAGTCGACCTGAGTGCTTTCCAGCGCGGCGCGCAATCTCCGTACCTCGGACTCGAGCGCGTCGCGACTAAGGTGTTTGAGGGTGTCCATCTCACCTGCTTTGTTGAATTTTTTAGGGACTGGCTGCATAGAGCGGGCATGCCCGACAGGGGGCGTCACGATCGCGCTGCTGGATTGTTCGATCGCCATTCATCCGTTGACCGGCCACGTTGTCGTTAAGTTTCACCGTCCAGGCAAGGTCGCTGCAGGAAAATGATCGTTTTCAGATCGACTCGCCGTTATCCAGGCGCGCCAACAGCGCCTGCCCGCGTTGCCACAGCGCTTGCTGCTTCGGCTGCGGCATGCGATCGAGGTTCTTGTACATCATGGCCATGCGCTGATTACCGCGCAGCACGTCACCGTGGCGCATCAGGAAATGCCAGTACAACGCATTGAACGGACAGGCATTGTCCGCCGTGCTTTCGCTGACCTTGTAGGCACAGCCGCGACAGTAATCGGACATGCGATTGATGTATTGGCCACTGGCGCAATAGGGTTTGGAGCCGAGATAACCGCCATCGGCATGCATGACCATGCCCAGGGTGTTGGGCAGTTCGACCCAGTCGAAGGCGTCCATGTAGATCGCCAGATACCACTCGCAGATCTGGCTCGGCGCGATGCCGGCGAGCAAGGCAAAATTGCCGGTGATCATCAGCCGCTGAATGTGATGCGCGTAGGCGTGCTGCAGACTTTGCCCGATGGCCTGGCGCATGCAGTTCATCTGCGTAGCGCCGGTCCAGTAGAACTCAGGCAGCGCCCGGGTGTTGCCGAAGGCATTGCCCAGTGCGTAATCCGGCATTTTCAGCCAGTACACGCCGCGCACGTATTCACGCCAGCCAATCAGTTGCCGGATGAAGCCTTCGGCGGCATTCAGCGCGACGCTTCCGGACCAATATGCCGACTCCACGTCGCTGCACAACTGGCGCAAATCCAGCAGGCCGATGTTGAGCGCGGCGCTGATGCGCGCATGAAACAGAAACGGCTCATCACTGGCCATCGCATCCTGGTAATCGCCAAAACCTGCCAGGCCATAATCCAGAAAGTATGCCCACAACGCCTGCGCATCGGCGTGGGTGACCGGGTAGTTGAAGTCGTCGAGTGCGCCGTAATGATCACTGAAGCGCGCCTTGACCAGTGCCAGCACCTCGAGGGTGATAGCGTCATTGCTGAAGCGGGCCGGGTAGGGGGCTTTCACGCCTTTGGGCAGCGCCTTGCGATTCTCGGCATCGAAATTCCACGCGCCGCCCACCGGCGAGCCGTCGCCATTGAGCAGCAAGCGGCTCTTGCGGCGCATCTCGCGGTAGAAGAACTCCATGCGCAGCTGTTTTTTGCCTTCTGCCCAGGCGACGAATTCAGCACGACTGCACAGAAATCGCGTATCGGTGTGCCAATGGATCGGCAAGCCGCAGTCCTTCATTGACTGCTCCAGCCGCCAGTCCCCGCATTCGGTGACGTGCACTTCCCGGGCTTGCAGCAGGGTTTTCCAGCGCTGTAACTCACCCGGCACCGAACCGCTGTTGTGCGGGTCATCCAGGGTGACGTATTCAACACGAACGCCCTGGTCTCGCAGTGCCTGGGCGAAATGGCGCATGGCACTGAAGATCAGCGCGATCTTTTGCGGATGGTGGGGCACATGGCTGGCCTCTTCCATCACTTCGACCAGCAACACCGTGTCGTGCTCGACATCGAGGGTCTGTAATGAAGCCAGGTCAAAGGACAACTGGTCGCCCAGCACCAGGCACAACCGGCGGGTTACGTTCATTCAATAAAGCTCAGCGTCGTCCGATTCATAAAGGCGTGGTCAACGAAAACGGAATGCGCAGCTCCTCGACGGGGCCGGTATCCCGGCCGCACATTTCGTCATGCACGCATTGCTGCACCAGCACACAGGGAAAGGCCGGCACGGTCTGCAGCAAGTCACGCAGGTGGGTGATCGAACGCAGATGCATCGGCTTGGCCGCATCGTCAAGCAAGGTGAACTGGCCATGATCCAGACGGATGCGGGCCAGGTAAAAACCACCTTCGAGCGACAGTAATTCCAGCTCGCGTATTTCGCTGTTGGCCGCACGTTCGGTGAGGGTTTGCAGGTTCATGCTTCACTCCTTGCCTACCAGGGCAGGCGTTCTCCATCGTAGGCGAAGAATTGGCCGCTATCGGCCGGCGTCAACTGGTCAATCAAGCTCAGTAACTGGTCAGCGGCAACGTCCGCCGGGCGGGCGCTGGTGGCCCCGCGAAACGGTTGCGACAGCGCTGACACAACCGTGCCCGGATGCAGACTGAGCAAGCGGCTGTGCGGGCGAGTGCGCGCCAATTCGATGGCAGCGGTCTTGATCAGCATGTTCAGCGCCGCTTTGGAGGCGCGATAGGCGTACCAGCCGCCTAACCGGTTGTCGCCAATGCTCCCGACCTTCGCCGACAGCATCGCCATCGCCCCTTGGGGATCGAGCAGCGGCAGAAAGTGCCGCAACACCAATGCGGGCCCCAGTGTGTTCACTTGAAACACGGCTTGCAGTGCCTCTGCTTCGATCGCGCTGTAGCTTTTTTCCGGTTTGATCCGGTCGCGATGAAGCAGGCCTGCGGCATGGATGATCAATTGATAGGGGGCTTCGGCCGCCAGTTCGGTGGCGGCGTTGGCAATCGTTTCGGGGCGTTCAAGGTCCAGCTCGGGAACGGTGTTGCGGCCCAGTTCGCGAACACCGGCACAACGCGGATCCTGTTTGAGCCATTCGCAAAACGCCGTGCCCAGCGCACCGCTGGCACCGATCACCAAGGCGCGATAACCGTCGTCGAGCGAGGCCATGGTCGGCGCACGGTTCATGGGTGGGCTCCAGCGCCCTGGCGCCGGAAGAACAACGTCACCTGACCAACCTCGACACCGAACTTGGACATGCTGGTGCGGTTGATCAAGGTGTCCTCGTCCATCAAATACATCCAGTCGTCCATGCTCATTTCATAGGTCGAGTCGTCGACCGGCAGGTTCAAGCGATAACGCCAGTGCAACGTGTTGCCCGCGACCTGGCCTTGGGCGACCCCCACCACATCGCCGGCGCGACCACTCCAGCGGCCCTGGCCCTCGGGTGTCAGGGTCCAGACGCGGCGCTGGCGGGTGCCGTCGCTGTACAGGAAGCGCTCGTCGAGAATCAGGTTGTCGCCCTCACGACGGCTGACGATGTTGACCTCGAAGCGCTTGGCCACCTCACCGCTGCGCTTCTGAAACATCCCCCAGGCTTTGACGGGTTGGCTGAAAAACTGCTCCAGATTCAACGCCGGTTGCTGGTCCGCATAACGGGCGACATCTACGCTGCCGCAACTCGCGACGCTGAGTGCCAGTGCCAGTAACAGCAGAAATCGGGTCATTGCCTTACTCCCTGAGTGCGCAGCTGATGAGGGGTGAAATGTCGAATTATTGGCTTGTACAGTGGGCAGGCTCTGTACAGGTTTATCGCCGCCCGATGAGCTGCAGAAACTCCTGGCGCGTGGTCGAGCTGTCGCGGAACGCACCGAGCATGACGGAAGACGTCATGACCGAATTCTGCTTCGCTACGCCACGCATCATCATGCACATGTGCCGGGCTTCGATGACCACGGCCACGCCGGCGGCATCGGTGATCTGCTGGATCGCTTCGGCAATCTGACGGGTGAGGTTTTCCTGGATCTGCAGGCGACGGGCGAACATGTCCACCACGCGCGCCACCTTGGACAGCCCCAGCACCCTGCCGGTGGGGATGTACGCCACATGCGCCTTGCCGATGAAGGGCAGCATGTGATGCTCACACAGGGAATAAAGCTCGATGTCGCTGACGATGACCATTTCATCGCTCTGCGATTCGAACAGTGCGCCGTTGGTGACGTCCTCCAGGCTCATGGAGTAGCCGTTGCACAGATACTGCATGGCTTTGGCGGCACGCTTGGGCGTGTCCAACAGACCTTCACGCTCGGGGTTCTCGCCGACACCAACGAGAATTTCACGGTAGTGGTTCGCTAGTAGTGGGTTCATTCAGGTTTCTCGCAACGGTGCTATGCGTGAGGGCCAATCCATAGCGAAAGAGTTGTACGCAATGAAGTACTTTGTATAGGTTTTATTCAAGATAGGCTGAAAAAAATCACCTGACAATGAATCGGCAATCTTTTTTATGCAGAGGCGACAACCTCACATCGCAGCGCGTGAGGTTGCTCGGGTGACGGGAAGCAGAGGACGCGCTCCCGCGAAGGTGGGAGCGCTGTGTGAATTCGCGGAATTATTCGCTGTAGGTCGGATAGTCCACATAGCCTTCAGCGTTGCCGCCGTAGACCGTGGCCGGGTTCAGGGGGTTGAGCGGCCAGTCATTGGCGATGCGCGCCGGCAGGTCCGGATTGGCCATGAACGGACGACCGAACGCGACCAGATCGGCCAGCCCCGATTCGAGTAACTGCGCACCGGTTTCGGCGTTGTAACGGCCGGCATAAATGATCGCGCCGCTGAAGGTGTCGCGCACGGCGCGGCGGAATGTTAGCGGCATTTCTGGTGCGTCGTCCCAATCGGCTTCGGCGATGGACAGATAGGCAATTCCCACGGCCTCCAGCACCTTGATCGCTTCGATGTAGGTGGTGTGCGGATCTTCCTCGACCAGACCGAGGTAAGTTCGCGCCTCATCGGTGGTGGTGAACAGCGGCGCGAACCGCACGCCGACTTTCTCCTTGCCGATGCACTCGGCGACGCCCGCCACCACTTCACGCAGAAACCGCAGGCGATTGTGCAGCGAACCGCCGTATGGGTCAGTGCGCACGTTGCTGTGAGCCGAAATGAACTGGTTCACCAGATAACCGTTGGCACAGTGCAGTTCGATGCCGTCGAAGCCGGCGTCCATGGCGTTGCGCGCTGCCTGGATATAGAGCTGAACCAGTTCCTGGACTTCATCGGTGCTCAACGCACGCGGGGCGGATGGCGTAACCAACTCGCCGACACCCGGCGCGGTTTCGATAAAGACGCTGACCCGGTCGGTGGCGATCGCAGAGGCCGACACCGGCGCCGCCCCCTCGGGTTGCAGGGCGGTGTGCGACACCCGACCGACGTGCCACAGCTGAGCAAAAATCACTCCGTCCTTGGCATGAACGGCGTCGGTGACCAGGCGCCATCCGGCAATCTGTTCAGGGCTGTGAATGCCCGGTGTCCAGGCGTATCCCTGCCCGCGCGGCTCGATCTGCGTGCCTTCAGTCACCAGCAGACCGGCGCCGGCGCGCTGCTGGTAATACTCGGCCATCAAGGCGTTGGCGATGTTGCCCGGTTGGGTGCTGCGTTGGCGGGTGAGGGGAGGCAGGACGATGCGGTTCTTCAGGGTGTGCAGGCCCAGATTGACGGGGGTGAAGAAAGGGCTGTTTTTCATGTGATTCCTGTTCTGGTGTTATTAGACCAGTCGACTAGTTTCGAGATAAAAAAACACCGTGCAGGACGCGCACGGTGTCTGAGGGCTTGATTCGTTAACGAGTCAGGCCAGCATTTTCAGCAGTTTTTCGGCGACGGCCGCCGAGCTGGACGGGTTTTGACCGGTCACCAGTTGACCATCGGCGACCACGTGAACCTGCCAGTCGGCCACTTTGGAGTAGCGCCCACCGAGACGTTGGAATTCGTCTTCGATCAAGAACGGCACGACATCCGTCAGGCCGACGGCCGCTTCTTCAGCGTTAGTGAAACCGGTCACCTCGCGCCCCTGGATCAACGGCTTGCCATCGGCCGCGGTGACGTGACGCAGCACGCCCGGCGCATGGCAGACAAAACCGTGCGGCTTGTGGCTGCGGTCGAACGCTTCGATCAAGGCGATCGAGTGTTTGTCCTCGGCCAGATCCCACAGCGGGCCATGGCCGCCCGGGTAAAACACGGCGTCGAAATCGTCAGCGCGGACATCCGCCAACAGCCCGGTGTTGGCCAGTGCCTGTTGCGCGGCAGGGTCTTTGCGAAAGCGATCGGTTTCAGCGGTTTGGGCATCGGGCTCATCACTCTTTGGATCGAGCGGTGGCTGGCCGCCAACCGGGGACACCAGCGTGATGTCTGCGCCGGCGTCCTTGAAGGCGTAGTAGGGGGCCGCGAACTCTTCGAGCCAGAAGCCGGTTTTTTTGCCGGTGTTGCCGAGTTGATCGTGGGAAGTCAGAACCATCAAGATTTTCATAGCGCACCCTGGGTTGGTCTGGTGTCAGTGACGTGTGGGTCTTCGACACCCTGGAAGGATTGACGGGGCACAGCATAGATTCCAATTAGACCGGTCGTCTAGTGAATTTTTCCGGCCGTGTTTCCGGGGGCTTGCTGTGGCAAACTCCTGTTCATCAGAAATATACGACTGGTCTATTGTTTGGTATTTTGCGCCCCATGAAACCGACCTACGACGATACCCGCCAACACCTGCTCGATACCGGCCACCGGATGATGGCCGAGAAGGGCTTCACCAGCGTTGGCCTGAGCGAGATCCTGCAGACCGCCGGTGTGCCCAAGGGCTCGTTCTATCACTACTTCAAATCCAAGGAGCTCTATGGCCAGGCGCTGCTCGAGGATTACTTTGTCGGCTACCTCGCGGACATGGAGCGCCGCCTGACGCTGCCCGGCCTCAGCGCCTATGAGCGGCTGATGGATTACTGGCAGGGCTGGCAGAACCGCTGCACCGTGGAAGGCCATGGCGATGAATGCCTGGTGGTGAAGTTGAGCGCGGAAGTCGCTGACCTCTCCGAATCGATGCGCCTCACCTTGCGTGACGGCGCCGAACGCATCGTTGCGCGCATCACGACGTGCCTGGAAGAAGGGCAACAGGATAAAAGTTTGCCGAAGACCGATGCTCGCCAACTGGCCGAAACCCTTTATCAGCTCTGGTTGGGGGCCAGCTTGTTGAACAAGCTGCAGCGAACGGGGCAATCGTTGCAGACATCGATGGCAATGACCGAGCGGCTGTTGGAGCACTGAGTTGCGCTGGCGTTGCCAGCGCCTGCTGTCACGTCACGACGGGCATCGGTCAGCTCGCTTGAGCAACGCACTGACGAGGCGCTGTCCATATAACCCGACACCAAGACCCGATACGATCAGAACAACTGCAATGATTTTGTTAAGTGACAGGGTCTCATTGAAGATCATTGCTGAACCAAGCAGGCCGAATACCGGCACCAACAACGACAATGGCGCGACGGTAGACACTGGGTATCGCTTCAAAAGCGAATTCCACACCCAATAGCCGAACAGTGTGTTGGGGTAGACCTGGAACAGGATCGACAGGACGGCGCGGTAGTCGATTTGATTCACCAAAGCGCTGTACCCCGTCGAGCCGTTAACAACGTAATCAAGCGCGAAAAGAGGGATGGGCGAAAACGCGCTCGACCACACCAGGAACGCGAAAACCTGTGTAGTCTTGGCTTTTTTGTTGATCACGTTGGCCGCACTCCAGGCAACCGCCCCCAACAGCACCAGGGTCAGCCCGGCCGTCGTGACTGTCCCATCAACGATGGAGACGATGCTCAACAAACCACACAGCGCGAGCCCCATGCCCGCGTACTGAAAGCGGGAAATGGATTCCTTGAATAGCCATGACCCCAGCAGGATGGTGAAAAACGCGCTGAACTGAAGCACCAGTGAAGCGATGCCTGCGGAAAGACCCGACTGGATGCCAAGGTTGACCACGCCCCAGAGTCCGATACCGAAAACCAGGCCGTAACCCATGATGTAGCGCCACGGCACATCAGGTTTCGGAATGAAAAAGATCGCCGGGAGCGCGCAAAGCGTGAAGCGAATGCCGGCAAGAATGAACGGGTCGACGCTGGTGAGCCCCAGTTTGATAACCGAGAAATTCGCGCCCCATATGGCCGTAATCGCGATTGCGAGTAGTAGATGCCTGGCTTTCATGCTGATCGTCCTTGATGGGCCGTTGAGAAATGTAATGTGAGAAACCACAGAACAAAGGCCGTAGCGCTGATCAAAGCGCCCAGCAGGCTGACTGCCTTCCAGCCCCATAGCGCATAAACCTGGGTTGCGGCCGCTGCCCCCAGCGCGCTACCAACCGAGTAAAAGCACATGTACGCGCCGACCATGCGACTTTGCGCGTCGGGTCGTGCTGCAAAAATGAGGCTTTGGTTGGTGACGTGTACTGCTTGCACCGCGAAGTCGAGCAGGACTACGCCGCAGACCAGCGCGATCAGGGACGTCTCGGCAAACGTGATGGGCAACCAGGACAGTGTCAGGAGCCCCAGCGAAATGCCGGTAACGCGTTGTCCCAGGCCTTGATCGGCCCAGCGACCGGCTCCACGGGCAGCCAGAGCACCGGCGACGCCGGCCAATCCAAACATGCCGATGGCTGTGTGTGAAAGCGACAGCGGCGGGGCGCTCAACGGCAGCACCATGGATGTCCACAGCACAGAAAAGGCGGCAAAGATCAATAAGGCCAGCAGGCCTCTGGTGCGTAAAGTGCGTTCGGTGATGAACAGTTTGAAAAGTGAACGTATGAGCGCCAGGTAGGAGTCCTGGTGCCTTGGCGCCGCCGTGACAGGAATCACCCTCCACAGCACCGCGGCGATGGTCAGCATCAATCCGGAGGACACGAAGTAAACGGCGCGCCAGCCTGCGATGTCGGCAATCAGGCCAGAGGTAAACCGCGCCAGAAGAATGCCCAGGACAATTCCACTGGTGACCGTCCCCACGGCATGCCCGCGTTGTGATGGCGTTGCCAACACCGCGGCGTATGCCACCAGCACCTGAACAACCACTGCCAGTAAGCCCACTACGATCATGGCCCCCAGCAGGGCCAACCATTGCTGTGCTGCGCCGACCGCCGCGAGTGCAACCGCCGACAGCAGCACCTGCGTCAGAATCAGCCGTTTGCGGTTGACCAGATCGCCCAGTGGGACGATGAACAGCAACCCCAACGCGTAACCCACCTGAGTTGCGGTCACGACAACTCCGATCATTGATGAGGCGACACTCAGGCTCTGAGCCATTGAATCGAGTAACGGTTGTGCGAAATAAACGTTGGCGACTGCCAACGCGCAGGTGACAGAAAACAACCACGTGAGCGACGGGGAAAGCCCTCCAACCCGGTCGGCCCCGGTGTTTTCTTCGGTAGCCGAATGCAGCAATCCCGAAGGCTGTCTGGAGCGTCTTTTCGTGGCTGAGTCGGCACCTGCTGTCATGTACACCTCCATGGCGTTAAACTGGTTTCAATTTAGAACTGGATTCGATTATCACTGCGATCAGTTTCAAATTGCAACCAGATCATGCCGGTCCTCTCGACGGACTCGGCAACTGATATTCAGCGAGGTCAAAAAGATGGTGGAAGACACCTCACCACACAGCAGTGAATGCCCGGTAGCCAGAACACTGGAGGCCATCGGGGATCGATGGTCACTGATGATCATCCGCGACGCTTTTGACGACATCCGCCGATTCAGCGAATTTCAGAAGAACTTGGGCGTGGCCAAAAATATTCTGGCATCGCGACTGAAGGCGCTGGTTGAGGTCGGGGTTTTCGACGTTCGCCCGGCGTCGGATGGCAGCGCTTACAAGGAGTACGTGCTGACGGAAAAAGGACGGGAGATCTTTCCGATTGTGATCAGTCTGCGGCAGTGGGGCGAACGTTTCCTGTTCGAGCCGCAGGAGACGCGTTCGGTGCTGCTGGACAACGCGTCCGGCCAGCCTTTGATGCCGATAGAAGTTCGCTCATCAAGCGGTCAGAAACTTGGGCCGTCTGACTGCCACAGAGTGAGACGGGTTGACGGCGCGTCGTGAATCGACAGCAGCCTTGCCCGATTTTGCCTGAAAGCGGCCGATCGCCACTGCACGCGAAGCAATTCTTCCTCGTATTAGGGCTCGGCGATTCGTGATCGGGTGTACTATCAAGTTCTGCCCATCAGAAATCAGTTAGCCATGTCCGCGCTAAACGAAGAGAGCCGCCAGATCATAGCTGCTCTGGCGCACCGGATTGGCCCGAATGCTGATTCTGCAAGGATCGCGCAAGCGATTGTCTCGACTTTGCAGGCTGTGGAAGCAGCCCTTACCCCGATCATTGGTCTGCAAGGGGTCGCCGCGCTGTATCGGCGCAGTCTCAAGCTATGTGCTTCTCGGCACCCGCGTGTGGCCCACATATCTGATCGTGTGCAAGCCTCGCTGGATCTCCACGCTCTTGATTCTCAACTCGTAACAGAAAGCGAAGCAGACGCCTTGTATTTTGGTGAAGTGATGCTGATCACCTTTTACGAGCTGCTCACTACGCTGATCGGGCCCTCGCTCACCGCACGCTTGCTTCGAGACGTGTGGAAACCTTCTTTGAGCGACACATCTGCGCAGGAAAACTCGCCATGAACACCAAAGTGACTATCAACCGTCTGGCCACCGGGGTGCCAGGACTGGACGAGGTGCTGGGTGGAGGATTGCCGGAGTTCTCGTTCAACCTCATCGCCGGCCCGCCTGGCTGTGGCAAAACCACCCTGGCGCATCAAATGATGTTCGCCTTGGCAACCCCTGAGCGCCCGGCACTGTTCTTTACCGTGCTCGGCGAACCACCGTTGAAGATGCTGCGTTACCAACAGCAATTCGACTTTTTCGACGATAACGCCATCAATCACTCGGTCCGCTACATCAACCTGGCCAGTGACACCCTGGCGGGGGATCTGGATGAAGTGTTACGCCGCATCGTCGCTGAAGTAGAGGCATATTCTCCGGCTCTGGTGTTCGTCGACTCGTTTCGTTCAGTGGTGCTGGCCAGCCAGACGCAGGACAACCCGAACAACAATCTGCCGCAGTTCGTTCAGCAATTGGGCATGCTGATGACGACTTGGCAGGCAACCACTTTCCTGATTGGCGAGTACTTCAGCGAAACCGACACCAATCCGATTTTCACCGTGGCCGATGGCCTGATCTGGTTGCGTCAGAGCGTTCAGCGCAACTCCATGGTGCGCAAGATGGAAATCATGAAGATGCGCGGCCAGCCGACGCTGCCGGGTCTGCATACCTTCCGCATCGCCACGTCAGGCATCAAGGTCTTTGCGCCGGCCCCACTCAACCCGTTTGAAGCGCCTCTGACGTTTCCGATTCAGCGCCTGAAAATGGGCGTGCCACGGCTCGACGAGATGCTCGGCGGCGGCTTGCCTCGCGGTTATTCCCTGCTGGTGGCCGGTCCCTCGGGTTCAGGCAAAAGCATTCTCGCCGCGACGTTCCTCGCTGAAGGCGCGCGTAATGGCGAGACCGGCGTGATCGCGGTATTTGAGCAACGTCCCAATCACTCCCAGAACGCCACCCTTGCAGGACTGATTCAGAGCGGGCAAGTGGGGCTTGTGGACAGCCGCGCGCCTGACTTGTCCATCGACGAAATCGTCCAGTTATTGTTGAGCGAGATCACCCGGTTGAGCGCCACACGCGTCGTGATTGACTCCCTGTCAGGTTTCGAACTGGCGCTGGCCCCGACATTTCGTGAAGACTTCCGTGAGTCGCTGTCGCGCATGGTGACGGCTCTCACCAGCGCAGGGGTCAGCGTATTGATGACCTCCGAGCTGGAAGACCGTTACACCGACCTGCGTTTCAGTCCTTACGGCACGGCATTTCTCACCGACGCCATCATCGTTCAGCGCTACATTGAGGTGGAGAGCCGTTTGTTGCGAATCATGGCCGTGGTCAAAGTACGGGCCAGCGCTCATTCTGATGAACTGCGGCTGTATCAGATAGACGATGATGGCTTGCAGGTCGGCGAAATGTTGCCGGACAGGGAAGGGCTGTTAGGGGGACGACCCACTCAACAGCGTACGGTCACATTCGAAGGATGAGCGACATATCATGAGCGAGGCCGACGGCAAGAATGACCAAGCCATAGCGACTGCAGCACGCGAACTGTTCCTTATCGGCCAGAAAACAGTCGCGGCGCGGGCGGTGCTCGCAGCGGTGCATAAAAAGCTCAACCAGGCCAACAGCCAACTCGTCGATAGTCTGCAGGTCGAGCAACTGATCGAGGCAAACCAGCAGTTGGTGTTGGCAATTCTTTCTGCGCAGTCGGATACGCAAACTCCGCAAATCGCTCAGCAAGAGCAGAAAATGTACTTTGAGATGCGCGAGGCCAACGAGCAATTGGTCATCGCTGCATTGAGTGCACAAGATCTACAGGCCGCCGCTGAACACGCGCTGGAAAATCAGCGCAACTTCCTCAATCTTGTTGCGCACGAACTTCGCAACCCACTGACGCCCATTAGCATGATTGCTGGCAGGCTCGTACGGGTGCCGAGTGAAGAGTTGCCGCGCATGCAGATGTTGATCGAGGGGCAGGTCAAGCAGATGTCCCGCTTGGTTGAAGACTTGCTCGATATTGCCCGTGCCAGCACCGGCAAGTTTCGTCTTGATTGCCAGCGTGTCGATATGGCTCAGATCATTCATGAGGCGATAGAGGCCTGCACCTCGGTCATGATCGCTAACAGTTTAAGTTTCAGCTCGGATCTGCCGGAATGCGCCTTGATAGTTAATGGCGATCCTGCGCGCCTCACTCAAATCCTTGGCAATCTACTGGGCAACGCCGCCAAATATACACCTGCACAGGGTTCGGTTTGCCTCACTGCGACGATTGAGTCAGAGCATCTGGAAATACGCATTCGCGATACCGGTATCGGTATAACGCCCAACGCACTGCCGTTCATTTTCGAGCCCTTTGTTCAGGATGTTCATGCAGTAGGCTTCAACGGAGCGGGCCTGGGGATTGGCCTGACGGTCGTGCGTGAGTTGATCGAGGCTCACGGCGGGACGGTAGTGGGTACTAGTGCAGGTGAAGGGAAGGGCAGCGAGTTTGTCATGAGACTGCCCCTGGCCAATCATGCCGAAACGGCTGCTACCTGATCACTTATAAGCTGCGCCAAAATTCGCACAGGCTCCGTCAGACTCTGTCGAGACCGATGTACCAGCCCGATATCCCGGTGGAAGGTGTGTTGTCCCAAATCGATCGCTCGTACACCGGCGGGCCATTCCTGATGGGGTTCTGTCTGTGGCACCAGCGCGATGCCTACACCTTTTTCAACCAGCTTGATGATGGCCTCCAGTTCATCCAGTTCGCAAACCTCCTGCAAGGTAAAATGCATCTGCCGCAGGAAACGATCGACCTGCCTGCCGCCGAAGGATGATCGGTCATAGCGAATGAATGGCTGGCTGGACAGCAGTTCCGACCAGTCTTCTCCCTCCAGGGCACGTGGCACGATCAGTCGGTAGGGTTCCAGGGCCAACGTCGTCCAGCGCAGGTCACTCTGGAGGGAGAACGGTGGGCGAATGATCACGGCCATGTCGATTTCGCCGGCGTCTACGAGGTTGACCATCTCCATTGAAAGCCCGGGGATGACACGTGTGCGGCACTGCAGACACTGCTGGTGAAATTTCGCCAGCGCATCGGGCAAATAGGAACGCTGCACGGAGGCGATCGCACCGATGGTGACCAGTACGCTGGGAGGCAGGCCCAGCGTAGTGGAGCCAAGATTGTCGTAAAGCCTGAGCAGCTCCTGCGCCTGCAGAAGTATCTGATGACCCATCTTATTGAGATGGGCTGAGCGTCCTTTCCTGTCGAAAATTTCAAAGCCGAGCTCGGTTTCCAGGCGCTGGATTTGCGCGCTCACGGCGGCCTGAGTCAGGCCGATCTTGTTGCCGGCCGCGGCGAATGTGCCTTCCCGCGCCACGGCGATGAGTGTTTTCAGTTCTTTGATCATTCACAAATATTAATTGTGTTTCTAAGAAATATATATTGATTTTTATGTTCGGTTTTCCGTCCTAGGATGTTTTCCATCCCCGGCAACGGCTGAATCCAGAGAGCCAATGACGGTGGAAATTTCGCCCACCAAACAAAAAATATTTGGAGTCCTGATGAGCCTCTCGCCATTCCACCTCGCGATCCCTGTTTATGACCTGGCTGCAGCGCGCGCCTTTTACGGTGACGTCTTCGGTCTTGAAGAAGGGCGCTCCAGCACGCAATGGGTCGATTTCGATTTTTATGGTCACCAACTGGTGATTCACGAACATCCAAAAACCGCATCGCAAGAAAGCGTCCATAGCAATCCGGTCGACGGGCACGATGTTCCGGTTCCGCACTTCGGGATCATTTTAGGTTGGGATCAGTGGGAGGCACTGGCCGAGCGTCTGAAGTCGTTTGGTACCGAATTCGTGATTGAACCGTACATTCGATTCAAAGGCCAAGTGGGCGAGCAAGCCACCATGTTTCTCTTTGATCCGTGCGGCAACGCTCTTGAGTTCAAGGCTTTCAAGGATATGAGCCAGCTCTTCGCCAAGTAACGACACCCATGGCACAACCGCGTTGTGCCATTTGATCTCAAGTGAACTGGAAGCTCATGACTCTAGCAGCTGCGAATAGACGCAGACCTTTCATTCCAACAAGAAGGCTAGACATGAAACGTATTCCCTTGGTGTGGCAAATCGTTGCCGGGCTGTTGCTTGGCGTGCTTGTGGGTTGGTACTTCAATACGCATCCGCACTATCAGACATGGGTGAGTGCGGAGATCCTCAAACCGCTCGGTGACATCTTTATCAAGATGATGAAGATGGTGGTTGTTCCGATCGTGTTCTGTTGCATGATTTTGGGTATCGCGGGCGGTGGCGATAACAAGTCGTTTGGCCGTATGGGGATGAAGTCGCTGGGCTATTTTTTTGCGATTACGGCGTTGGCCATCGTCATTGGCTTGTGTTTCGCCAACGTTTTCGAGCCGGGTAGGGGCACCGACATTTCCGGTATTTCGCACGGCACTGCAGCGATCACTCTGGAACCGTCCAAAGGTGCATTGGTTATCTTGCAGAACATCGTCCCTGACAATGTGTTGGTGGCTATGTCAGAGGCGAAGTTGCTCTCCGTGCTGTTTTTCGCCGTGTTGTTAGGTCTGGCATTGAACGCTTTGCCGAAGGACAAAAGCGCGCCTTTTATCGCGCTGGTTCAGAGCCTTTCCGATGCGATGTTCAAGGTCGTCTCAATCGTCATGGCTTACGCGCCGATCGGTGTGTTTGGGATGATTGGCGCGACTGTGGCGACGTTCGGTTTCGCCTCGTTGCTGCCGTTGCTCAAGTTGATCGGGGTGGTGTATCTGGCGTTGATTGTTTTTGCGTTGGTGATACTCGGCGGTATTTGCTACTTGATGGGCGAAAACATCTTCAAGTTGATCCGCTACTTTCGTAATGAGTTGATTCTGGCATTTTCGAGTGCCGCGTCAGCCGCCGTCATGCCGCAGTTGATGACGCGCCTGGAGAGCTACGGTGTACCGCGGCGAATCGTCAGTTTCGTGGTACCCGTGGGTTATGCGCTCAATCTCGATGGCGCATCGATTTTTCTCGGCGTGGCGACCATCTTTGTGGCGCAACTCTATGGGATCGACCTGTCTCTGTCACAGCAGATTCTCTTGGTAGTGACGATGGTACTGACCTCCAAAGGCGCCGCGGGTGTGCCAGGGTTTGCAATCGTGATCTTGTCAGCCACTTTGGCCTCTGCCGGTCTGCCATTGGAAGGTGTGGCATTGATCGCCGGTATCTTCAGGATCATCGACAGCGGCACCACCACGCTTAATGTACTGGGCAACGCCATTGCACCGCTGGTTATCGCCAAGTGGGAGAAGGTCGCGCTGGAACCTTCTCGAACGGGTCAAACAGACAATCACGTGTGTGACCCAGTGCAACGTTGAAACAGCATGAACACCAGTAAACGCCTGCTGACAGAGGGGCGTCTTTTTTTAACCTTTTAATAGACGACCGGTCTATTTAATCGAGGGTTTTATGACTCCAAACGCTTCTGATACCGACCTTTTTTCGCCCATGCAAATGGGCGCACTTCAATTGGCTAACCGAATTGTCATGGCGCCTGTCACACGTAGCCGAATGGCCGAAGACGGCGTACCCAATGAAATGCACGCGACTTACTACGCCCAGCGTGCCAGTGCAGGCTTGATCATCGCGGAAGCGACGAATATTTCTGCCCAAGGGCGTGGCTATGCCATGACCCCGGGTATCTGGTCAGACGAACAGGTAGCTGGCTGGAAAAAAGTCACTGACGCGGTGCACGCAGCGGGCGGAAAAATCGTCAGTCAGCTGTGGCACGTGGGACGTTTTTCGAGTGTCGAGCTGCAGCCCGACGGCCAAGCGCCAGTAGCGCCTTCGGCAATCAAGGCTGAAGGCAGCACTTACACCGAGAAGGGCTTTGTGGAGGTGTCGATGCCTCGCGCACTGGACACCTCGGAGATTCCAGGAATCATCGAGCAGTACAAGCTGGCCGCAGAGAATGCCAAGCGGGCCGGTTTCGATGGTGTGGAAGTTCATTCCGCCAACAGCTATCTGCTAGACCAGTTCCTGCGCGATTCCACCAATCAACGCACTGACGCCTATGGCGGCTCCATCGCGAACCGGGCTCGACTGACGCTGGAAGTCACCGCAGCCGTGATTTCGATCTGGGGTAGCGATCGTGTCGGTATTCGTCTCTCGCCAGTCACACCCGATGCCGGAAACACGCCCACCGACAGCAATGTGATGGCGACTTACGGTTACCTGATTCAACAGCTCAATCAATTCAATCTGGCTTATCTGCACTTTGTCGAAGGCGCCACTGCGACCTCTCGCACGGTTCCGCAAGGCGTGGATCTGGACGCACTGAGTGCGCAGTTCGAAGGGGCATTCATTGGCAACAACAACTACGACCTGACGATGGCGCTCGAGCGTCGTGCACAGGGGCGGATTGATGCGGTGGCGTTTGGTCGTTTGTTCATTTCCAACCCCGACCTCGTGGATCGCCTGCGTCGCGGGATCGAGCTCACCGTTGCGCCACGGGAGAGTTACTACGGCGGCGGTGCCAAAGGTTACATCGACTGGCCAACCGCACACGCCTGAACGGCAGGCTTTGCTTTCATCAATATTGACTCACTCGGAAAAAACCTCATGTCCAATCCGACATACGTTCAAGAATACAACGCAATCGTCGACGTGCTCAGCCAGTACAACGACGGTGGTGCCAAAGCTGACAGCGCCTTGATGAAGCCCGCATTCAACCAGCAGGCCACCATGTTCGGGGTCGACGAAGGCAAGCTTGTCGGCGGCGCCATCCAGAACCTGTACGACGTCATCGATAACGCTTTCCGCCCGTCTCCCGAAGCGCAAGCAGCGATCGTTCGCATCGACATCGTAGGCACGGCGGCCAGTGCCCGGGTCGATACCGACAATGTTTCAGGATTCCGTTTCACCGACTTCTTCAATCTGCTGAAAGTTGAAGGTCAGTGGACGATTGTCAGCAAGATCTACCACACCCATCCAAGCGCTTAAGCCGTTGAATGCATTTGACGAGGTACCTGGTGCCTCGTCTTCACTGCGAGTAGACAACCCTGTTGCCGAATCCCCGTAGGCGCGGTCGCCAGCCAGGCTTGCAAGCAGAAGAGGGTGGTCGGGTCAGGGCAGGGTCATGTCATGGAAGTGAGAATTCAGCCATTGGAAGGCCCAAAATGCGGTTAGAGTGGTCGCCCATGTCTGTTTTCGCGCACTTGCACCGAGCGGTTCCAGCAAATGTACAGAGGCAGAAAACCGCAAATCCATCGATATGTGAACAATGAATCGTCCACTGTTTGTTTCTCTGGATGGGCCCAAGGGCACCGGCAAAACCACACTGTTGGAGGCCGTTACGAAGGCACTGAGGGCAGGCAACAAGAAAGTCATCCGGCTTTGCGAGAGAAAAAGCGACCCTTTCAGGGGTGAAACCATGGCCCTGATTAACACGCTTGCCAGAAATCCTTCCCAGGATCTGGAATGGGCTGTGTGCCAGCGCCTGGCTGATAGTCGTCGCTGGATTTCCCGAAACGTGCTGACGGAGCAGCCGCTGGACAGCATTATTCTGATAGATCGCTGGTATCCGTCTGATGCAGCGTTTCGCCAAACCATCCCGTTTGCCGAGATTCTCCAATTGAACCTGGATCGAGACGTGCGAGTGCCGGACCTGCATGTCGGCGTCGTCACCGATCCTGATATTTCATGGACAAGGGCTGCAACACGAGCGCGAGGATTGGGCGGCACTGTGATCCAGAAGTACGCAGAGCATGTGGCATGTACGGCGATGTTCGAGCAAGCGGTTAAGGAGCACGGTTGGGTTCTGTGCCGTAATGAGGGAACAATCGAGGACGCTACGATGCAAGTGGTTTCTGAGATCTATGGAGTGCTGGGGTGATTGTTGGAGTGGAGACAGGCGTTGGTGCAGGCGGTGTGTAAGGTAATACATCATTTAACATAATATACATTACACGTAACAAGATGTTTCAGGATTAACCCGGTTGCACGCACGTTTTCAATCTCCAGCAGCCGCTCTCAAACGTCTTACGCTAATACCCGGCGATCCTTGAAATGTACGCCACTCAATCCTCACTTCGCGTCAGCTTTTCGATCAGCATTCGATGCTGTGGAAATTGCGCGGTAAGTTTTTGGCGTTCGCCCATTTGCATGTCAGCGAAATCAAATCCAGGCGACACCGCTTCGCTGATCAAACCGAACCCATGTGTGCCGTCCAGCAAGCGTGAAGCTTTCCAGAGTCCACCTGGTACGTGTAATTGCAGCTGCTGTCCTGCAAGCACATCGTTGCCCATGATCAATGTCTGCAGTGAGCCGTCGGCGTGGATCAGGCTGTACTCGATGGGATCGCCCAAGTGGAAATAATGCAGGATGTCGGACTGGTTGAAATGAAACTGACCCACCGGTGATTGCTCGGTCAGCAGATAGTAGATCGACGTCACCAAATAGCGTGGACCTGACGCTGTTTGCAGCATCTCGCGGTGATCTGCCTGAAATGTTCGGCGAAAATAGCCGCCTTCGACGTGAGGCTCCAGACTCAGCGCAGAAATCAGCTCATCTGCAGCGTTTTTGCGTTGAGACATGGGCCTTCTCCCTGAATGTTCAGCAAAACTGTGATAGCTCAACTAAACGGCTATTTAGTGTAGTTAACAGAAGATAGCCGAAAATTGATGACGTTCACCGCTTTAGCGTTTCGCTCGGCAACTCGTTGAACAACGCCCGATAACTGCTGGAAAACCGTCCCAGATGCCAGAACGACCACTGCATCGCGACCTCAGCGACGGTGGTCTCCGTCGGGCTGCGCCGGCGCAGTTCACGGTGTGCGCTGTTCAACCTTCGCAGGCGCAACCAGTGGCTCGGCGTCATCCCGGTGTAGGCCTTGAAAGCTTGTTGCAACTGTCGCAGTGACACACCGGCGACTTGCGCGAGTTCGAGCAGATTAAGCGTGTCCTCCGGCGAATCAGCGGCCCACTCCCCTACACGCTTCATGATGTTTCGTTCTTCTGCGCGGCGCTGCAAACCGCCGCGGTCCAGGCACACGTGCGCGTTGTCGAGGATGAACAGGCAGTCCTCCAGCAACTGCTGGGTCAGTGCTTCTTTACTCGGCGGATCAAGGGTTTGCGTCAACTTCGTGAGTGTCGAGCTTAACCAGCGACTGAACAAGGCGTTCTGCCCGCAGTTCAGCGGCGCCATGAACAAGCCCTCGAGCCGTTGAACATCCAGACCGTGTTGCCGGACGAATTCCGGGCCAAACACCACGGCGATTTCCTGATAGTTCTCCGGGGTGATCCAGATGTTGCGGCTCTCTTCATTGAGCAGATACAGCGCGTTGTCGCTGCGATCAAAACAGAACGCCAAGGCCCCCGCAGGCGCACTGAAATTCTGCTCGACGCGGGTATTCATCTGTTCTTCGTAAACCTGCACGCCCTGCAAATCCAAATAGCGAATCTGCCCGGCGAAATGCCCGGGAGACATCTGCTGGTAATGCTGGACCCAACCCGGCGTGGCGCGGATTTGCTCGGTGACATCAGCGGTATTGAAAGCTTGAACCTGTAGCGGATTACACGTTGTCATGGGAGACCTTGCGCACTCTTTTGGTGCGCTTTGGTGCTGCTTAAAGTGGATAGATGGAACTGCAAGGCACGCCCAAGATAGTCGTCAACGCGCCACAGGGGAAGGGGCGGAAGATGAAACCCGCCCTCCCCGGCGTCTATAAAACCAATAACGAGGTCTTTATGAATGCCCCTTTCGATCAGCTGTTCACTTGGCTGAAAGATCACAAGATTACCGAAGTTGAATGTGTGGTCAGCGACCTGACCGGCATCGCCCGCGGCAAGATCGCACCGACCAACAAGTTCCTGCATGAGCGAGGCATGCGCCTGCCGGAAAGTGTGCTGCTGCAAACGGTAACCGGGGATTTTGTCGACGACGACATCTACTACGACCTGCTCGACCCGGCCGACATCGACATGGTCTGCAAGCCGGTCGCCGACGCGGTGTACGTGATTCCATGGGCGATCGAGCCGACTGCCATCGTCATCCACGACACCTTCGACAAGTTCGGCAATCCGATCGAGCTGTCGCCGCGCAACGTGCTGAAGAAAGTCCTGCAGCTGTACACCGATAAAGGCTGGAAGCCGATTGTGGCGCCGGAAATGGAGTTCTACCTGACCCAGCGCTGCGAAGACCCGGACCTGCCGCTCAAGGCACCACTGGGTCGTTCGGGGCGCGCGGAAAGCGGCCGTCAATCCTTCTCCATCGACGCAGCCAACGAATTCGATCCACTGTTCGAAGACGTCTACGACTGGTGCGAACTGCAAGGCCTGGACCTCGACACACTGATTCACGAAGACGGTCCGGCGCAGATGGAAATCAACTTCCGTCACGGCGACGCACTGGATCTGGCCGATCAGATCACCGTGTTCAAGCGCACCCTGCGTGAAGCCGCGCTCAAGCACAACGTCACCGCCACCTTCATGGCCAAGCCGATTGGCGACGAGCCTGGCAGCGCCATGCACCTGCACCAGAGCGTGTTGGAGATTTCGACCGGCAAGCCGATCTTCGCCGATACCGACGGCAAGATGAGCGATCTGTTCCGCCATCACATCGGTGGGCTGCAGAAGTACATCCCGAAAGTGCTGCCGATGTTCGCGCCCAACGTGAACTCGTTCCGCCGCTTCCTGCCGGACACCTCGGCACCGGTGAACGTTGAATGGGGCGAAGAGAACCGCACCGTCGGCCTGCGAGTGCCAACCTCCGGCCCGGAAGCCATGCGCGTGGAGAACCGTTTGCCGGGCGCCGACGCCAACCCGTACCTGGCGATCGCCGCGAGCCTGCTGTGTGGCTACATCGGCATGGTTGAAGGCATCGAACCGAGCGCGGCCGTTGAGGGCCGAGCCTACGAGCGCCGCAACCTGCGCCTGCCGATCACCATCGAAGACGCGCTGACACAAATGGAAGAGTGCGCCACCGTTGCCGAGTACCTGGGCAACAAGTTCGTACGCGGCTACGTCGCGGTGAAACGCGCCGAACACGAAAACTTCAAGCGCGTGATCAGTTCGTGGGAGCGCGAGTTCCTGTTGCTGAGCGTCTGATCCCCCCAATCCCCTGTAGGAGCGAGCCTGCTCGCGAAGGCGTCAGCACAGTCACCATCGACGTTGTCTGACCCTCCGCTTTCGCCAGCAGGTTCACTCCCACAAGGGGAATCGCGAACCACCTGAAAAAATCCAATAACTTCAAGAGGTGTCGATATGCGTCTACTGAAATCCATGGTTCCCGCCGCACTGGCGCTGTTGTGCAGCACTGCTGCCCTGGCCCAGCCACAAGTCAGCGTCTACAACTGGACCGACTACATCGGTGAAACCACCCTCGCCGACTTCCAGGCCAAGACCGGCATCAAGGTGATCTACGACGTTTTCGATTCCAACGAAACCCTGGAAGGCAAACTGCTCGCCGGCCGCACCGGCTACGACGTGGTGGTGCCGTCCAACCACTTCCTGGCTCGTCAGGTGAAGGCCGGCGCGTTCCTCAAGCTGGATCGCGAGCAATTGCCGAACTGGAAAAATCTCGACCCGAAATTGCTCGCGCTGCTGGAGAAAAACGACCCGCAGAACACGCACTCGGTGCCTTACCTGTGGGGCACCAACGGCATCGGTTACAACGTCGACAAGGTCAAACAAGTGCTGGGCATCGACCACATCGATTCCTGGGCGGTGCTGTTCGAGCCGGAAAACCTGAAAAAACTTACCCAGTGCGGCGTGTCGATGATGGACTCGGCGGACGAAGTGTTCCCGGCGATCCTCAACTACATGGGCATGGACCCACGCAGCGAAAACCCGGAAGACTATAAAAAGGCCGAAGCGAAACTGCTGAGCATCCGCCCGTACATCACCTACTTCCACTCCTCCAAATACGTGTCGGACCTGGCCAACGGCGACATCTGCGTGGCGTTCGGCTACTCCGGCGACGTATTCCAGGCCGCCAACCGCGCCAAGGAAGCCAAGAACGGTGTGAACATTGCCTACTCCATTCCCAAGGAAGGCGCCAACCTGTGGTTCGACCTGCTGGCCATCCCGGCTGACGCCGCCAACCCCAAGGAAGCCCACGCCTTCATTAATTACCTGCTCGATCCGCAAGTGATCGCCAAGGTCAGCGCGTCGGTCGGTTACGCCAACCCGAACCCGGCTGCCAAGCAGTACATGGATCAGGCGCTGGTCAACAATCCCGAGGTCTACCCGTCCCAGGCGGTGCTGGACAAGCTCTACATCTCCTCTACCCCGCCCCAGGCGATCATGCGTCTGATGACCCGGTCCTGGAGCAAAGTGAAGTCGAACAAATGAATCAGCACACCCAAGAACACGCCCGCTCCTATTACGCTGCTTCGGCGCGGGCGAGCACTCCTTACCCCAAGCTGGACGGCGACCTGAGCGTAGATGTCTGCGTGATCGGCGGTGGTTTCACCGGGGTCAACACTGCCATCGAACTCGCTCAGCGCGGGTTGTCGGTGGTGTTGATCGAAGCCCGGCGCATCGGCTGGGGCGCCAGTGGGCGCAACGGCGGGCAGTTGATCCGTGGCATTGGCCATGAGGTCGAGGGCTTTGCCCGTTATGTCGGCAATGACGGCGTGCGTTACTTGCAGCGCGCCGGGATCGAATCGGTGGAACTGGTGCGTCAGCGCATCACTGATCACAACATCGAATGCGACCTGCGCTGGGGCTTCTGTGAGCTGGCCAACACTGCTGCGCAGTTCGCCGCGTTCAAGGACGAACAAGTCAGCCTGGGCGAACTCGGCTACCGCCACGAAACCCGGCTGGTCGGCCCCGAGCAGATCCGCCAGCAAGTGGTCAACGCCGACGTCTACGCCGGGGGGCTGGTGGACATGGGTTCCGGCCATCTGCATCCGCTGGATCTGGTGCAGGGCGAGGCGCGTCTGGCGGCGTCCCTCGGCGTGCGGATTTTCGAGCAGAGCCCGGTGCTGCAGATCATCCACGGCGAAACCGTTCAGGTGCGCTGCGCCACGGGCAGCGTCCGCGCCGGCAGTCTGGTGCTCGGTTGCAACGCGCACCTGGATGAACTCGAACAGCAGCTCAGCGGCAAGGTACTGCCCGCCGGCAGCTACATTATCGCCACCGAGCCGTTGTCCGAGGAACGCGCCGCGCAGTTGATCCCGCAGAATCTTGCGCTTTGCGATCAGAAAGTCGGCCTCGATTACTACCGGCTCTCGGCGGACCAGCGTTTATTGTTCGGTGGTGCCTGCCACTATTCAGGACGCGACCCGGCGGACATCGCCGCCTATATGCGCCCGAAGATGCTGAAAGTCTTCCCGCAGTTGGCGGATGTGCGCATCGACTATCAATGGGGCGGCAAGATCGGCATCACCGCCAACCGCTTCCCGCAGGTCGGCCGCCTCAAGCAGCAGCCGAACGTGTTCTACGCCCAGGGTTATTCCGGCCACGGCCTGAACGTCACGCACTGGTGCGCCAAGCTGCTGGGCGAGGCCATTCATGCCGGCCACAGTCGGGGCATGGACGTGTTCAGCGCGGTGCCGCACATGACCTTCCCCGGCGGTCCGGCCCTGCGCTCGCCGCTGCTGGCACTGGGCATGTTCTGGTATCGCCTGCGCGAACTTGTCGGCTGAACGCATCCCCCTGTAGGAGCTGCCGCAGGCTGCGATCTTTTGATCTTTAAAAATCAAGATCAAAAGATCGCAGCCTGCGGCAGCTCCTACACGTAACCAGCTCCTCGCTATTTGCTCTATCGCCAAGCACTTCTATATTGATGAAGTGCTTTTGCGTTCCTGACGCTCAGTGCCCGATAAACCGAGGAGGACACGGATGAAGTCGTCAGCCGCCGACGAATCACCAGCGCCAGGCCAAGCGCCGATCAAGACTCGACGTTTCAGCATTTCACTGGTGTGGATCGTACCGATCGTGGCGGTGCTGGTCGGTATTTCGCTGGTGGTGCACAACGTGCTGCAGGAAGGCCCGACGATCGTCGTCAATTTCAAGACCGGCAGCGGCCTGACGGCTAACAAAACCGAGGTCAAATACCGCAATGTGGTCATCGGCCAGGTGACGGGTGTCGAGTTGAGCGGCGACCAGAAGAGCGTCGACGCCACCATCAAACTGTCCAAACAGGCCGAAACCTTCACTCGCGAAGACTCACAGTTCTGGGTGGTGCGCCCACGAATCGGCGCCGGCGGCGTCTCGGGCATCGACACCCTGCTCTCCGGCGATTACATCGGCGCCGATATCGGTCAGGCCAACAACCGCGCCAAACACTTCAAGGGTCTGGAAAATCCGCCGCCCATCACCTACGGCGAACCCGGCAAGCGCTTCATGCTGCACGCGCCGGATCTCGGTTCGCTGGACATCGGTTCCCCGGTTTACTACCGCAAGATTCCGGTCGGCCAGGTCGTCACCTACGCCCTCAACCCCGAAGGCAAAGGGGTGGATATCGAAGTGTTCATACACTCGCCGAACGACGCGTTCGTTACCGAAAACACCCGATTCTGGAACGCCAGCGGCATCGACATCAATGTCGGCGCCAACGGCTTTGCCGTGAAGACCGAATCACTGTCGACCATGCTGGTGGGCGGTATCGCATTCCGTGCGCCGGACTACAGCCCCAACGATGTGGCTGCCGCCGATGACAAGGATTTCGAGCTGTTCGGTGACCAACAGACCGCCCTCGCCCCGCCCAACGGCAAGGCGCAATACATGGTGTTGCGTTTCGACCAGTCGCTGCGCGGACTCAAGGTCGATGCGCCGGTCGAGTTTCTCGGTATGGAAATCGGCCGGGTGGTGGGTATCAACCTGGATTTCGATGCGAAGCAACGCACCTTCCCGCTTAACGTCGGGATCGTCATTTACCCGCAACGCCTCGGTCAGGCCTACAAAAAGATGCTGACCGAATTCAAGCACGACCCTGACGATGAAGCGGCCGGCATCCGCCTGCTGGGCACCTTCGTCGATAACGGCCTGCGCGCCCAGGCGCGGAGCGGCAACCTGCTGACCGGGCAACTGTACATCGCGCTGGATTTCTTCCCGAAAGCGCAGAAAGTCGCGTTCGATCCTGTGGCTCGCCCGGTCGTCCTGCCGACCGTTCCGGGCAGCCTCGAACAGTTGCAGGAAAAACTCGAATCGATGGTCGACAAGCTCAACAAGCTGCCGGTTGAGCGCATTGCCGGCAACCTCGACAGCAACCTCGTCGAGCTGCGCAAAGGCCTGACCCAGTTCAACGCGAAAACCCTGCCGGGCGTGCAGAACACCTTGGCCGACGTCAGCAAAACCCTGCAATCGGCCAGCTCGACACTGGCCGAAGATTCGCCACAGCGGGAAAAACTCACGGAAACCCTCGACGAACTCGGGCGCATGTCGCGCTCCCTGCGAGAGCTCTCGGATTATCTCGGCCGCCATCCGGAATCGCTGATCCGCGGACGTCCGGACAACGCTGCACCGCTGGACCTGAAAGGACCGCCGCGCAATTGAGCACAGGAGCTACCCCATGGCTTTACCGCTGAAGATCACCGTGCTCGCTGCGTTCCTGCTCCTTGGCGCCTGCCGCAGCGACCCGATCAACTTTCACACCCTGACGCCGGTGCAATTAACCAACACCCGGGCCGGCGCGCAGATTCCCATTGAGGGGATCACCGTGCCGCCGCAAGTCGACCGCCCGCAAATTGTCATTCGTCAGGGCAGCAGCGGCCTGGCGATTCTGGAAACCCAATGGTGGGGCGCAAGCCTGGCGGATGAGTTGCGCAGTGCACTCAGCGATCAACTGAGCAATACCGGCACTCGCGGCAATGTCTCGGTGCGCATCGACGTGCAGCGGTTTGATTCGATTCCCGGCCAGTACGGGCTGATCGACGTCAAATGGCGCCTGCGCCCCAGCGGTGCGGCGGACAACAGCTTGCTGACGTGCCGTTCCACGTTGCAAACGCCGTCCGGCCCGGGGATTGACGATCTGGTGGTCGCGCAACAGAACAACGTCCGGCGCCTGGCGGCGTTGATCAGTCAGGCGGCGGGCAACTCGCGCGCCTGTCCTTCGACGCCCTGAGTCGCCGCCAACAGCGTGACGGTGAAACGGCAACCGTTGGGCTCGCGGGTCACCAGTTGCACCTGCCAGTGCTGATGGCTGCAGATTCGCTGCACCAGCGACAATCCCAGCCCAAGCCCTTCACCACGCTGTTCATCACCGCGCACGAATGGCTGAAACATCGCGTGGCGTTTCTCTTCCGGAATTCCGATACCGCTGTCCTCGACCACGAAACTGTCCTTGAGCAAGATCAGCCGCACAAAGCCCTGATCGGTGTAGTGCCAGGCATTGCGCAACAGATTGCCCATCACCGACTGCAAGAACGTCAGGTCATAGCGCGTGGTGCCCGCCAGTTGCGGCTCGTAGATAAACTCCAGACCCTTTTCGCGAATCAATCGCCCCCAGATTTCCACCTGTGCATCGGCAATATTCTTGAGCGTGCAGGTGGATTCGGTGCCAAGTTCTTCGGGTTTGCGTGCCAGCATCAAAAAGGTCTCGACCAGTTGGCGCATTTCGGCGCTGGCCCGGGCAATGCGTTTGACCTGCTCGGTGGAGCGCGGGTCAAGCGAGGGGTTGGCCAGCAACAACTCGCAGGAGCTGGCCAGAATCATAAGCGGCGTGCGCAGTTCATGGCTCACGTCACTGGTGAAGAGCTTTTCCCGATTCAGGGTTTCGCGTAACCGGCCAAGGGTCTGGTCAAAAGACAGTGCCAGCGCCCCGACTTCGTCATCGGCGTAATCGGGATGCAGTGCCGGGGCCAACGCGATCAACTGATCGCGATGACGCACCTGCCCCGCCAGGCGAATCACTGGCGCCATGACCTGCCGCGCCAACAGCCTGCCGAGGGCGACGGCCAACATGACGCTGAGGATGAAGCCGACGATCACCACGACAAATAGCAGGTGCTCACGCTGTTCAAAGCTTTCCTGATTGCGCAGCAGCACGTATTTGCGGCCGCCGACCGCATCGACCATGGCGTAGAAGTCATCACCGTTGAACGTTATTTCCTGGAACCCCAGGGGCAGGCTCGCCAGTGGCTCCGTCAGCGCCATGGGACCGGGGCCTTTCTCGAAAAAAAACAATTCGCTTTTTTCCGGCTCATGCCGCCATTGACTGATGTCGTCCATCGCCAGCAACCGGCGCAAACCACCGCTCAGGGCGGTCATGGTCAACTTGTGTTCCACGACATGCACGGTGGCGACAATGCCCATGGCGAACACACCGGCAACCAGAGCGCTCATCAAGGCGAACACAATCACGATGCGATTGGCGAGGCTTTGCTTGAGGTCCATCCGGCTCGATGACTCCTGGGCTGATATCAGAACAATAGACAAGGTATCGCGCGATGCCGTTGCCCAACGGGCGCAGCTTCGCCTCCATCGCCGCCGTTGTTAAGTAGCGCCGATAAACAAAACGGCTATTTGAGTTTATTTATCAAATACCCGTTTTAGTTAAAACACACTTGGCCCTCGCAAATTTTTCACATGTTCTTCACTGCTCCGACACGACTCTGAACGTAGTGTTCAGCAGCCATTCAAGTACGCCACCGTAAAGTAACTAACCTCCTCGAGCTTACGTTGCACTGTGCGAACTGAATGGAACTCGGGAATGACAAGGGGCAACGTTTTGGTTGAATTAGCACACGTACAATCAGCGCCCAGACGATGGGACCTGTCTCGTCCGCGCACTTGGGCAATCATTGCTGTCGGGTTGCTGCTGATCAGCCTGATTTGCGGCTTCGTCTGGATGCAACGCTCGCCCGCCAATCTGCGCTATGTCAGCGCGTCTGCCACCCAGGAATGGGTGAGCGCCTGGCAGGCCGGTGAAGTCGTCGCACTGGTGCGTCATACCGAGCGTTGCGACCGCTCGACCAATACCTGTCTGGGGCCGGCGGACGGCATCACTCAGGTCGGCAGCGTTGCTGCAGCCAGCGTCGGCCGTGGCTTTGAGCAACTGGGCCTGGAGAAAACCGAGCTGTTCAGCAGCCCGCTGACACGCACCATGCAGACTGCGCATTACATGCTCGGTCACGATGCAGTAGCCCAGGAGTGGCTGGAAACCTGTGGCCCGACGATCCGTGATGAGATGGTGGCGCACAAGACGCCCGGGCAGAACATGATCCTGGTGACCCACAGCGGCTGCATCGCCGATTTTGAACGGCAAACCGGCTATCCACGGGCGGTGGCTGCCGAATATGGCAGCGCTGTTTTAACCCGGATAGATGCGCAAGGCCAACTTAAAGTCATCGGCATCATGAATCCCGAAGGCTGGCAACACATGAATAAATAACAAGCCGTTTTTTGCACAACTTCGCGGTATTGCGCAGGAAAGCCTCTAGCCGGCGCATTGGCGGCCGCCAATTTGTAATAAGACATGTTTTTTAGTTTCGAAAACTGGACATATTCCAGTTTAAAGCTTGTCTTTTTAGAGAGAACTTAGAGCTGGGAGCACGCCAGTTCTCTGAATACAGGTCACGCCCACTGGACGTACTCGCACCTGCATTCATCCAACCCGGTGACACGCCTGCTACGGAAATCGCCAGGCGCTTCACTGAAACGCACACTTTGTACTGCACCAAGGCCCAGTCATGACGTCTGAGAACAAACCGCTGCACCATGCAGCGTTGAATTTGCCGCGCCTCCACCAGAGCACCTTGATCGAACGCTTTGCAATCCCCGGTCTGGTGCTGGCATTCGTGGTGTTTTATCTGCTGCCGCTGATGACCCACGGCCTGTGGATTCCCGATGAAACCCGTTATGGGCAGATCAGCCAGGAAATGCTGCAGAGCGGCAACTGGGTGGCGCCGCATTTCATGGGCATCCGCTATTTCGAAAAACCGATTGCCGGCTACTGGATGATCGCCATCGGCCAGGCGATTTTCGGTGAAAACCTGTTCGGCGTGCGTATCGCCTCGGCGCTCAGCACCGGCGTGAGTGTGTGGCTGGCCTACCTGCTGGCCCGTCGTCTGTGGAACAACCCGCGCACCAGCGCGGCGTGCGCCCTTCTTTATATGAGCTTCGGTCTGATCGCAGGGCAAGCCGGCTATGCCAACCTTGATCCGCAGTTCACCTTGTGGGTCAACCTGAGCCTGGTCGCGATCTGGTTTGCCATCGACAGCAACAACCCGCGCGCGCGCCTCGGGAGCTGGGCGCTGTTGGGGCTGGCTTGCGGCATGGGTTTGATGACCAAGGGTTTTCTCGCCCTGCTGCTGCCGGTGCTGATCGCCCTGCCCTACATGGTCTGGCAGCGGCGTTTTGGTGAACTGGTGCGCTATGGCTTGGTGGCCGTTGCGGTGGCCGCTCTGGTCAGCGTGCCGTGGGCCCTGGCCGTGCATGCCCGTGAACCGGATTTCTGGCGGTTCTTCTTCTGGCACGAACACATCCGCCGCTTTGCTGCCGGTGAAGATGCACAGCACGCGCGCCCATGGTGGTTCTATCTGCCGTTGCTGTTTGCTTGCACCTTGCCCTGGGCACTGCTGTTGCCGTCGACACTGCTGCGCACCTGGCGCGAAAAGCGCGATCCGAAAATCGCCTTCCTCGCCTTGTGGTTCCTGCTCCCGCTGGCATTTTTCAGCGCAAGCAGCGGCAAGTTGCCGACTTACATCATGCCGTGCCTGCTGCCCTTGGCCTTGTTGATGGGCCACACGTTGATGGGCTGGCTCGATCGCCAGGACGGTCGCGTCTTGCGCACCAACGGCGTGGTCAACGTGATGCTGGCCTGTGCTGCGCTGGTCGCGCTGATCTATCTGCAGGCGACCCGTGAAATTTACGAACACACCGAGATGTTCAGCCTGTCGCTGGGTTATATCGTGCTGCTTGGCTGGCTGATTGCCGGCGCACTGCAGACCGTGCGGCCCCTGACGTTGTGGGCGATGCCGGCACTGGGCATTGGCCTGCTCGTCGCGCTGCTGCCGGCCGCGATGCCGGCGACCATCGTCAACAGCAAGATGCCGGATCAGTTCATTGCCGAACACCAGCAGGAACTGAGCCAAACCACCTCGTTGCTGAGTAACGACCTGGGCGCTGCGTCTGCGCTTTCCTGGCGTCTGCGCCGCCCGCAGGTGGACCTCTTCAACACCGTCGGCGAGCTCAAGTACGGGCTTGATGACCCGGCGATGGCTTCACGCAAGGTCAGCCTCGACGGCGTAGGTGAATGGATGACCGAAGCGCGCAAAAAAGGCTCGGTGGGTGTGGTGATGCGGGTCAACAGCACGTCGGACGCTCAACAACTTGAGCTGCTGCCCATCGACGGTAAGCATTACCGCCGTGGCCAACTGGAAATCCTTATCTTCAGCCAGAGCCAGCCATGACCCAGACCAGGACTGAACGGGGGCCGCTGCTGCTCCTGCTGGCGGCGACTGCCCTGCTGTTATTGCTCGGTCTGGGCAGTCGCGAACTGTGGGGCCCGGAAACCCGCTGGGCCAACATCGCGTTGCAGATGCTGCAAAGCGGCGACTATTTCGACCCGTACCTCAAGGGCAGTCCTTACTACGACAAGCCGCTGCTGTCGTACTGGCTGATCACCGCCACCTCCTGGTTCACCGGCGGACTGGGGCATTGGTCGTTGCGCCTGTCTTCAGTCATTTCCGCGTGGTTCAGCGTGTGGCTGGTGTACCTGATCGGCGAGCAACTGTTTCGCAAGGGCACCGGACTGATCGCCGGCTGGATGCTGGCGACCACGTTCTACTTCGTGTTCTGGGCGCGAGTCGCCACCGCCGACATCCTCACCGTTTGCGGTGTGCTGGCGGCGGTCTGGTGGTACTGGCGCGGCCCGGATGACACTCGGTTCTGGCGCTACGTGGTGTTCTTCGGCTTGCTCTCGCTGACATCGCTGTTCAAAGGCCTGATCGGTTTCGTCCTGCCGGGGCTGGTGCTGTTGCCGCACCTGCTTAGCGAGCACCGCTGGAAACGCCACCTGAACCTGCGACTGTTCGCTGCACTATTGATTGCCGGGGCGTTTTACATGACGCCGTTCGTGCTGTCGCACTTCTACGGCGCGCCCAACTACGAACAAAGCGGCCTCGGCCTAGTGCTGCGCGAGAACGTCGTGCGGTTTTTCCAGCCGTTCGATCAGTTCGGGCCGATCTACACCTACCTGATCTACCTGCCGGTCTACACCCTGCCCTGGGCGCCGTGCTGGTTGATCGCCCTGTGGGTGGCCGCGCGTAACTGGAAGCACGTCGAACCGGATACCCGCTGGCTGATTCAAGGGCTCGCGTTGTTGATGCTGTTCTTCACCGCCAGTGGCAGTCGCCGCAGCTATTACGTCCTGCCGCTGGTGCCCTTCGCGCAGTTGCTGGGTGCCTGGTGGGTAACCCGGCGCCTGGGCGCCCGCAACAGCACAGGCCGTGGGCTGAAGATCGGCTTCGCTGTCACCACTGTGTTGCTTGCCGCGATATTGGGTGTGCTGTACCCGTGGACCAACAGCGGCGGCGGTGTTATCCGCTTCGGCGAGCAGGTTCGTGAACAGGCCCGTCAGCAGGCACCGTTGAATCAATGGCGCATGGTCATGATCGAGGTCGACAACAAAGTGCCGATGTACCTGCAAACCGGTGGTGCACCGTTCTACTACGTGCCGGAAACGATCCAGGACTTCCCGCACAATGGCGACACGGCGACGCTGATCGCCTGGCTGGAACGCACCAGCGGGCAACACTGGGATGCGCAACGCACGATTTTCGTGGCGCAATACCGTTCCGGTGATGCGGTGCCACTGGGTGGCCTCAAGACCGATCATCAGGTCATCACCACCACGCCCACCCGTGGCGAACAGCTATTCCACGGGCGTGAAGACCAAAGCGTGGCCTACATCCCCCACTCCTGAGCAACGACGTTAAGACAAAAGTAGAGAGTCGCGGTAAATTTGAATGGCAATGACAAGTATTAACGGCTTCTTTGACGTTTTTTTCTCATTTGCCACCCTACATTGCCGCGACTTGATACTTGCAAATCGTTCGCATTGTTTCCTGCGAGGATTTGCTCATAACGTCTAAAAACAGGAGCTGCCCGAATGAATCCACGCCTTCCCTCCTTCTTCAAGCGCGCATTGCTGGTCACCGCGTTGCTCGGCACCGGGCACGCGGTGGCCGCCGACTCGGTGGGTCTGGTGGTTTACAACGCACAGCATGAGACGCTTACCAAAGCCTGGGTGGCCGGGTTTACCGAAGAAACCGGGATCCCGGTGACCATTCGCAACGGCGATGACACCGAAATGGGCAATCAGCTCGTGCAGGAAGGCGCCGCCTCGCCGGCGGACGTCTTCCTCACCGAAAACTCCCCGGCGATGGTGCTGGTGGACAATGCCAAACTGTTTGCCCCGTTGGCGCCCGCGACTCTCGAACAAGTCGATTCCGCCTACCGTCCGGCGCACGGCAATTGGGTCGGCATCGCCGCCCGTTCCACCGTGTTCGTCTACAACCCGAGCAAGCTGACGGAAAAGGACTTGCCCAAATCCCTGCTCGACCTCGCCACCCCGGCCTGGAAAGGGCGTTGGGCCGCCTCCCCGGCCGGTGCCGACTTCCAGGCCATCGTCGCCGCTGTCCTGCAACAGAAAGGCGAAGCCGCCACGCTGGAATGGCTCAAGGGCATGAAGACCAACGCGACGATCTATCGCGGCAACAGTGCGGTGCTCAAAGCGGTGAACGCCGGGCAGATCGACAGCGGTGTGATCTATCACTATTACAGCTTCGTCGATCAGTCCAAGACCGGCGAGAACAGCAACAACACCCGCCTGCACTACTTCAAACATCAGGATCCGGGCGCGTTCGTCAGCACCTCCGGCGCCGGCGTGCTGGCCTCGAGCAAACACCTTGAGGACGCGCAGAAGTTCGTCAAATACATCACCAGCAAGGAAGGTCAGGAGGTTCTGGAAACCGGCACCTCTTTCGAATACGCCGTGGGCAAAGACGCGCCGTCCAACCCGAAGCTGACCCCACTGAAAACCCTTGATGCGCCGAAAGTCGACGCGTCGACCCTCGACAGCAAAAAAGCCGTCGAGCTGATGACCCAGGCCGGATTGCTCTAAGTGATGCCCGAAACCTTGCCTGCACCGGCCGTTGCGACGGCCCCCGCCAGCCTTCTCCACCCTGCCCGCAGGCGTGGCGGGCGCGGCGGCTCGTGGGTGGTGACCTCGGCGGTGCTGGTGTCGTTGCTGTCACTGCTGCCGATTGCGTTCGTGATCGGCGTGTCGTGGTACACCGGTTGGGCAACCATCGAAGCCATGATATTCCGCCCACGGGTCGGCGAATTGCTGATCAACACGGTACTGCTGGTGCTGATCACCCTGCCCTTGTGCATCGTGCTCGGAACAACCCTGGCCTGGCTGACCGAGCGCAGCAACCTGCCCGGCCGACGCTTGTGGTCAGTGCTGGCGGTCGCGCCGCTGGCCGTGCCGGCGTTCGTTCACAGTTATGCGTGGGTCAGCTTGATTCCGTCGATCCACGGTCTGCCGGCCGGTGTGCTGGTGTCGGTGATCGCGTATTTCCCGTTTTTGTATTTGCCGATTGCCGCGACTTTGCGTCGTCTTGATCCGGCGATTGAAGACGTCGCCGAGTCGCTGGGCCTCAAGCCATGGGCGGTGTTCTTTCGGGTGGTGGTGCCGCAGCTGCGGCTGGCGATCTGCGGGGGGGCGTTGCTGGTCGGCCTGCACCTGCTGGCCGAGTACGGTTTGTACGCGATGATCCGTTTCGACACGTTCACCACGGCGATCTTCGATCAGTTCAAATCAACCTTCAACGGCCCGGCCGCCAACATGCTCGCCGGAGTCCTGGCGCTGTGCTGTCTGGCGATGCTCACAGCCGAGTCTGCCGCCCGTGGTCAGGCGCGTTATGCCCGAGTCGGCTCCGGCAGCGCCCGGGATCAGCGCAGCGTGCAACTGGGGCTCGGCGCGACAACTTTGGCGTTACTGCTGCAAGCCACAACCTGCCTGCTGGCACTCGGTGTGCCGTTGCTGACACTCGGCCGCTGGCTGCTGGCCGGTGGTGTGCAGGTCTGGCAAGGCGACGAGTTAATGCCGGCCCTGCTGCAGACGTTGTCGTATGGCGTGGCCGGCGCGTTGTTGACCAGCGTCGCGGCGATTCCCATCGCCTGGCTGTCGATCCGCGCCCCGGGCAAGCTTCAGCGTTTGCTGGAAGGCTGCAATTACATCACCAGTTCCCTGCCCGGCATTGTCGTTGCGTTGGCACTGGTGACCGTGACCATCCATTTCGCCCGACCGATCTATCAGACCACCATCACCGTGCTGCTGGCCTATCTGCTGATGTTCCTGCCGCGCGCGCTGGTCAGTCTGCGTGCCGGTTTCGCGCAGGCCCCGGTCGAACTGGAAAACATCGCGCAAAGCCTTGGCCGCTCACCGTTGCGCGCATTGTGGCTGATCACCGTGCGGTTGGCGGCACCGGGTGCTGCCGCCGGTGCAGCGCTGGTGTTTCTGGCGATCACCAACGAGTTGACGGCGACCCTGCTGCTCGCGCCCAACGGCACGCGCACCCTCGCCACCGGTTTCTGGGCGATGACCAGCGAAATCGATTACGCCGCTGCGGCGCCGTACGCACTGCTGATGATCCTGCTTTCACTGCCGCTGACGGCCATTCTCTATCACCAATCCAGGCGTACCGCTGGCCGATGAACGCTCTCGAACTGCTCAATCTCAGTAAAACCTTCGGTGCGCAAAAGGCGCTCGACGACGTCAGCCTCAACGTGCCGACTGGCAGCCGCACGGTGATCGTCGGCCCCTCCGGCTCCGGCAAGACCACGCTGTTGCGGATGATCGCCGGGTTTGAGTTTCCCGATACCGGCAGCCTCACCCTCAACGGCCAGACACTGGTCGACCGCACCCACGCGGTGCCGGCCTATCAACGGCAGATCGGCTACGTCCCGCAGGACGGCGCGTTGTTCCCGCACATGACCGTGGCGGCGAACATCGGTTTCGGCCTGGCCCTGACCGGCGCGGCGCGCCATCAACGCATTCTGCAATTGATGGACAGCGTCGCCCTCGACGCCAACATGGCCAACCGTTGGCCCCACGAACTGTCCGGCGGCCAGCAACAGCGGGTATCGCTGGCCCGTGCTCTGGCGCAACAACCACGGCTGATGCTGCTCGACGAACCGTTTTCCGCCCTCGACACCGGTTTGCGCAGCGCCATGCGCAAAATGGTCGCGCGCTTGCTCGAAGACGCTGGCGTCACCACGATTCTGGTGACCCACGATCAGAGCGAAGCCTTGTCGTTTGCCGATCAACTGGCGGTGATGCGTGCCGGGCGGCTGGTGCAGTCCGGGCATCCAATGGACCTCTACCGCTATCCAGACGATGAGCAGACCGCGCACTTTCTCGGCGAAGCCGTGGTGCTGCCCGCGCGGATCGAGGCGGGTTGGGCGCATTGCGATCTGGGTCAGGTGGCGGTGAACAGCAACGGTTTCAGCGGCGCCGCGCAGATCATGCTGCGCCCCGAGCAATTGCAGATCGTCGAAGTGGCTTCTGACAGCCAAGACTGCCATGCGCAGGTCATCGACCGTGATTTCGCCGGCAACACCTGCACCTTGACGGTCGAGCTGAGCTCATCCGCTACTCAGGATGCGGCCCGTTCGATCCTGGTGCGCAGCACCGGCATGCACGCGCCGCCCGCCGGCAGCGCGGTGCAACTGTCGGTCCTTGGCGCAGCGCATGTGTTTGGCCTGAGCTGATCACAGGTCGAAGCGATCCACCGCCCGCCGCCGCTCGTTGTCATCACGCACATCGTAGTTGGCGGTGGTCTGGATGTTGCTGTGATGCGCCAGCTTCTGCGCAATCGACAGGTCGTGCTCCTCGATCACCCGAGTGATGAACGAGCGACGGAAATCGTGGGGCATGATCTTCACCCCGACCTGCGTGCCGCGCTGGCGAGCGATGTAGTAGATCGCATGCTTGGTGATGCGCTCGCGGGTGATGTGGCTGCCACGGCGAATGCGGTTGAACAGGAACGCATCGTCGTGCTCGCCTTCCTTGAGCTGGGAACGGCGCAACTCCAGCCACGCATCGAGCTTGCTGAACGCCCATGCCGGCGCGTACTTGATCAACTGCTTGTTGCCTTTGGCGGTGACGCACAGGCTGCGCTCCTGAAAGTCGACCTGATTCAGGTCCAGGTCCACTGACTCCGACTTGCGCATGCCCGTGCCGTACAGCAACGCAATGATTGCGGCGTCGCGCAGGCCCTGCGGACGTGGGTCGGCGGCGCAGACTTCCATCAATTCGTGAATCAGCGTGCGCTTGAGATTGCGCCCCTGTGATAGCCGCGTGCCGGCGATGCCCTTGACCGAGCGCATCTTCAACAGATGTTCCTGGCTGATCAGGCTCATGCGCCAGGCCTCATTCATGACCCCGCGCACCGCATTGACATACAGCGAAGAAGTGTTCGGTGCGTAGTTGTCTTCACGCAATGCCGCGACCAGCGCTACAACATCTTCCGGTTGCAAGGCGTGCCAGGGAATCTCTTCGACATTCATGTCTTCAAACCCCAGGCGATCCGCCGCATCTTGCAGCACGTAGCGCATGGTGAGTTGGCTAGAAGGCGCCAAACGCGCGAGATACAGGCTCATCGGGTTGGTTTTTGGAGCGACGGGGGTTGCAGCAACTAAATCAATCAAACGTTAAACCTTGAGTAAAAAATGTACAGCACTACAACAACTAACAAATGCAATGTACTTGAAGTAAAGAAGGTACTTGGGCTGTACCGGCTGACTAAAAACCACGATGGACGGCAGAAGCCTGAACAGCGGCTGTATAAGTGACAGATAAACGATTCGCCCACCGGTTTTTCATGTTCCTTTCACAAAAACCGGCATAACCTTAATTCCCATAGGTTCGGTAGTGGCTATGCCCCAACCTGCCGGGCAAATCGTGAAAAGTCAATCTATCCCCGACGTCATGCTTTTTTTGCCAAGTTATTGATGCAGGAGCGCTTTTCTGTGTCTACGCTGAGGTTGGATCCAACGAATCCGTGAGTCCATCCTTTATTTTTTTTGCAATGAGGTGCCCATGAGTCAGGCGTTTCTCCCCTTCTCCCGCCCAAGTATTGGCGATGAGGAAATTGCCGCCGTCGAGCAGGTGTTGCGCTCGGGCTGGATCACGACGGGGCCGAAAAACCAGGCACTCGAAGAGCAGTTTGCGCAGTATGTCGGTTGCAAACATGCGGTGGCCTTGTCTTCGGCAACCGGCGGGATGCACATCACCTTGCTCGCGCTCGGCATTGGCCCGGGCGACGAAGTCATCACCCCGTCGCAGACCTGGGTCTCGACCGCCAACATGATCTCCCTGCTGGGCGCCAAACCGGTGTTCGTCGATGTCGACCGCGACACGCTGATGACCGACGCTGCGCGCATCGAAGCGGCCATCACCCCGCGGACCAAGGCAATCATCCCGGTGCACTATGCCGGTGCCGCGTTCGATCTCGATCCCCTGTATGCCTTGGCCGACAAACACGGCATTGCGGTCATCGAAGACGCCGCCCACGCCGCCGGCACCCGCTACAAGGGGCGTCACGTCGGTTCGCAAGGCACGGCGATTTTTTCCTTCCACGCGATCAAGAACATGACCTGTGCCGAAGGCGCGATGTTCGTCACCGACGACGAAGCCCTCGCCAGCCGCGTGCGCATGCTCAAATTCCACGGCCTGGGCGTCGATGCCTATGATCGCCTGACCGGCGGCCGCAAGCCGCAGGCGCAAGTGATGGAGCCGGGCTTCAAATACAACCTGGCCGACATCAACGCCGCGATTGCCTTGGTGCAGTTGCAGCGCCTGGATGAAATCAACGCCCGTCGCACCGAACTGGCCACCGCCTACCTGCAAAAGTTCGAAGGCCTGCCGGTGCAACCACTGGCCCTGCCCGCCTACGCCCAGCAACACGCCTGGCACCTGTTCATCCTGCGCATCGACAGCGAGCGTTGCGGCATGGACCGCGAAGCGTTCATGAAGGCGTTGCAGGATCAGGGCATCGGCACCGGTATCCATTTCATCGCCACCCACCTGCACACCTGGTATCGCCAGCGTGACCCCGACCTGTATCTGCCCAACACCGAATGGAACTCGGCGCGGCTGTGCTCGATTCCGCTGTTCCCCGACATGACCGATCAAGACCTTGATCGCGTGGTCGGTGCCATCGCACAAATCATGGAAAACCGCCTGTGAAACCTTATCCAATCCGTAGCGTGTCGATCGTCATCCCGGTCTACAACGAACAGGAAAGCCTGCCTGAACTGCTGCGCCGTACCGAGGCGGCCTGCCGCCAGCTGAAACACGATTTTGAAATCGTGCTGGTCGACGACGGCAGCCGCGACGAATCGGCGAACATGCTCGAAGAAGCCGCCGGGCGTGAAAACAGCCCGTTCGTGGCGGTGATCCTCAACCGCAACTATGGCCAGCACGCGGCGATCATGGCCGGTTTCGAACAGTGCAAAGGCGACGTGGTGATCACCCTCGACGCCGACCTGCAGAACCCGCCGGAAGAAATTCCACGGCTGGTCGCCGAGGCTGAAAAAGGCTACGACGTGGTCGGCACCGTGCGTGGCAACCGTCAGGATTCGGCGCTGCGCCGCTACCCGTCGAAACTGATCAACCTCGCCGTGCAGCGCTCCACCGGCGTCGCCATGAGCGACTATGGCTGCATGCTGCGCGCCTACCGCCGCACCATCATCGACGCGATGCTCGCCTGCCGCGAGCGCAGCACGTTCATCCCGATCCTGGCCAACAGCTTCGCCCGTCACACCACCGAAATCGTCGTAGCCCACGCCGAGCGTGAACATGGCGACTCGAAATACAGCCCGATGCGCCTGATCAACCTGATGTTCGATCTGGTCACCTGCATGACCACCACCCCGCTGCGCCTGCTGAGCATTGTCGGCTTCGCCATGGCCGGGCTGGGTGTGCTGTTCGCCGCGGCGCTGATCATTCTGCGTCTGGCGTTCGGTGCCGGATGGGCCGGTGACGGCACCTTCGTGCTGTTCGCCGTGCTGTTCGTGTTCACCGGTGGTCAGTTCATCGGCATGGGCCTGCTGGGTGAATACCTGGGCCGCATGTACAGCGATGTGCGCGCCCGCCCACGTTTCTTCATCGAAAAGGTGTTGCGCAGCCAGCCGGCTGAACCGGCCCCTGCCGTCACCGTTGATGGTCTTTCTTCTACCGCTAATTCTTCCACTTCCGATCAGGTTCTCTCATGAGTGCAAAAACTGTTGTCTTCGCCTACCACGATATTGGCTGCGCCGGCATTGAAGCCCTGCTCAACAGCGGCTACGACATTGCAGCAGTGTTCACTCACGCCGATGATCCGAAAGAAAACGCGTTCTATGCGTCGGTTGCACAGCTGTGCGCCAACAAAGGCATTCCGGTACACGCGCCGGAAGACGCCAACCATCCGCTGTGGATCGAGCGCATCGCCAAGCTGGACCCGGAGTACATTTTCTCCTTCTACTACCGCAACCTGCTGAGCGAGCCACTGCTGGCCCTGGCGAAAAAAGGTGCGTTCAACCTGCACGGTTCGCTGCTGCCACGCTACCGTGGCCGCGCCCCGGCGAACTGGGTGCTGGTCAACGGCGAAACTGAAACCGGCGTGACCCTGCACCGCATGGTCAAGCGCGCTGATGCCGGCGCCATCGTTGCCCAGCAGCGCGTTGCCATCGAGCGCAGCGACACCGGCCTGACCCTGCACGCCAAACTGCGCACCGCCGCCAGCGACCTGCTGCGCGACACCCTGCCGAACATGCTGCAAGGCAAGATCACCGAAACCCCGCAGGACGAATCCAAGGCCACCGTATTCGGTCGCCGCACTCCAGCGGACGGCAAACTGGTCTGGGCCAAACCGGCCGAAGAACTGTTCAACCTGGTGCGCGCCGTGACCCGCCCTTACCCGGGCGCCTTCTGCGCCGTGGGCGAGCACAAGCTGATCGTCTGGAGCGCCGAGGTCGTCAAGGGCAACGAAGGCCAGGCGCCTGGCCGCGTGATCAGCGTCGATCCGCTGCGCATTGCCTGCGGTCAAGACTCGCTGGTGATCAACGCCGGTCAGCGCAACGACAACGGCCTGTACCTGAGCGGCCCGCAACTGGCCAACGAACTCGGTCTGGTGGATGGCTCGCTGCTGCGCGGTGCTGAATCGGGCCGTGCGCCACGTCGTACTCGCGTGCTGATCCTCGGGGTCAACGGCTTCATCGGTAACCACCTGTCCGAGCGCCTGCTGCGTGACGACCGCTACGAAGTCTACGGTCTGGACATCGGCTCTGACGCCATCGAGCGTCTGCGCAGCCACCCGAACTTCCACTTCGTCGAAGGCGACATCAGCATTCACTCCGAGTGGATCGAGTACCACATCAAGAAGTGCGACGTGGTCCTGCCACTGGTGGCCATCGCCACCCCGATCGAATACACCCGCAACCCGCTGCGCGTATTCGAACTGGACTTCGAAGAGAACCTGAAACTGGTTCGCTACTGCGTCAAGTACAACAAGCGCGTGATCTTCCCGTCGACCTCGGAAGTCTATGGCATGTGCCAGGACAAGAACTTCGACGAAGACAGCTCGAACCTGATCGTTGGTCCGATCAACAAGCAGCGCTGGATCTACTCGGTTTCCAAGCAACTGCTGGACCGCGTGATCTGGGCTTACGGCGCCAAGGGGCTGAACTTCACCCTGTTCCGTCCGTTCAACTGGATGGGCCCGCGTCTGGACCGTCTGGATTCGGCGCGTATCGGCAGCTCCCGCGCCATCACACAACTGATCCTCAACCTGGTCGAAGGCACGCCAATCCGTCTGTTCGACGGCGGCGAGCAGAAGCGCTGCTTCACCGACATCGCTGACGGCGTCGAAGCACTGGCGCGCATCATCGATAACGACAACGACGTCTGCAACGGCCAGATCATCAACATCGGCAACCCGGACAACGAAGCCAGCATCCGTCAGTTGGGCGAAGAGCTGCTGCGTCAGTTCGAAGCGCATCCGCTGCGTCACAACTTCCCTCCGTTCGCCGGTTTCCGCGACGTGGAAAGCAAGGCGTTCTACGGTGCCGGTTACCAGGACGTGGAACACCGCAAGCCAAGCATTGCCAACGCCAAGCGACTGCTGAACTGGGAGCCGACCGTGGAAATGCGCGAGACCATCGGCAACACCCTGGACTTCTTCCTGCGTGAAGCCATGCTCGAAATCGCGGACAAGAAGTAATGCAGGCAGGTCTTCGTATCGATGTCGACACCTACCGTGGCACCCGTGAAGGTGTGCCGCGGCTGCTGGAGATGCTCGACGAGGCGCAGGTCAAGGCAACGTTTTTCTTCAGTGTCGGCCCGGACAACATGGGCCGGCATCTGTGGCGCCTGATCCGCCCGCAATTCCTCTGGAAAATGCTGCGCTCCAACGCTGCCGGCCTGTACGGCTGGGACATTCTGCTGGCCGGCACCGCCTGGCCGGGCAAACCGATTGGCCGCGATCTCGGGCACCTGATGCGTCAGGCCCGGGACGCCGGCCATGAAGTCGGCCTGCACGCCTGGGATCACCATGGCTGGCAGGCCAGTGCCGGGCGCTGGAGCGACGCGCAACTGATCGAACAGATCCGTCGCGGCGTCGACACGTTGAGCGACATTCTCGGTGAAAAGATCCAGTGTTCGGCCGCCGCCGGTTGGCGTGCGGACGAGCGCGTGATCGAGGCCAAGCAGGCCTTCGGCTTTCGCTACAACAGCGATTGCCGTGGGCAGAGCCTGTTCCGTCCGCTGCTGGCGGACGGCACGCCGGGTACGCCGCAGATTCCAGTGGACCTGCCGACCTTCGACGAAGTCGTCGGCCCGCAGGTGGCGGCGAAGGACTTCAACGCCTTCATCCTCGACCGGTTCCGGCCGCAAGCACTCAACGTCTACACCATTCATGCCGAAGTAGAAGGGATTCTGATGGCTCAGGACTTTCGTCAATTGCTGGCCGATGCACGCCAGCGCCACATTGACTTCCAACCCTTGGGCAACTTGCTGCCCGAGTATTTCAACACCTTGCCCGTGGGCCGCGTGCAACGCGGTGCGCTCGAAGGCCGTGAAGGCTGGCTGGGAGTGCAAGGCGCATGACCAAACGCTGGGCACTGCCGTTGTTGGTCGGACTTTGTCTGCTGGCCTATCTGTTGCCGTTGAGCACCCATGGCCTGTGGATCCCCGACGAAACCCGTTACGCACAGATCAGCCAGGACATGCTGCTGAGCGGCAACTGGGTATCGCCGCATTTCATGGGCCTGCGTTACTTCGAAAAACCGATTGCCGGCTACTGGATGATCGCCATCGGCCAGGAATTGTTCGGGCAGAACCTGTTCGGCGTGCGCTTCGCCTCGGCCCTCAGCACCGCGTTGAGTGTGCTGCTGGCCTATCTGGTCGCGCGCCGGTTATGGAACGACCCGCGCAAGAGCTTCGTCTGCGCCCTGCTCTACATGAGCTTCACCGTGGTCGCCGGCCAGGCTGGATACGCCAACCTCGATCCGCAGTTCACCTTCTGGGTCAACCTGAGTCTGGTGGCGCTGTGGTTTGCGCTCGACGGCAAAAGCACCGGACAACGTCTGGGCGCCTGGGCGCTGTTGGGGCTGGCTTGTGGCATGGGCTTCATGACCAAGGGCTTTCTCGCCTGGTTGCTGCCGGTACTGATCGCGCTGCCGTGGATGCTCTGGCAGAAACGCTGGCGCGAACTGCTGGTGTTCGGTCCGGTGGCGGTCGCCATCGCAATCATCGTCAGCCTGCCATGGGCACTGGCGGTGCACGCGCAGGAACCGGATTACTGGCGGTTCTTCTTCTGGCATGAACACATCCGCCGCTTTGCCGGGGACGATGCGCAGCACGATGCGCCGTGGTGGTTCTACCTGCCGCTGCTGGTCGCGTTCAGCCTGCCGTGGGTCGGTCTGTTGCCGACGGCCTTCAAGCAAGCCTGGCAAACCCGTGCCCAGCCGAAGATGGTGTTCCTGTTGTTGTGGCTGTTGCTGCCGCTGGGCTTTTTCAGCCTGAGCAACGGCAAGCTGCCGACCTACATCCTGCCGTGCCTGTTGCCGATGGCGCTGCTGCTGGGCAATGCGCTGGCCGATCGTTTGCGTCTGGAGCAAGGTCGGGCGCTGGGAATCAACGGTCTGCTGAACCTGCTGCTGGGCGTGGTCACACTGATTGCACTGGTTTACCTGCAATTGAACAAACCGGTGTACGACCACGAGCTGCACAGCCTGGTGCTGGTGTTCATTGCCCTGATCGGCTGGATCATCGCCAACCTCGCCCAAGCGTTCCTGCCGCTGCAATGCTGGGCGGCGCCGGCGCTGGGCAGTCTGTTGCTGGCCGGGATCCTGCCGGCGGCGTTGCCCAAATCGGTGGTGGCGAACAAAACCCCGGATCAGTTCATCCGTCATCACGTCACTGAACTGGCCGACGCCACACACCTGCTGAGCAACGATCTGGGCGCGGCGGCGGCATTGGCCTGGCGCATGAAACAACCGGAGGTCGCGCTGTACAACACGGTCGGCGAACTCAAGTACGGTCTCTCCTACCCGGAAGGCGCTGCACGCCGGATCACCAAAGACACGGTTCAACAATGGGTACGTGAAGCGCGCCGCAGCGGAGCGGTCGGTGTGCTGATGCGCGTCAAGGGCCAGGACGAGCTCGAAGAGCTGGACCTGCTGCCCAAGGACGGCACCCGTTACGAATCGGGCAATCTGGTGATCATGGTGCTGCCCAAGGATCCGTCATGAGTGGGTTGCTGTTACTGACGGCGTGCCTGCTGACCTGCCTTGGGCAAGTCGCGCAGAAATTCGCCGTGGAAAGCTGGCGCGGTGTCGAGTCGTCCTGGGCCGACAAACTGCGTTCGCCGTGGTTGTGGCTGGCGCTGTTTTCTCTCGGCAGCGGGCTGTTGGTCTGGCTTTTGGTGTTGCAGCGTCTTGAAGTGGGCATCGCTTACCCGATGCTCAGCCTCAACTTCGTGCTGATCACCCTGATCGCCCGCTTCGTCTTTCGCGAGCCCATTGACCGCCAGCATTGGCTGGGCGTGGCACTGGTGATCGGCGGCGTGGTTTTGCTGGGGCAACAGTCATGAGCAAAGCACGGGGTATCGGTTTTGCTCTGGCCAGCGTGGGTTTGGTCAGCAGTGCCCAACTGGGCATGCGCTGGAGCATGACGCGCCTTCCGCAACCGGAACAATGGCTGGCGGCGCTGAGCGCCGGCAGTGTTGATCTGACGGCATTGGCAGTGGTGGCGGCGGCGATTTTCGCCTACGCGCTGTCGATGCTCTGCTGGCTCGCGGCCTTGCGTGATCTGCCGCTGGGCCGGGCTTATTCGCTGTTGAGCATCAGCTACGCGCTGGTGTACCTGCTGGCGGCCAGTCTGCCGCTGTTCAACGAATCCTTCAGTTTCACTAAATCGCTGGGCGTGGCACTGGTCATGCTCGGGGTCATCACTATTAACACTCGTCCGTCTCGTGCGCCCGAATTCAGGAGTGCTCCATGAAAATCACAGTATTTGGTAGCGGTTATGTTGGCCTGGTGCAGGCCGCCGTGTTGGCCGAAGTCGGTCACGACGTCGTGTGCATGGACATCGATCAGAAGAAAGTCGAGCTGCTGCGCCAGGGGCACGTCAGCATCTTCGAGCCGGGTCTGTCGAGCCTGGTGCGCGAAGGCCTGGACTCCGGCCGCCTGCATTTCACCTCCGATGAAAAACTCGCCGTACAACACGGTCGCGTGGCGTTCATCGCCGTCGGTACACCGTCCAGCGAAGACGGCTCGGCCGATCTGAAATACGTGCTGTCGGTGGGTGATGCGGTGGCGCGCCACCGTGAGCAGCCGCTGATCCTGGTGGAGAAATCCACCGTACCGGTCGGCACCGGCGACACCCTGCGCGCACACATTCAGGCTGCGCTGGACAAGGCCGGTCGTGAACTGCAATTCGATATCGTCTCCAACCCGGAATTCCTCAAGGAAGGTTCGGCAGTGTCCGACTGCCGTCGTCCGGACCGCATCGTCATCGGCTGTGAAGGTGACGAAGTGCAAGACGTGATGCGCGACCTGTACTCGCCGTTCAACCGCAACCACGACCGCATCATGTTCATGGACCTGCGCAGCGCCGAGCTGACCAAATACGCCGCCAACTGCATGCTGGCGACCAAAATCAGCTTCATCAACCAGATCGCCGAACTGGCCGAACACCTGGGCGCCGACATCGAATCGGTCCGTCAGGGCATCGGTGCCGACACGCGCATCGGTTACCACTTCATCTACCCGGGCTGCGGTTATGGCGGTTCGTGTTTCCCGAAAGACATGCGCGCGCTGATCCACAGTGCCGAGCAGGCGCATTGCTCCAGCGACCTGCTGCAAGCGGTCGAAGCGATCAACGAGCGGCAGAAGCACAAGCTGTTCGACCGCATCAATGCGTTCTACAAAGGTGATCTGCGCGGCAAGACCTTCGCCCTGTGGGGCCTGGCGTTCAAGCCGAACACCGACGACATGCGCGACGCACCGAGCCGCGTGCTGCTCGATTCGCTGTTCGCCGCCGGCGCCAGTGTTCGCGCGTTCGACCCGGAAGCGATGCAGGAAACCCAGCATCTGTACCCGAACGAAGAAAAACTGATGCTGATGGGCACCCCGGAATCGGTGCTCGCAGGTTCCGACGCGCTGATCATCTGCACCGAATGGCAACAGTTCAAGGCGCCGGATTTCGACTTGATCGAGCAGCGTCTGAAAGCCCCGGTGATCTTCGACGGCCGCAACCTGTACGACGCCGAGCGTCTGGCGCGCAACGGCTTCAAGTACTTCCCGATCGGCCGTGGTGATTCGCGCAAACTGCCGATGCCGCTGCAGCAGTGGCCCAACACTGCGGACGTCGCTTGATTACGTTGTCGCCTGTCATCCGCCGGCAGTCCCTGATCGCAGGGCTGCTGGCACTGCTGTTGTTTATCGCCGGGGTTTACGGACAGGCTCCCATTGGCTTCGATTCACGTTTCGTGCTGTTTGCCCAAGAGATGTTGAGGCACGGGCCGACAGTATTCCCCACCACCTACGGCCAGCCGTACGCTGACTATTCGGCGCTTTCGACGCTGTTCATCTGGTTGTTGTCGCTGCCCTTCGGCGCGGTCAACACCCTGACCGCGTGGCTGCCCAGCGCGATTGCCGGCGCGGTGATCGTGACCTTGATGTACCGCTTGCTGGCGGTGCATTCGCAGCGCTGGGCATTGATCAGCATTGCGCTGCTGATGCTCACCAGCACTTTCGTCACCGAAGTGCGCGCGGTGTCGCAAGACCTGATGCTCGCCGCCGTGGCGCTGTCGGTGTTTTACCTGGGCTATGCGCACGACCACTTCGGCTCGCGCCGTCGCTGGCCGCTGATTTTTCTCCTGTTGCTGTTGGGCTTCGGGATTCGCGGGCCCATCGGCCTGGTGGTGCCGACCGGCATGCTCTGCAGTTACTACCTGCTCAACCGTGAGTGGAACCGCCTGTTCGTGTTCGGCGTGATTGCTTCCGTGTTACTCGCAGCGTGTGTCGGCCTGCTGTTGTGGCTGGCGAAACTCAGCGGTGGCGAAGCGTTCCTGCAGGACGTGATCCGCATGCAGTTCATGGGGCGCATGGACGGCACTGAAGGCGTCAGCGGTTCGCTGTATTACTTCACCAGTTCCATGGGCAACTACGCATTGGCGTACCCGCTGGCAATCCTGGCCCTGGCCGCGACCTGGCTGAGCAAACCGCATCAGCGTGGGCCGGCGTTGCGTCTGGTCCAGTACTGCGCGGCCGCCGGGTTGATCGTGATGGTCGGCCTGTCGATTCCGCAGGCGAAAAAGGCGCGTTACCTGCTGCCGATGCTGCCGATGGCGGCGATCATTGCGGCGTACCCGTTCCAGGTCCTGCACGGGCGGGTGTTCCGCGTATTGCGTGGCGTGATTCAAACGCTGTGGCTGCTGACGCCGGGGCTGCTGATGGTGGCGCTGCTGGTTGCCCGGCGCCGGTTTCACGAACAACTCAACGGCCTCACGCTGGTGCTGATCGTGCTCGGCGTCCTGCAATTGCTCGCACTGTGGCGTTTGTGGGTCCCGCGCTGGCGTGCCGAAGTGTTGGCGTTGTGCTCGGTCCTGGCGTTGTGGACGGTGTATGCCGCGGTGTTCGAACCGGTGGAGCGGCGCCTGTACGACACGCAGGCGTTCAGCCGCGCCGCGTTCGCGCAGGTGCAACAGAACCCGGCACCGCTGGTGCTGCACGGCATGGGCAAAGACGCCAAGGCGATCAAGTTCATGGTCAACGTCGAGCAGGACCTGCAACCACAGTTCACCGAAACGGTGCAGCAACTTGAAGCCATCAGGGGCCCTGCCTGGCTGATGATGGACAGCAAGGACCAGCAATCGCTGCAAGGTACGTCGCTGGCCGGTCTGCAACCGGTGTTGGCGGGACGCTTCGACAAGAACGATTACGTGCTGTTGTACGTGAAACCCTTGTAGAGCTTGGCGAAGGCTGCGATCTTTTGCTTTTGGATCGCAGCCTTCGGCAGCGCCTACAAGGATTTCGTCACCATGAGTTTTGTTGTACGCCGGGCCCGGCCAAGTGATGCCGCCGCCCTCCCCGCCATCGAACGCTCGGCCGCCGAGCTGTTTCGCCTGGACCCCGGCCTCGCCTGGCTTGCCGAGGCCCCTGTACCCGACGCCGAACAGCACTTGCAGGCAATCTGCAGCGCTTGGGTGTGGGTGGCCGAACTCACTGATCAGCAACTTGGCGGATTTCTGCGGGCGGTGGAAGTCGACAACCAATTGCATATCGAGGAACTGTCCGTCAGCCAACACTTTCAGGGCCAGGGAATCGGGCGCAAGTTGTTGTTGATGGCCATTGAGCACGCTGACCGGCAGCAACTTTGCGCCGTCACGCTGACAACATTTTCTGATCTGCCGTGGAACGCACCGTTTTATCAACGAATGGGCTTTAGCCGGTTAACCCCACAAGCAACACCGGCGCATTTAGTCGATGCATTAAACAGCGACGCAGCTCACGGATTGCCCATTGAACGGCGCTGCGCCATGCATCTTCAATTCAAACCGCAGCCTTGAGATTGACCCCCAGGGCCTGGGCAAACGCTTTGACCAGCGGACTGCGCACCGTGTTGTGACGCAGGATCAGATTGAACGGCGTAACGATGTGAATCCGCTCCGGCAACACCGCACGAAACTGTCCGGCGGCGACCAGTGTTGCGGCGTAATGCTCGGGCAGAAAACCCACGAAACGCCCGGTCTTGATCAGCAATGCCACCGCCTCGACCTGAGTGGCAGAGGCGGAAAAACTGTCGTAGCGCGCATAGTTGAGTTTGTCGCGGTGGATCGCGTAGCGGTGGTTGACGCACTCGTATTCCTGCAGCACATCACCGCTCAATTGCGTCTGCGGCATGTCGAACAGCGGGTGGCCGAGCGCGCAGTAAACTTGCGAGCGTTCCTCGTACAGCGGGTAATAATCAAACTCTTCTCGATGTTGATAAACCGGAACAATGCCGGCCACCAGGCGTCCCTCGACTACACCTCTTTCAACTTCATCCAGTTGTGACGCCTGAAGTTGAAATCTTACTTTCGGCGACTCTTCATTCAGCTTCTTCAACGCTGCAACTAACGGTGAATTAGGATCGCTGATCGTATTGTCGATTACGCCCACCCCCAAGTCCCCGATAAGTTCGTTTTGTGCGGAACTAAGGCGGTCGCGAAAGTTATCGACAGAGGCAAACAGATCAATTGACGCCTGATACACCAGACGCCCTTCTTCGGTCAGGTGAAAGCCCTCGCGCCCACGGGTGCACAAGCGCATGCCGATACGAATTTCCAGGTCGGAAATCTGTTTGCTGATTGCCGCAAGGCCCACGTTCAGCTCATTTTGCGCCGCGCTGAAGCCTCCAGCCTCAACCACCGCCTTGAACACCTTGAGCAGTTTGAAGTCCAGGCCACTCAGCGCCAGCGGCGCGCGATGTGCGGTTTTCGGTGGCGGGTTTCCGGAATTGGAAAGTGGGGTTTCCATAATGCTGATTTACCTCTGGCGCAATGTTCAACAATCTGTGTCCAACAACAAAAACATCGCCGACTAATAATAATGATCACAGAAAACTCGGCTTGGCAACTGCCAGAAAATCCCGAACATCAGTTCCAACTCACTGATCGACAAACATTAAAAGCTGACACTTCGATCAGCTCTCGCGACATTGCAACTGCCCTCTTGAAAACTGCTTGGCCTGAATCCGTCCGCTGATTGTTCAGCCGGAATTCGCAGGTCATGCACACCGATTTCAGTTCGCGTTACCGACGAGGAAAACAACAAATGTCTCAACCCACCGACCGTCTTTGGGGCGCCCGATTCAAGAGCGGCCCGTCCGCTGCCCTGGCGGCGCTGTCCCGTTGCCCCGAGCGCTATTTCCGCCTGACCCCGTACGACCTCGCCGGCTCCAAGGCTCATGCCGGTGAACTGCAACGCGCCGGCCTGCTCACCGAACAGGAAACCCGGACCATGCTCGCCGCGCTGGACGCCATCGGTGCCGACTTCCGCGCCGGCAGCATTGCCCCGACGCTGGATGACGAAGACGTGCACACGTTCATCGAACGCCTGCTCACCGAGCGACTCGGCGCGCTGGGCGGCAAGCTGCGCGCCGGTCGTTCACGCAACGACCAGACGGCCAACGACCTGCGTCTGTTTCTGCGTGACCATGTGCGCACCCTGGCGGTCGAGGTTCTGGCGCTGCAACAGGCGCTGGTGCAGCAGGCCGAGCAGCACGTCGAAAGCATCTGCCCCGGTTTTACTCACTTGCAGCAGGCGCAACCGATCGTTTTTGCCCATCACTTGCTGGCCCACGCGCAATCGATGCTGCGTGATGTCCAGCGTCTGGTCGATTGGGACGTCCGCACCTCGCTGTCGCCACTGGGTGCCGCGGCCATGGCCGGCTCCGCCATCGCTCGCCAGCCGCAGCAATCGGCCAGGGAAATGGGGTATGCCGGGGTCTGCGAGAACTCCATCGACGCCGTCGCCAGCCGTGATCACGTCGCCGAATTCCTGTTCATCGCCAGCATGCTCGGGATCAACATCTCGCGGCTTGCCGAAGAGTTTTGCCTGTGGTCGTCGCGCCAGTTCCGCTGGGTCGACCTGGACGACGCCTATGCAACCGGCAGTTCGATCATGCCGCAGAAGAAAAACCCGGACATCGCCGAACTGGCGCGGGGCAAGGCCGGGCGCTTGATCGGCAACCTGACCGGCCTGCTCTCGACGCTCAAGTCGCTGCCGCTGTCGTACAACCGCGACCTGAGCGAGGACAAGAACGGCGTGCTCGACAGTGTCGACACCTTGCTGCTGGTGCTCCCGGCGATGGCCGGGATGGTCGCGACCATGACCGTCAATGTTGAAGAGCTGCGGCGCCAGGCGCCGCTCGGTTTCACCCTCGCCACCGAAGTCGCCGACTGGCTGGCGGTGCGCGGTGTGCCGTTCAAGGAAGCGCACGAAATCACTGGCGCGCTGGTACAGGCCTGCGAGAAGCACGGCATCGAGTTGTGGGAAGCCACGCCGGCGCTGCTGGCCGAGATCGATCCGCGTCTGAGCGCTGATGTACGCGACAGCCTCACGCTGGAAGCGGCCATTGCCGCGCGCAGTGGCTGGGGCGGGACCGCGCCGCAACAGGTGCGCGAACAGATCGGCCGCTTGAAAACCGCGCTCGCCGCGCAACAGCAATGGACCGAAAACTATCAGGGCTTCCGCCTCTGAAGCCGTCAACGCCAAACCCTGTGGGAGCGAGCCTGCTCGCGATAGCGGTGGGTCAGCCACACCAATGTTGCATGGGCTATCGCAATCGCGAGCAGGCGAAGGCCTACAAGTGGAATGTGTTGGATTTGAAACAACAGTTCGGAGAAACACCATGAGCCAGACTCAGGCAGAGCGACTCCAGGCGGAGCGCAAACTGGCGGAAAACCAGTTCGATATCACCCAATACCAGCATGTGCCACGCCGCTATTACGGACGGATTTTCTTCGCCACGGTGATTGTGATCGCCCTCATCGGGCTGGTGCGCGCCTTCGCCGAAGGCAAGATCGAATGGTCGTACATCGGCCAGTTCCTGACTTCCCAGGCGATCATGTGGGGCCTGTTCAACACCATCATCATGGCCGTATTGGCGATGGCGCTGGGTATCGTGTTCGGGGTGATCACAGCGATCATGCGCATGTCGGCCAATCCGATCCTGCGCTACGTGGCGCTGACCTACACCTGGCTGTTCCGCGGTACACCGCTGATCCTGCAACTGCTGCTGTGGTTCAACCTGGCGCTGATTTTTCCCACCATCGGCATTCCCGGCCTGTTCGAACTCGACACCGTGAGCCTGATGACCCCGTTCGTCGCAGCGCTGCTTGGCCTTAGCATCAACCAGGGCGCCTACACCGCTGAAGTGGTGCGCGCCGGCCTGCTGTCGGTGGACACCGGGCAGTACGAAGCGGCCAAGTCGATCGGCATGCCGCGTCTGCAGGCGCTGCGCCGGATCATCCTGCCGCAGGCCATGCGCATCATTATTCCGCCGGTCGGCAACGAATTCATCGGCATGGTCAAGATGACCTCGCTGGCGAGCGTGATCCAGTACTCGGAACTGCTCTACAACGCCCAGAACATCTACTACGCCAACGCCCGCGTGATGGAGCTGCTGATCGTTGCCGGCATCTGGTACCTGGCCACCGTCACTGTGCTGTCCTTCGGTCAAAGCCGTCTGGAGCGTCGTTTCGCTCGCGGCGCCGGCAAGCGTTCTTGAGGAGTCGAACATGAGAAGCATCGTCAAGGCCGTCAGCCTGAACAAGTATTACGACCAGTACCACGCGCTCAAGGACATCAACATCGAAGTCGAGCAAGGTGAGGTGCTGTGCATCATCGGCCCGTCCGGCTCGGGCAAGAGCACCCTGCTGCGCTGCGTCAACCAGCTGGAAAAGATCGACAAGGGCGGCCTGTGGGTCGACGGCGAACTGGTCGGCTACCGCGTCGTCGGCAACAAGCTGCACGAGCTCAACGAGTCGCAGATCGCCCGCCAGCGCCTGGCCACCGGCATGGTGTTCCAGCGCTTCAACCTGTTCCCGCACATGACTGTGCTGCAAAACATCATCGAAGGCCCGTGCCAGGTGCTCAAGCGCTCCCCCAAGGAAGCGCACGAAGAAGCCCTGGAATTGCTGGCCCGCGTTGGCCTGGCCGACAAGCGTGACAGCTACCCGATCGAACTCTCGGGCGGTCAGCAGCAACGGGTCGCCATCGCCCGCGCACTGGCCATGCGCCCGAAGCTGATGCTGTTCGATGAACCCACTTCGGCACTCGACCCGGAACTGGTCGGTGAGGTGCTGTCGGTGATGCGCGATCTGGCGCAGACCGGCATGACCATGATCGTCGTCACCCATGAACTGGGCTTTGCCCGCGAGGTTTCCAATCGCATGGTGTTCATGGACGGCGGACAGATCGTGGAGGCTGGAAGCCCCGAAGAAATTCTAATAAGTCCGCAAAACCCGCGCACCCAAAGCTTCATTTCTGCCGTTCGAACCTAAGCACCGCTTGGTGCCACAACATGCATAAGAGAACGACCATGAAGAATTTTGTTATCCCCGCTGTACTTGCTTCCGTCATGTCTTGCGGTTTCGCCGTGGCCGCCGAATTGCCGGCCGGCATCAAGGAAAAAGGCGAGATCGTGGTGGCGATCATGCCCAACTATCCGCCGATGGACTTCAAGGACCCGGCCACCAATACCCTCACCGGCCTGGACTATGACCTGGGCAATGCTCTGGCCGAGCGTCTGGGGGTGAAGATCAAATGGCAGGAAACCGGCTTCGAACAAATGATCAACGCGCTGACCACCGACCGCGTCGACCTGGTGCTGTCGGGCATGACCGATACCGCCGAGCGTCAGGCCAGCGTGACCTTCGTCGACTACTTCACCAGTGGCCCGCAGTTCTACACCCTGCAGAAGAACGCGGCGACCAACGAGATCATCGACCTGTGCGGCAAGAAAGTCGGCACCAGCCGGCGCACCACGTTCCCGGCGGAAATCGCCGCGTGGAGCAAGGCCAACTGTGAGGCGGCGGGCAAACCGCCGATCAACGTGATCGGCACCGAGGGCTCGGCCGACGCCCGTGCGCAACTGCGCCAGAGCCGGATCGACGCGGCGATGCAGGGCAGCGAGACCCTGTCGTACCTCAAGACCCAGGAAAAGGACATGTACAAGACGGTCGGCCAGCCGATCACGGTGCAGTTCACCGGGCTGGGCGTGAGCAAGAAAAAGCCTGAGTTGAGCGAAGCGGTGAAAGTCGCGTTGCAAAGCATGGTCGACGACGGCAGCTACAACGCGATCCTGAAGAAGTGGGATCTGGAACTGGGCGCGATCAAGGAAGTGACGATCAACGCCGGCAAGTGATGCTTCGCCATTGATACCCGGCTGCGATCTTTTGATTGATCGTTCCCACGCTCTGCGTGGGAACGCAGCCAAGGACGCTCTGCGTCCCAGATCGCAGCCTTCTCGGTGTTTTCCCATGAGTATCGGAGCGCTGTGATGTCCTCCTCACCCCAACCCACCTGGCCCGGACCCCACAAAGCCTGCCTGGCCCTGGCCTTCGACCTCGACGGCCCGACCGGCGATGCCATGCTCAACGGTTCGATCTGGCACCAGCCGGAATACTTCGGCTTCGGTGGCTACGGCCCTTACCGCGCCCTGCCCCGGCTGCTCGATCTGCTCGACGCGTTTCATCTGCCGACCACGTTCTTCGTCCCGGCCTGGGTCGTGGAAAACTGGCCGAAACAGTGTCAGGCGATTGTCGAGCGCGGGCATGAAGTGGCCTATCACGGCTACAAGCACGAATCCTTCTACGCCCTGACGCTGGAACAACAGCAAGCCGTGATGGCGAAATCCAGGGACGTGTTCTGGCAACACCTGCACATCCGCGCCGAAGGCTTTCGCACGCCCTCCGGCGACTGGCGTGCAGAAACCCCGGCGATGCTCGCTGACGCGGGTGTCATCTATTCAAGCAGCATGCGCGGCGATGATCGCCCCTATCTGGTCAATGTCCCCGGCCATAGCACGCCGCTGGTGGAAATCCCCGGCCGCTGGGAAATGGACGACTATGCCTCCCTCGCCTACACCCGCGCGCCGAATTTTCCTTCAGGCCTGGATCGTACCGCCAGTTACGCACTGACCCTCGACAACTGGCAACGTGAGTACGACGGCGCCATGGACGAAGGCTTGTGCCTGACCACCCTGTTCCACCCGAAAATCACCGGCAAACCGGGACGTATCCTGTTGCTGGAACAACTCTTCGAACACATGCGCCAACGCGATGACGTGTGGTTCGCCACCTGCCGCGATGTCGCCCGCTGGTGGCTGAAGGAGCATCACCATGGCTGATTACGACGCTTCACCCAATCAAGTCTGGCCCAACGGCAAGCGCTGCGCGGTGGTGCTGACCGTCGACTACAACGACATTCACGGCATCCTGACCCAGGCCCCGGAAGTGGCCGGGCGCGACAAGACCCTGTCGGTCTGGCGCTACGGCACGCAGCGCGGGGTCGAGCGTTTACTCGGATTATTCAGGGAACTGGGCGTGACCAGCAGTTGGTTCGTCCCGGGTATCGTCGCCGAAGAAAACCCGCAACACATCGCCGCGATTCAGGCGGGCGGCCATGAAATCGCCTGCGCCGGCTATCGGCATCAGGACTACGACCACCTCGACCTCGCGGCACAAACTGCTGAAGTCGCCAAAGGCATCGCCGCGCTCCAGGCCCTGACCGGCGAACGTCCGCGCGGTTTTCGCGTTCCGGCCGGGAATGGCGCGCCCGGGTTCATCGAAGCCTTGCGCGAACACGGTATTGGCTGGTCGTCTTCGTGGCGCGGTGACGACTTGCCGTTTGCTCATCCGACTGCCCCGGAGGTCATCGAGCTGCCGCTGCATTATGAACTGGAAGACGAGCCGTACTTCGCCTTCAACCTGAGCCCGGCAGTGCCGCCGGCGCAATCACGCATCGCCTCCTACAGCCACACCTTGGGCAACCTGCAGATGGACTTCGCCGGGTTTCACCGTTTCGGTCTGTGTTACCTGCTGCGCCTGCACCCGGAAATCATCGCCACTGCGGGGCGCATCGGCGTGTTGCGCGAATTGCTGCAGGGCATTCAAAAGCATGACGATGTGTGGATCGCCAGCGGCGCCGAGATTGCGCAGTGGTGGGCGCAATCGGCGCAGGCAATCGACGCCGATCATCCGGCGTCGGTCTATGAACGGCATTATCGGGATTACCTCGTATGACCCGGCACATCCTCGACAGCGTTGACATGACCTTTGTGGGCACTGTAGATCCTTGTGTGAGCTGGCTTGCCAGCGATGGAAGCGACACCCTGCCCAGCCGAATGAAAAACAACTGAATAAGGACATTCGCCCCACCGTGGCCACCTACTCGCTCGTTATCCGCCGCCTGATGATCGTCTCGCTGACAATTGTGGTCAGCCGCGCCATCACCAGTCCGCTGCTCACCCTGTTCCTGAGCAACAAACTTGGCCTCAATCAGCAGGATGTCGGCCTGTTGCTGGGCATCGCGGTGTTCATCGCGACCCTGCTCGCGCTGTATGGCGGCTACATCATCGATCGTCTGGAAAAGCGCCGGTTGCTGATTCTCGCCATGCTGTCCAGCGCCGTGGGATTTGTCCTGCTGACCTTCGCCCAGAATCTTTACCTGACCACCGTCACCCTGATCATCACCGAAACCGCGTCGGCGTTGTTCCTTATCGGCTCCAAGGCGATCCTCAGTGAAAACCTGCCCATGAGTCAGCGGGCCAAGGCGTTTTCCCTGCGCTATACACTGACCAATATCGGTTACGCCACCGGGCCGATGCTCGGCGTGGTGATTGCCGGGGTCTATCCGATTGCGCCGTTCCTGATCGCCGCCGCGATCGCCTTTGGCAGCGTGTTCCTGATGAGCGGGATTCCCAGGGATTCCAACCCGGTGACCGCCATTGGCCAACCGCAGAGCTTTCTGAAAACCCTGATCACCCTGAAAAACGACCGCACGCTGATCATGTTCACCTGCGGTTGCCTGCTCAGCACCGTGGTGCACGGGCGCTTCACCCTGTACCTGTCGCAATACCTGTTGGTGACCGAAGATTCGAAGAACGCCCTGCAGACCATGGCGGCCCTGCTTGCCTGCAACGCGATCACGGTGATCCTGCTGCAATACCAGATCGGGCGCTTTCTCAGTCGCGAGAAGTTGCGCTACTGGATCGCTGCCGGCACCAGTCTGTTCATCCTGGGCTTGATCGGTTTCAGTCTGTCCAACAGCCTGCTCACCTGGTGCATTGCAATGTTCATTTTCACCCTTGGCGAAATGATCATTTATCCCTCGGAGTTTTTGTTCGTCGACACCCTGGCCCCAGAAGAACTGCGCGGCAGCTATTACGGGGCGCAGAATCTGGCGGCGCTGGGCGGTGCGCTAAGTCCGGTGATCTGTGGTTTTTTGCTGATGCACACCCCGGCACCGACGATGTTCTATGCATTGAGCGGATTGACCGCGATGGGTGGGTTTTTGTGCTTCATGAGCGGAAGACGCGCAGCATTAGCATCAAAAATAATGCACTGAAGCAGCATTAATATGAATTTGTCAGCATCGAGTTTGCACGGCACACTGTGCGCGTTCCTCCCCCAATAGTTGGAACACTTCGAGGACTTTCCGAAACGGACAAGTCCTTTTTTTTGCCCCGAATTTACCGCAAGGACCCGATTCACATGCTCGCTCGCTGGTTGCCCGCCGCTATCAACACCCGCCCCACCGAATGGAGCCGCGCCGCCATCGGCATGGCGCTGGGCACCTTGTTCAGCGTCTGGGCGTGCAGTCAGGTGTTCGGCATCGAGGTTGCGTACCACCTGATCGGGCCTTTGGGCGCCTCAGCCGTGTTGCTGTTTGCCGTGTCTTCTGGCGCCCTCGCTCAGCCCTGGTCGATCATCGGCGGCTACCTGTGCGCCAGCGTTGTCGCGTTGCTGGTGGCCCACGTGCTGGGCCGAACGCTGGGCAGTGCGTGCATGGCGGCAGGCATGGCGCTGATCCTGATGTGCTGGTTGCGCTGCCTGCACCCACCCGCCGGTGCGCTCGCGCTGACGCTGGTGCTGGCCGATCCCGCCACCCTCGCTCTCGACTGGAAAGCCATGGAGCCAGTGATGCTCGCCGCCGCGTGCATGCTGCTCAGCGCGTTGGCCTACAACAACCTGACGCGCATCCGCTACCCGAAACGCCCGGCCGAGCCAGCGCCGGCATTGGAACCGGTGGATACTCAGGCGATCACTGCCGCTGACTTGAAACTGGCCCTGGCTGACATGGAAGCGTTTATCGATGTCACCCCTGAAGATCTCGAACAACTGATTCATGCCAGCGAACTGCACGCCAAACGGCGCAGCATCGGTGAAGTTTTCACCCGATAAGCACCTGAATCTCTGTGGCGAGGGAGCTTGCTCCCGCTCGGCTGCGCAGCAGTCGTAAACCCTCGGTGTCGGGCCGCTTCGCAGCCCGGCGGGAGCAAGCTCCCTCGCCACAAAGGCAATCCGCAACCTGCTGCAAAAACGCAAACTCCCCCTGCACATATCCCGGTTGTACATGGCAAATTTGCACTGTTACGATCCGTCAACGCTCGCGCGCGAGCTTCTCGAATAAAGACAATAAAAGCAGGGAGTTAGTGATGACTGCTCAGGCTTCATCCCCGCGGACAACGTCCATGGATGCCACGCAAAACCAAGTGCTGGCCGAGGTTCGCAATCACATCGGTCACCTGACCCTCAATCGCCCCGCCGGTCTCAACGCCATTACCCTCGACATGGTTCGTCAGTTGCAGCGCCAACTCGACGCTTGGGCCGCTGACGCCAGTGTGCACGCCGTGGTGTTGCGCGGTGCCGGGGAAAAGGCTTTCTGCGCCGGCGGCGATATCCGTTCGCTGTACGACAGCTTCAAAAACGGTGACACGCTGCACGAAGATTTCTTCGTCGAGGAATACGCCCTCGACCTGACGATTCATCACTACCGCAAACCGGTGCTGGCGTTGATGGACGGTTTCGTCCTCGGCGGCGGCATGGGCCTGGTGCAGGGTGCGGATCTGCGGGTGGTGACCGAGAAGAGTCGTCTGGCAATGCCGGAAGTGGCCATCGGTTATTTCCCGGATGTCGGCGGCAGCTATTTCCTCTCGCGGATTCCCGGCGAACTGGGGATTTATCTGGGCGTCAGTGGCGTGCAGATTCGTGCGGCCGATGCGCTGTATTGCGGGCTGGCCGACTGGTACGTCGACAGCAGCAAACTGCCGAGCCTGGACGAGCAACTCGATCACCTGGAATGGCACGACACGCCGCTCAAGGACCTGCAGAGCCTGCTCGCCAAAAACGGCGTGCAAACCTTGGCCGATGCGCCGCTGGAGACACTGCGTCCGGCCATCGACCACTTCTTCGCCCTGCCGGACGTGCCGAGCATCGTCGAGCAGCTGCGCGCGGTGACGGTTGCCGACAGCCATGCGTGGGCGACGGCCACCGCCGACCTGCTGCAGACCCGCTCGCCGCTGGCGATGGCGGTGACCCTGGAAATGCTCCGGCGCGGCCGCCAGTTGAGCCTGGAATATTGCTTTGCCCTCGAACTGCATCTGGACCGCCAGTGGTTCGAGCGCGGCGACCTGATCGAAGGCGTGCGCGCCCTGCTGATCGACAAAGACAAGACACCACGCTGGAACCCGCCGACCCTCGCTGCGCTGGACGCCGGGCACATCGCAAGTTTTTTCCACGGTTTTGCTGAGAGCGGGAACTGAGCCATGCACGATCTCGAACTGACTGAAGAACAAGTGATGATCCGCGACATGGCCCGGGACTTTGCCCGTGGCGAAATCGCGCCCCACGCGCAAGCATGGGAAAAGGCCGGCTGGATCGACGATGGCCTGGTGGCGAAGATGGGCGAACTGGGCCTGCTGGGCATGGTGGTGCCCGAGGAATGGGGCGGCACTTACGTCGATTACGTCGCGTACGCCTTGGCGGTGGAAGAGATTTCTGCCGGCGACGGCGCGACCGGCGCGTTCATGAGCATCCACAACTCGGTGGGTTGCGGCCCGGTCATGAACTACGGCAGCGAAGAGCAAAAACGGACCTGGCTGGCCGACCTTGCCAGCGGTCAGGTGATCGGCTGCTTTTGCCTGACCGAACCGCAGGCCGGTTCCGAAGCGCACAACCTGCGCACTCGCGCCGAACTGCGCGACGGCCAATGGGTGATCAACGGCGCCAAGCAATTCGTCAGCAACGGCAAACGGGCGAAACTGGCGATCGTGTTTGCAGTAACCGACCCGGACCTGGGCAAGAAAGGCATTTCCGCGTTCCTGGTGCCCACCGATACGCCGGGCTTCATCGTCGATCGCACCGAACACAAGATGGGCATCCGCGCCTCCGACACCTGTGCAGTGACGCTCAACAACTGCAGCATTCCCGAGGCCAACCTGCTCGGCGAGCGCGGCAAAGGCCTGGCGATTGCCCTGTCCAACCTCGAAGGCGGCCGCATCGGCATCGCCGCGCAAGCGTTGGGCATCGCCCGGGCGGCATTTGAAGCGGCGCTGATGTATTCCCGCGATCGCATCCAGTTCGGCAAGCCGATCAATGAGCACCAGAGCATCGCCAACCTGCTGGCCGACATGCACATGCAAATCAACGCCGCGCGCTTGATGATCCTCCACGCAGCGCGCCTGCGCACGGCGGGCAAACCGTGCCTGTCGGAAGCTTCACAGGCCAAGCTGTTCGCGTCGGAGATGGCCGAGAAAGTCTGCTCCTCGGCGATTCAGATTCATGGCGGGTATGGCTATCTGGAGGACTATCCGGTCGAGAAGTATTACCGCGATGCGCGGATTACCCAGATCTATGAAGGCTCGAGCGAGATTCAGCGGATGGTGATTGCGCGGGAGCTGAAGAACTACTCGCTGTAAAAGCAAAAGATCGCAGCCTTCGGCAGCGCCTACACTGTTTTCCTGTAGGAGCTGCCGAAGGCTGCGATCTTTTGATGTTGCCTCACTAGCTTCGCAAGCAAGCCCGCGATGGTGTCAGTGAGAAAGCAGTATTACTTGCCGGTAAACTCCGGCGCCCGCTTCGCCACAAACGCCGCCATCCCTTCCTTCTGATCCTGGGTGGCAAACGCCGCATGGAACACCCGGCGCTCGAAGCGCACGCCTTCAGTCAAATTGACCTCAAAGGCGCGGTTGACGCTTTCCTTGACCATCATCGCAATCGGCAGCGATTTGCTGGCGATCACCGCCGCGACTTTCAGCGCTTCGTCGAGCAACTCATCACTCGGCACGATCCGCGCGACGATGCCACAGCGCTCGGCTTCCACCGCATCGATCAGGCGCCCGCTCAGGCACATCTCCATGGCCTTGGCCTTGCCCACGGCGCGGGTCAGGCGTTGGGTGCCGCCCATGCCCGGGAGCACGCCGAGGTTGATTTCCGGTTGACCGAATCTGGCATTGTCGCCGGCCAGAATGAAGTCGCACATCAGCGCCAGTTCACAGCCGCCACCGAGGGCGAAGCCGTTGACCGCGGCGATGATCGGCTTGCGCCGGTTGGCGACACGGTCGCTGTCGCTGAACAGGTCGTCCATGTAGATCTGCGGATAGGTCAGCTCGGCCATTTCCTTGATGTCGGCACCGGCGGCGAAGGCTTTTTTCGAACCGGTGATGACGATGCAGCCGATGTTCGCATCCGCTTCCAGACCATCGAGGGCGTGGTTCACTTCGCTGACCAGTTGCGCGTTCAACGCGTTCAGTGCCTGCGGGCGGTTGAGGGTGATCAGGCCGACGCGGCCATGGTGTTCCAGCAGAATCGTTTCGTAAGTCATGGGCAAAATTCCTTGTCAGAGATTGCGCGAAATAACCATGCGCTGAATGTCGCTGGTGCCTTCGTAGATCTGGCAGACGCGCACGTCGCGGTAGATGCGTTCCAGCGGGAAGTCGTTGAGGTAACCGTAACCGCCCAGCGTCTGCAACGCCATCGAGCAAACTTTCTCGGCCATTTCCGAGGCGAACAGTTTCGCCATCGAAGCCTCGACCAGCGCTGGCTGCCCGCTGTCCCGCAGGGCGGCGGCGTAATGCACCATCTGCCGGGCGACGGCGATCTGCGTGGCCATGTCGGCGAGGCGGAACGCCACGGCCTGGTGCTCGATGATCGGTTTGCCAAAGGTGTCGCGCTCACGGGCGTAATCGCGCGCCGCTTCGAACGCGGCACGGGCCATGCCCACCGCTTGCGAAGCGATGCCGACGCGGCCACCTTCAAGGTTGGCCAGGGCAATCTTGTAGCCCTCGCCCTCTTCGCCCAGACGATTGGCGACCGGCACTTTCACGTCTTCAAAGAGGATCTGGCAGGTGTCCGACGCGTGCTGGCCGAGTTTGTCTTCGACCCGGGCGACTTTATAGCCCGGCGAATCGGTGGGCACGATGAACGCCGTAATGCCGCGCTTGCCGGCACTCGGGTCGGTCACTGCAAACACGATCACGATCCCGGCATTCTGCCCAGAGGTGATGAACTGTTTGCAGCCGTTGAGCACGTAGTGATCGCCGTCCAGCCGTGCGCGGGTTTTCAGGCTGCTGGCGTCGGAACCGGCCTGCGGTTCGGTCAGGGCGAACGCGCCGAGCATGGCGCCGCTGGCCAGCGGCTTGAGGAAACGTTCGCGCTGGTCATCGTTGCCGAACTTGAGGATCGGCACGCAACCCACCGAGTTGTGCACGCTCATGATGGTCGAGCAGGCGCCGTCGCCGGCGGCGATTTCTTCCAGGGCCATGGCGTACGCGAGGTAGCCGGTGTCACAGCCGCCCCACTGCTCGGGCACGAGCATGCCGAAAAAGCCCAGCTCGGCCATCTCGCCGATGGCTTCCTTGGGGAAACGGTGCTCACGATCCCACTCGGCGGCGAACGGCTTCAGCCGTTCCTCGGCGAACTGCCGGGCCATGTCGCGGATCTGGGTTTGGTCTTCGTTGGGAATCATGGTGAATCCTTAAATGTCAGTCGCACCGCCAACCCCTGTAGGAGTGAGCCTGCTCGCGATGGCGGTGGGTCATATAAATCAGTGTTGACTGACTCGACGCCATCGCGAGCAGGCTCACTCCTACAAGGGGACTGCGTGAATCAGTAAACGCACTCCACGGCCATGGCCGTGGCTTCTCCGCCGCCGATGCAAATTGCCGCAATCCCGCGCTTCAGGCCTTTCTGGCGCAAAGCCGAGAGCAACGTCACCAGAATCCGCGCACCTGAAGCACCGATCGGATGGCCCAGCGCGCAGGCACCGCCATGCACGTTGAGTTTGTCGTGGGGGATTTCCAGGTGGGTCATCGCGGCCATCGCCACCACGGCGAATGCTTCGTTGATTTCAAACAGATCAACCTGATCCAGCGCCCAACCGGTCTTCTTGGTCAGCTTCTTGATCGCGCCAATCGGCGCCACCGGGAACAGGCCTGGAGTGTCGGCAAACGCCGCGTGACCGTGAATCACCGCCAGCGGTTTCAGTCCGAGTTTCTGCGCCTGCGACTGGCGCATCAGCACCAGTGCCGCCGCGCCGTCGGAGATCGAGCTGGAGTTGGCCGCGGTCACGGTGCCGCCTTCGCGGAACGCCGGTTTCAGCGAGGCGACCTTGTCCAGCTTGGCTTTCGGCGGCTGCTCATCGTGACTGATCAGCACCTGTTCCTTGCCGACGGTCACGGTCAACGGGACGATCTCGGCCTTGAAGCTGCCGTCCTTGATTGCCTGCTGGGCGCGGGTGGTCGAGGCGATGGCAAAGGCATCCTGCGCTTCCCGGCTGAAGTCGTTGGTTTCGGCGCAGTCTTCGGCGAAGGTGCCCATCAGGCGCCCCTTGTCGTAGGCGTCTTCGAGACCGTCGAGGAACATCGAATCGAGCACCCGACCATGGCCCATGCGGTAACCGGCGCGGGCACGGTCCAGCAGGTACGGCGAGTTGGACATGCTTTCCATGCCGCCGGCGATCACTACATCGGCGCTGCCGGCCAAGAGCATGTCGTGAGCGAGAATGGTGGTTTCCATGCCCGAGCCGCACATCTTGTTGACCGTGGTGCAGCGCGTGGATTTATCCAGCCCGGCACCGAGTGCCGCCTGGCGCGCAGGCGCCTGGCCGAGGCCGGCGGGCAATACGCAACCGAACAGGACTTCGTCGACCGCATCGCTGGCAACCCCGGCGCGTTCAACGGCGGCCTTGATCGCGGCGGCGCCGAGTTGCGGGGCGGTGAGGCTTTTCAGTTCGCCCTGAAAACCACCCATCGGGGTGCGGACGGCGCTGACGATGACAATCGGATCGTGGGACATAGTCATGACTAATCCTCCTTACTTGGCGGCCATGCGCAAAGCGCCGTCGAGACGGATCACCTCGCCGTTGAGCATGCTGTTTTCGATGATATGCCGAACCAGCGCGGCGTACTCGGCAGGTTTCCCAAGGCGCGGCGGGAACGGCACGCCAGCGGCCAGCGACTCGCGCACTTCCGGGGTCATGCCGGCCATCATCGGGGTTTCGAAAATGCCCGGGGCGATGGTCATTACGCGGATGCCGAAGCGCGCCAGTTCACGGGCGGCCGGCAGGGTCAGGCTGGCAATCGCACCTTTGGACGCGGAATACGCGGCCTGGCCGATCTGCCCGTCAAACGCCGCCACCGAAGCGGTGTTGATGATCACCCCGCGCTCGCCGTCGGCATTCGCTGCGCTTTCGGCAATGGCCGCAGCGGCCAGGCGCAGCATGTTGAAGCTGCCGATCAGGTTGACGTTGATCACCTGGGCAAAACTGCTCAGCGCATGCGGGCCGTTCTTGCCGAGGATCTTCTCGCCCCGGACGATGCCGGCGCAGTTGACCAGACCGTTGAGACTGCCAAAGGCTTTGACCGTGGCCTGCACCGCGGCCTCGGCGGCGGCTTCATTGCTGATGTCCGCTACCACGCTGTGCGCGCCGAGGCGCTGGGCCTGGGCGGCAAGCGCTTCGGCGTTCAGGTCCACCAGCATGACTTTGGCGCCGGCATTGACCAGCAACTCAGCGGTGGCCGCGCCCAGGCCGGACGCGCCGCCGGTGACGATAAAAACCTTGTTCTCGATCTGCATGACTGACTTCCTGATTCAAGCTGAAACGTTATGCGCCGCGGCCTCTTGAGCCTTGGCGATTTCCTGGTTGCGCAAGATAAAGCGCTGCAATTTGCCACTTGGGGTCTTGGGCAATTCGCTGACAAATTCGATTTCCCGCGGGTACGAGTGCGCGGCCAGACGCTTGCGCACGTGTTGCCGCAACTCTTCGGCCAGCGCCGGTTCGGCGCGGTATTGCGGGTTGAGCACGACAAAGGCTTTGACCAGTTCGGTGCGTTCCGGGTCCGGCTTGCCGACCACCGCCGCCTCGACCACGGCCGGGTGTTCGATCAACGCGCTTTCGACGTCGAACGGCCCGACGCGGTAGCCCGAGGTGGTAATCACATCATCGCTGCGGCCAACGAAGCTGATGCTGCCGTCGGGGTTCCACTCCACCGTGTCGCCGCTCAGGTAGTAGTTGCCGACGAAGGCCTTAGTCGGTACGCCTTCGTAACCGCCGAACCAGCACATTGGCGATTGCGTGCGGTCGATGGCGAGAATGCCGGGCTGGCCGACGCCGAGTTCGTTGTACTGCTCGTCGAGCACCACGATGCGATGGCCCGGCGAGGCGAAACCAGCGGCGCCGAGGTGGATCGGGTGCTGCAGGCCGTGGTGGTTGCACAGGACCATGCCCAGTTCGGTCTGGCCGTAATGGTCGTGGATGACCACGCCGAGGTTGTCAGCAAACCAGCGGATCACTTCCGGGTTCAGCGGCTCGCCAGCGCTGCTGACGATGCGCAGCTTGCCCTTGATCGATTTGGCAAATTCGTTGCCGCCGGCAATCAACAGGCGATACGCGGTCGGCGAACCAGTGAGGTTGGTGATGCCATATTTGTTGATGACCCGGCAGGTGCTTTCGAGGGTGAACGGGCCATCGTAAAAGGTGATCGGATGCCCCATCGCCATCGGCCCGGTGACGCCGAAATAGATGCCGTAGGCCCAGCCCGGATCGGCGACGTTCCAGAACGAATCTTCGGGGCGCAGATCCACCGCGTCGCGGGTGTAGCTCTGGAACGCGACGATGGCCTTGAGCGGCACCGACAGCGCTTTCGACGGGCCGGTGGTGCCCGAGGTGAACATCAGCAGAAACGGGTCTTCGCCCGTGAGCATCGCCGGTTCGCAGAGGTTGGAATGGTTGGGCAGCTCGGCCCAGAAACTGAAGTCGCCACGAACGATGCCCTGGCCCTTGGTGCCGCCGACGGTGACCACGGTCGGGCAGTCGGCGACTTCCGCAAGTTTCGGCCGGTTGGTCGCATCGGTGACCACCACTTTGGCGCCGGAACTGGTCAGGCGATGTTCAATGGCCTTGGGGCCGAACGCGGTGAACAGCGGTTGATACACCGCGCCGATGCGCCAGGTGGCGAACACGGTAATGAGCAATTCGATATTGCGCGGCAGCAGGCCGGCGACCTTGTCACCCTTCTGCACGCCTTGGGCGAGGAGGAAATTGGCAAAACGCGCGGCTTTGTCCTGCAGTTCGCTGAAGGTATACGTCGCACTGGCGCCGTCGCGGCCCTCCCAGAACAGCGCGATGCGCCCCGGCAAGGCGTGCCGGTCGCAACATTCGACACAGGCGTTGAGCGCCTCCAGCGTGCCGCTGAGCGCCGCATTCACAGTGTGCTGATAGTTGAACTGTTCGGTGGCAGACAAGTAATCGCGCATTGCCAGAATCCCTCTGTGTTTTTATTAGGCTGGGAACCGTAAACAACACAGGGATAGTCGCGCTGCGCAGGGCTTGGGGCAATGGTCAAAGCTGTCAATCTGGCTGATTGGTTTGGCCAAGGGGCAAGTCATGTAGCGCCTGAGCGGACGCTTTCGCGAGCAGGCTCGCTCCCACAGGGAATGCATTGCAAATAGTCGGAGGGGGTTACTCTGGAATGCATTGCACAGTGTGGGAGCGAGCCTGCTCGCGAAGAGGCAGGATCGGTCACCACAAAATCCGGATCAGATCGCTTCGCTAAGGATCAACGTACGGTAATGCCCCGGATTCGACCCCGACCACTTGCGAAAGGCCTTGTAGAACGAGCTCGCATCGGCGAACCCCAGCCGTGTGGCGATCTCGACGAAACTGATCGACGGCTCCGCCAGCCAGGTGATCGCCAATTCCTTGCGCACGCTGTCCTTGAGGCCTTGATAGGTCTGCCCTTCTTCCGACAAGCGTCGACGCAAAGTTGAGGCGGACATGCACAATTGTTGCGCGAGGGCCTCGGTTTCCGGCCACTGCTCGGCGGGCAACTGGCGCAGGTCTTGTTTGATCCGGCTGGCAAGACTCTCCGGATCGCGGTATTTCACCAGAATGTTCGCCGGCGCGTGGGCCAGAAAACGCTTCAACTCTTCGGCGCTGCGCTTGATCGGCAGATCCAGGCAGTCGGCGGCGAAGATCATCCGTGTGCGTGGACGGTCGAAACGCAGGTTTTCCGAGAACATCACCCGGTAGTCGTCACAAAAGTCCGGCTCGGCGCAACGCAGTTCAATCGCCAGAATCGGAATCCGCCGCCCCGCCAGCCAGCAGGCCACGCCGTGGACGATCATCCAATAGGTGAAATAGGTGAAAGCGCGGCGCGGTTCGGGGTCGTCTTCGAGCAGGACGATTTCCGCCAGGCTTTGCTGGTGCACCAGTTGCGCGGGCATTTTTTCCAGCATCAACGAGAGGAAATTCAGGCCCATGCTCAGGCCGGCGGCCAGGGTCGGTTGCGCCATGGCGCTGCGACAGAGGAATTCGAGGCTGCCGGACTTGAGCTGACGCGGGTCCATGCCGAAGAACTCGTCATCGCCACGGCGGGCCAGCAAGCGCCAGAGTTTCGCGTATTGCGAGGCGGGAACCCGGCCCGCTGCGCTTTGCAGCAAGGCGGAATCGATACCGACCTTGTTCAAGACGTCTTCCGTGGCCCCGCCCGGGGCACAACTTTGCAGCAGCGCTTCACGCACCAGTTGCACGGCGATGGTGTCTTTTTCCGACATGGAGCGAGGCAGGCCTTGTTGTTTTCGAGTGACGGGCATCTTAACGCAGCCATCCTCAGCACAACACCGATCCTGTGGGAGCGAGCCTGCTCGCGAAAGCGGTGGATCAGTAAAAACTGTGCCGACTGACGCCACGTATTCGCGAGCAGGCTCGCTCCCACAAGGTTGAACAGTGGCTGGATAAAAAACGCGTCGTTCAGCGAATGTTCAGGTAAATGTCAACCATCCCCATTTGGGAATGAGTGTCATTATGTTACAACTTAGCCACCTATCTAAATGACTCGTGGTTGCCACAATGCTCGTTCCTTTTCTGATTATGCTGCGCGAAGGCATTGAAGCCGCCCTGATCGTTGGCATCATCGCCAGCTACCTGCAACAAACCGGCCGTGGCCAATGGATGCCGGCGGTGTGGATCGGCGTGTTTCTCGCCGCTGCGCTGGCGCTGCTGGTCGGCGGTGGTCTGGAGCTGGTCAGCGCCGAATTCCCGCAAAAACAGCAGGAATTGTTCGAAGGTGTAGTCGGTCTGGTCGCCGTGGGCATTCTCAGCTCGATGGTGTTCTGGATGCGCAAGGTCGCGCGTTCGATCAAGCATTCGCTGCAAGCTTCGCTGGACCATGCCCTGACCTCTTCCAGGCATCAGGTGATCGCGCTGATCGCCATGGTGTTTTTCGCCGTGGCCCGTGAAGGCCTGGAGACCGTGTTCTTCCTGCTCGCGGTGTTCCAGCAGAGCGAAGGCCCGAGCGCGCCGATTGGCGCCCTGCTTGGCCTAGTGCTGGCGATCGTCGTCGGCTTTCTGATCTACAGCGGCAGCATGCGCCTGAACCTGTCGGCGTTCTTCAAGTGGACCGGGCTGTTCATCCTGGTGGTCGCCGCCGGGATCCTCGCCAACTCGGTGCAGGCGCTGCATGAAGCCGGCGTGTGGAATCACCTGCAAACCGTACTGTTCGACTTCAGCGCGACGCTGCCGATGGATGGCCCGCTGGGCTCGGTGCTGGCCGGCATGTTCGGTTATCAGGACGCGCCGACCATCAGCACCCTCGGTGCGTATCTGATTTATCTGGTGATAGCGCTGGTGATGTTCTTCCTGCCCGCGCCGCCCTCCAGTACCAACGCAGCCGGCCAATCGTCTTCCGTTTCCAGCCAATAAGGGCACCCATGTCAAAGCCTAATATTCCTCAGGCCTCGCCTCCCCGCGCCTTGCGTTGGGCGGTGGCCGGTTCGGTGGTCGTGATGATCGCCGCCGGTGGCTTGTTCTACTACGCCTCGAAAATGGCCGCCGCCAAGCGTCAGCACAACCACGACGAAGTGGTGGTCAACATCAACGCCCACAGCTGCGATCCGAACGAGCTGACGGTTCCCGCCGGCCGCGCCAGTTTCCGCATCGTCAACCGCTCCGACCGGGCGGTGGAATGGGAAATCCTCGACGGCGTGCTGGTGATCGAAGAGCGCGAGAACATTGCCCCGGGCCTGAGTCAGGTGATCAACGCCAACCTGCAACCCGGCGACTACGCCATCACTTGCGGGCTGTTGAGCAATCCGCGTGGCGTGCTGCACGTGACGCCGACCGCCGCCTCCGACGCTGCCGCCAAGGCCAAGCCGTCGATGGTCGCCTTCGTTGGGCCACTGTCGGAATTCCGCGTGTATCTGGCGAGCCAGAGCAGCGCGCTGTTCAAAGCCGTGACTGCCCTGAATCAGGCGATTACCAGCGGCGACCTGAGTCAGGCGCAGGCGCTGTACCTGCCGGCGCGTGCCGCTTACCAGCGCCTGGCCCCCGCCGCGCAACGCCTGGCGGAACTGGACAACAGCATCAATGCCCGCGCCGATTATTTCGAAAAGCGCGAGCAGGATCCGGCGTTCGTCGGTTTCCATCGGGTCGAATACGCGCTGTTCCGGCAACGCAGTCTCGACAGCCTGACGCCGGTCGCCGAGCGCCTGCTGGCCGACGTCACCACGCTCAAACAGCAACTGCTGGCCCAATCACTGCCACCGGAGCAGTTGGTGGACATCGTGGTGCGCAACCTCAACACCCTGGCCGACGTGCGCGCCGCCAGTGGTGAAGAAGAACGCTACAGCCACGGCGACCTCAACGGTTTCGCCGGCAACCTGCAAACCGCACACAAGGTCGTCGAGTTGCTGCGGCCGATGCTGAACAAATCGGCGCCGGAGCTGCTGCCGAAAATCGATACCGCGCTGAGCGATTTCGACACCCTGTTGAACAGCTTCAAGGTCAAGGACGGCTACGCCACTTACGACACGGTCAGTGGCGAACAACGCAAACAGATCGCCGACAAGGCCAAGGCTCTCGCCGACGCTCTGGATGGCATCGATCCCGCCCTCGGCCTCTCCGGCCTGTAAGCAGAAGACGAATACCGATGAAAGATTTGCAAAACCTCGATCTGCAACGTCGCCGCCTCCTGATGGGCATGGGTGTCGCCGGTGTCGCCCTGGCCGGTTCGGCCCTGAGCTGCCCGGCGATGGCCGCCGCCCCGGCGCAAGTCACCGAAGCGCCGAGCAGCGACAAGACCGAAGACCGCCACGACTTTCACGGCGTGCACCAGACCGGCATCGTCACCCCGCGCCCGGCGTCCGGCATGTTCGTCTCGTTCGACGTGCTGGCCAGCGATCGCGAAGACCTCGAGCGGCTGTTCCGTACCCTCAACGAACGCATTGCGTTCCTGATGAAGGGCGGCCCGGTGGCGCAGATCGACCCGAAACTGCCGCCAACGGATTCCGGCATCCTCGGCCCGGTGGTGACCCCGGACAACCTGACCATTACCGTGTCGGTGGGCGCATCGCTGTTCGACGAGCGCTTTGGCCTGGCCGCTGCCAAACCGAAACGCCTGCAACGCATGGTCGGTTTTCCCAACGATGCGCTGGAGGCCGATTGCTGCCACGGCGACCTGAGCCTGCAGTTCTGCTCGAACACCGCCGACACCAACATTCACGCCCTGCGCGACATCGTCAAGAACCTGCCGGACCTGCTGCTGGTGCGCTGGAAACAGGAAGGCAGCGTGCCGCCGCAAGCTCCGGCCAAACCGGGGGTGCCGGCACAATCGGCGCGCAACTTCCTTGGTTTTCGCGATGGTTCGGCCAACCCCGATTCCAACGACGCCAAGGCGATGGACAAGATTGTCTGGGTGCAACCGGGCAGCGACGAGCCGGCCTGGGCCGCGCACGGCAGCTATCAAGCGGTGCGGATCATTCGCAACTTCGTCGAACGCTGGGACCGTACGCCGTTGCAGGAACAGGAAAGCATCATCGGCCGGGTCAAGACCACCGGCGCACCGATGGGCGCCCAGCATGAAACCGAGGTCCCGGATTACAGCAAGGACCCGGAAGGCAAGCTGACCAAGCTCGACGCGCACATCCGTCTGGCTAACCCGCGCACCGCCGCGAGCCAGGCCAACCTGATCCTGCGTCGGCCGTTCAACTACTCCAACGGCGTCAACAAGAACGGCCAGCTCGACATGGGCCTGCTGTTCATCTGCTACCAGGCCGATCTGGAAAAAGGCTTCATCACCGTGCAGACCCGCCTCAACGGCGAGCCGCTTGAGGAATACCTCAAACCGGTCGGCGGTGGCTACTTCTTCACCCTGCCGGGTGTCACCGGCGACAAGGATTTCATCGGTCGCTCGCTGCTCAACGCCACACAACCCAAAACAGCTGCCTAACCATAAAAAACCTTTGGAGCCGTTACATGAAAAAGTCGCCACTCGCCTTAATGCTGACCCTCGGATTGCTCAACACCCCGCTGTCGGCATTCGCCGCGACCGCGCCTCTGGATCTGGTCGGGCCGGTGTCGGACTACAAGATCTACGTCACCGAGCAACTGGATGAGCTGGGCAGCCACACCAAACAGTTCACCGATGCGGTGAAGAAAGGCGATCTGGCCACCGCGCAAAAGCTCTACGCACCGACCCGCGTCTACTACGAGTCGATCGAGCCGATTGCCGAGCTGTTCAGTGACCTCGATGCGTCCATCGACTCCCGCGTCGACGACCACGAAAAAGGCGTGAAGGCTGAAGACTTCACCGGTTTCCACCGCCTCGAATACTCGCTGTTCTCGGAGAAGAGCACCGAAGGCCTGACCGCCCTGGCGGACAAGCTGGACAGCGATGTGAAAGACCTGCAGACCCGCGTGGCCGGCCTGACCTTCCCGCCGGAAAAAGTTGTCGGTGGTGCGGCCGCGCTGCTGGAAGAAGTCGCGGCGACCAAGATCTCGGGCGAAGAAGACCGTTACAGCCACACCGACCTGTATGACTTCCAGGGCAACATCGACGGGGCGAAGAAAATCGTCGACCTGTTCCGTCCGCAGATCGAGAAACAGGACAAGGCGTTCGTCGCCAAAGTCGACAAGAACTTCGCCACCGTGGACAAGATCCTCGCCAAGTACAAGACCAAGGACGGTGGTTTCGAGACGTATGACAAAGTGAAGGACAACGACCGCAAGGCGCTGGTTGGCCCGGTCAATACCTTGGCGGAAGATCTTTCCACGTTGCGTGGCAAGCTCGGCCTGAACTGATTGATGTAGAGGCCTTAAGTGCCCCATCGCGAGCAGGCTCACTCCTACAGTTGGAATGCATTCCCCTGTAGGAGTGAGCCTGCTCGCGATAGCGGTTTTAACCGCAACGAATAGTCTGAAGGTTTACAAAATCCGGTAGAGCAACCGCTCGATCCGCACCCGGCTCACCCGCTTCAAAAACTTCGCCACCGCCGCCGGGTACTCCGGCAAGGTTTCCAGGTTCTGGAAGCTGGCGATCCGCGTGGTGTTGCGGAAGATCTCTTCCTGCTCCTTCGCCCGTGGCTGCAGCCACTCGCCTTGCGGATCATCGATCAGCAGCGCGTTTTCCAGGTCCAGGCGGAACGCCCGTGGATTGAGGTTGTTGCCGGTCAGCAGCGTATAACGCTGGTCGATCCACATGCCCTTGAGGTGATAGCTGTTGTCGCCGTCACGCCACAGGTGCAGGTTCAACTGACCGCTGTCGATGTTGCGCTGATGCCGCTTGGCGAAGCGGCGCAGGCTGATTTCGTACAGGTACGGCAACGCCGCAATCACCTTGAACGGCTCGCTTGGCGGGATGTAAAAGTCGTTGGCCGTCTTGTCGCCGACCACGATGTCGATCTTCACCCCACGGGCCAGCGCGCGGTTGACCTCGCGGATGATCGGCAGCGGCAGGTTGAAGTACGGCGTGCAGATGGTCAGCTGCTGTTGCGCGCTGGCAATCAATTCGACAATCACCCGGTTCAGCGGGTTGTTCTTGCCCACGCCGAGCAGCGGGCTCACCGACAGACCGTCATGCGCCGTGCTGCCGGCGCTAGTGTCGTATGCCGCGTATTTGAGACGGCTGCGCAAATCGCCGATGTCGTTGCGCAGGCTGCGGGTGGTCGGCAGGTTCGGCAGGTCGAGGCGATGCACGGCCTTGGATTCGATCAGACCGTGCTTGACCAGATGGTGCATCGAGTCCGCCAGTTCGCGGCTGTGCAGCACGTGGTAACGGTCGAAACGGTACTTTTCGAACTTGTGCAGGTACACATTGTTCAGGCTCGCACCGCTGTAGACCACGCAATCGTCGATCACGAAACCTTTCAAGTGCAGGACGCCGAACAGCTCGCGGGTCTGCACCGGAACGCCATAGACCGGCACTTCACTCTGGTGAGTGCGGGTCATTTCCTGATACCACGCGGCGTTGCCCGGCTGTTTGCCGGCACCGATCAGCCCGCGCTGAGCGCGCAGCCAGTCGACCACCACGACAATTTCCAGCTCGGGACGCTTGAGCTTGGCGGCGTGCAAGGCATCGAGGATTTCCTGACCGGCCTCGTCATGCTGCAGATACAGCGCGACGATGTAGATGCGCTGGGTCGCCTCGGCGATTTTCTCCAGCAGGCAACGACGGAACTCGGCGGCGCCGGACAGAATGGTCACGGCCTCGGCAGTCAGCGGAAAGCTGCGCAGTTTGGGCAGCAGAGAGCGTTTGAAAAGCAACGGCATAGGGCTCGCAATGGGTCGAATCCGAAGAACCCGAGAGCTTACACCATCAACCGGTTCGGGTCTTGTGAGGGTCTGTAAAGAGATCGAAAGATCGCAGCCTCCGGCAGCGCCTACAGGGATCCGTGCAGGAGCTGCCGGAGGCTGCGATCTGTTGATCTTAAAAACAGCTTGCGCAAGGAGAACGAACGTTCTACTGTTCGCCACATGAACGAAATCACTGACACCTCGACCCGCGACATCATTCTGGATGTCACCGAAAAGTTGATCTACAAAAGTGGCATCGCAGCCACCGGCATGGATCTCCTGGTGAAAACCGCCGGCGTCTCCAGAAAGAGCATCTACCGCTACTTCGCCAACAAGGAGGCGTTGACCGTCGCCGCCCTGCAACGCCGTGACGTGCGCTGGATGCAGTGGTACCGCAGCGCGGTCGATGAGGCCGAAACCCCGGCCGATCGCCTGCTCAACCTGTTCACCGTACTCAAGAGCTGGTTCGCCTCGGAAGGCTTTCGCGGCTGCGCTTTCATTAACACCAGTGGCGAAACCGGTGACCCCGAAGACCCGGTGCGTCAGGTCGCCAAAGACCACAAACAGAAACTGCTCGACTACCTGTGCGAGCTGTGTACCGAACATGGCACCGAGGACCCGCAACGGCTGGCCAGACAGTTGCTGATCCTGATTGACGGCGCCATTACCGTAGCGCTTGTGATGGGTGATCACAGTGCCGCTGATAATGCGCAATGCATGGCGCGTAAGTTATTGGACCTGTAACGCCTTAAATAAGCCTGACCGTTGTTTAATCGTTAATTAGATCGGGAGACTGAAAATGTCGACTGCTGCCCAAGTGCGTCCGCCTTTACCGCCGTTCAATCGTGAATCGGCCATTGAAAAAGTTCGTCTGGCCGAAGATGGCTGGAATTCCCGCGATCCCGAGAAGGTATCGCTGGCCTATACCCTGGACACCCAATGGCGTAACCGCGCCGAGTTCGCCCACAACCGCGAAGAAGCCAAAGCGTTCCTGACCCGCAAATGGGCCAAAGAGCTGGACTACCGTTTGATCAAGGAGCTCTGGGCCTACTCCGATACACGCATCGCCGTGCGGTACGCCTATGAATGGCACGACGATTCGGGCAACTGGTTCCGCTCCTACGGCAATGAAAACTGGGAGTTCGACGAGCACGGCCTGATGTTCCAGCGTTATGCCTGCATCAACGACATGCCGATCAAGGAAAGCGAGCGCAAGTTCCACTGGCCACTGGGGCGGCGTCCGGATGATCATCCGGGGCTGTCCGAACTCGGTCTGTAAGTTCACACAGTTCCAATTGTAGGAGTGAGCCTGCTCGCGATAGCGGTGTGTCAGTCAACCTGAATATTGAATGTTCATACGCAATCGCGAGCAGGCTCACTCCTACAGGGTTTTGTGGTGTTCAGGCGACGGCGGCAGTCTTTTCAGCCTCCAGCTCGCGCACCAACGGCAACACCCGCCGGCCGAAATACTCCACCTCTTCCTGAAAGTGCAGAAACCCCGCCAGCACCAGATCAACCCCCACCGCCTTCAGCGCGACAATCCGCTCGGCAATCTGCAAGGGTGTGCCGATCAGGTTGGTCTTGAAGCCATCGTTGTATTGCACCAGATCCTCGAACGTCGATTTCGCCCAGTTGCCCTCGCCCTCCGGCGACGCCCTGCCCGCCTGCTTCGCAGCGTCGCCAAAGGCATTCACCGCTTCCGGGTCAGCTTGATCGATGATCTGCGCCAGCACGGCGCGTGCCTCTTCCTCGGTGTCGCGGGCAATCACAAAGGCATTGACGCCGATCTTCACTGAATGATTGTTCGCCGCGGCTTTGGCGCGGATGTCATCGACCTGCGCCTTGATCCCCTCGACGCTGTTGCCGTTGGTGAAATACCAGTCGGACACCCGCGCCGCCATGTCGCGTGCCGCGCGTGAACTGCCGCCCTGGAAAATTTCCGGACGCCCCAGCGGTTTGGGTTTGAGGCTGTAATTGTCGAAACGGTAGAAGTCGCCGCGAAAGGTGAAGTTGTCCTGGCTCCAGATCCCGCGCAGCGAACGGATGAACTCCTCGGAGCGCCGATAACGCTCGTCGTGCTCCAGCCAGTGTTCACCGATGGCCTGGAATTCGCCCTTGAACCAGCCACTGACGATGTTCACCGCGATCCGGCCATTGGTGAGTTGATCGATGGTTGCCAGTTGTTTGGCCGCCAGCGCCGGTTGCCACGGCCCCGGCAAAATCGCCGCGATCACCTTGAGTTTGCTGGTGGCGGCCAGCAGCGCATGACTGAACGCCACCGATTCATGCTGGAACTCGGCACCGTAACCGGCGGTGAAACGGATCTGCGTCAGGGCATATTCGAACCCCGCGGCCTCGGCGAGCTGCGCCAGTTTGCGGTTGTAGTCGATGCCCCAGTCGGTGCGCTGCTCGATCTTGCTGACCACCAGCCCACCACTGACGTTCGGCACCCAGTAGGCGAATTTCACGGCTTGCTTGCTCATTGGCGTGTCCTCGGGACATTTGCGGAGATGGGGGTGATAGAGCAGCAAGCGTGCCAGGCTTGAAATGCCTGGTTTTGTTGGGCTTCATGGGGTTTTGACTGCACGGCTGGAGGGTGCTTTGTTGTATGGGTGTTGAGTGGGCAACAGTTGGGTTTTGAGTTGAAAGGACTGACCCTATCGCGAGCAGGCTCACTCCTACATTTGAAATGCGCTCCCCCTGTAGGAGTGAGCCTGCTCGCGATGGGGCCATACGGGTCGCCGCAACACTTGGAAATGAGTAACATGTCAGCCCTTCCCCGCAGCTCCCGTTCTGCGCCCTGCCGAATAAGCCGATTCCATGCCTTTCGAACTCAGCGTTGACCTCACCACCCTCGCCATCCTGGCCCTCGTCGCTTTCCTTGCCGGTTTCATCGACGCCATTGCCGGCGGTGGCGGTCTATTGACCACGCCAGCACTGCTCACCGCCGGCCTGCCGCCGCACCTGGTGCTGGGCACCAACAAGTTGAGTTCGACCTTCGGTTCGGCCACCGCCAGCTTCACTTTCTACCGGCGCAAGCTGTTCCACCCTCGGCAGTGGACGCATGCGATCATCGGCACCCTGGTCGGCGCACTGACCGGTGCCATCGTCGCCCACTACCTGCCAGCGGAATGGCTGAACAAGATGCTGCCGGTGATCGTCTTCGCCTGCGGCGTTTACCTGTTGTTCGGCGGTACGCCAAAAGCGCCGCTGGACAGCGATGCACCGATCAAGAAGAAATGGCAATCGACCCAGGGCTTCAGCCTCGGTTTCTATGACGGCGTGGCCGGCCCCGGCACCGGTGCGTTCTGGACCGTCAGCAGCCTGCTGCTCTACCCGATCGATCTGGTCAAGGCCAGCGGCGTGGCGCGCAGCATGAACTTCGTCAGCAACATTGCGGCGCTGTCGGTGTTTGTGTTTTCCGGGCAAGTGGACTGGATCATCGGCCTGAGCATGGGCCTGTCGGTGATGGTCGGCGCATTCTTCGGGGCGCGCACCGCAATCAGCGGCGGCGCCAAGTTCATTCGTCCGGTGTTCATCACCGTGGTGCTGGGGCTGACCGTGCGCCTAGCCTGGCAACACTGGTTCAGCGTGGCCTAAACGGCGCGCCACGTAGACGTCGATCAGGTAACGGGCAATCGATTTTGACGCCGGCAACGGCGGCAAATCGTGCACGTTGAACCACTGGGCGTCTTCGATCTCGTCTTCCTGACGGATGATCTCGCCACCAGCGTATTCGGCATGGAACCCCAGCATCATCGAATGCGGGAACGGCCAGCACTGGCTGCCCTTGTACTGGATGTTCTTCACTTCGATACTGACCTCCTCGCGCACCTCGCGAATCAGGCAGTCCTCCGCCGACTCGCCCGGCTCGGCGAAGCCTGCCAACGTGCTGTAGACCCCGGTGACAAACCGCGGTGAGCGCGCCAGCAAGATCTCGTCGCCACGGGTAACCAGCACGATCATGCTCGGTGAGATGCGCGGGTAACTGCGCAGCTCACACGGCTGGCAATACATCGCCCGCTCCCGTGGCACTTGGGTCATGGCCTGACCGCAATTGCCGCAATAGCGATGCTCGCGCGCCCAGGTGCCGATCTGCGCGGCATACCCCAGCACCTTGTAGACGGTGTGATCACCATCGAGCATGAACGCCCGCAGGCCTTTCCAGTCGCAGCCCGGCACCTCACTGGAACTGTGCAGCTCCAGCAGATACACCGGTTCGCCATCGAGATGGCCTATACCGTGTTCGGCGAGGACCGAGAGGTCCTGACGCTTGAGCCATTCCCGGGGGAACAGCACGCCGTTGTCATCGAACAGAAAGCCTTCGGGGCTGCGCGCCACGGCCCAGCCGCCGGGTTGATCGGTGTCCAGTACTGCAGTGGTCCAGCGAGCTGTCATGGTTTCTCAATCCAGAAATTCGGGTTTCTGTTTACTCATATGGGCGGCCATGGCCACGCGCAAGTCGGTGGATTGCAACATGGCGGCGTTCCAAGTGGCAACGTATTCAAGTCCGTCGTCGATGCGATGGTCGCGCATGTAGCTGATCATTTCCTTGGTGCCAGTGACCGCAATCGGCGACTTGCCGGCGATGTCGCGAGCAATGTCCATCACGCCTTCGAGCAGCAGTTCCTTGTCACTGTACACGCGATTGACCAGGCCAATGCTGCGCGCTTCTTCGGCGCCAAAGGTGCGACCGGTATAAGCCAGTTCACGCAGCATGCCGTCGCCGATGATCCGTGGCAACCGTTGCAAAGTGCCAACATCGGCGGCCATGCCGATGTCGATTTCCTTGATCGAGAATTGCGCGTCTTCGGCGGCGTAGCGCATGTCGCAGGCCGCGATCAGGTCGATCGCGCCGCCCAGGCAGTAGCCTTGAATCGCGGCCAGCACCGGTTTGCGGCAGTTGTCGACGGCGTTGAACGAGGCTTGCAGGGTGAGGATCTTGCGCCGCAGCAGGCGCGCATTACGGCCAACGTCCTTGCCCAGCTCATTGGCGACGCCGGCGAGCATCATCAGATCGATGCCGGAAGAAAAGTGTTTGCCATTGCCACTGAGCACCACCACCCGCACTTCGTCGGTGTCATCGATCCACTGGAAAATCTCGACGATCTCGCTCCAGAACGCGGCGTTCATCGAGTTGATCTTTTCCGGACGATTGATCTGCACATGAGCGATGTTGTCGGCCAGTTCGACGCTGAAGGCGGTGTATTGAGACATGGCAGTGATCCTTTACCGGGCAGAAAATGAGGCCCGAACTATAACAAGGCATCACGATGGCGGTTCGGCCAAATGCGGGACTGGTCGAAAGATGCAGTGTCAGGGCTGGCCTCTTCGCGAGCAGGCTCGCGAAGGGCTGCACCGCCGATCTAACCGCCCTTCACCACCACATACGCTGCCGTCTCATAAGGCACCGTCAGCACATGCCGCCCACGCAACGCCGGCTCCGAGGCAATCAGTGCGCGGATCTGCTCATCGACCTTGTCGCGCTGCGCCTGGGGCAATGCGGCGATGAAACTGGTGGAACGCACCCGATTGAAAATCACGTCCTCGGGCGAGCCGGTATGCCCGTGGTGAAACCGCTGCACTTGCAGCGGGCCAAACGCCGGATGCGGGAACGCCTGACGCCATTGGCCGGTGTAATAACGCGGGGTGTCGCCTTCCTGGGCATTGACGATCGCGTCGAGTTTCGGCACCCAGCTGACTTGCGTGTCGCGCAGGTTCCAGATCAGGCCAAGCTTGCCACCGGGCTTGAGCACCCGGGCAATTTCGGTCAAGGCTTGCGTCGTGGCGAACCAATGAAACGCCTGGGCGCAGACCACCACATCCACCGACGTATCTGGCAGCGGCAAATCGGTCGCGGTGCCGCTCACGGCCAGCACCTCAGGCCAGGCAGCAGAGAGCTTTTCCAGCATCTGCGCCACCGGTTCCACTGCGATCACCTGCGCGCCGGTGGCCGCCAGCCGCCCGGTGAACTTGCCGGTGCCAGCGCCCAGATCGATGACGGTCTTGTGACGGTCCAGGCCCAGGGTCTGCGTCAGCCACTGACTGACTTGCGGCGGATAGTCGGGGCGGCCCTTGACGTAGGTATCGGCGGCAATCCTGTAGCCGGCGGCAGCGCAATGATGGACCTGATCTTTCATGGCAGTTCCTCGGGTGTCAGCGCGGCGGCATGGCAAGGCGCTGGATGGACGGCTGGCGTTTCTGAGCATACCGCCACGATTTGCGCGTACCTTGAACAGACCCTGACAAAGCAATGAATAAAATGCCGTGCTGTGGTGTTTAAAGTGAAACATAACCCTCTGTGGAGCCTTGCCCATGACTATCCGTTCCGTTATGTTCGCCGCCCCGTTGCTGCTGGTGACCGCGCTGTCCGCGTCGATGGCGTTTGCCAATGGCGATGAAAGCGCGCCCGTGCAGAAACCCAACTGCCCCAAAGGCCAGGTCTGGGACAGTAAATCGCAGAAATGCGTGATGCAGACCAGCAGCGCCGTGCCGGATGCCGATCGGACCGATTACGCCTATAGATTGGCCAAGGACGGTCGATACGAAGAAGCCCTGGCCCTGCTCGACACGCTGAAACAACCGAACACCGCCAAAGCCCTTAACTATCGTGGTTACGCCACACGCAAACTGGGGCGCACCGATGAGGGCATCCACTATTACCTGCAATCGGTAAAACTCGATCCGCAGTACGCGCAAGTGCGGGAATACCTCGGCGAGGCCTATGTGATCAAAGGCCGCGTCGACCTGGCGCAGGAACAGTTGCAGCAAATCAAATCGATCTGCGGCACCTCCTGCGAGGAATACCAGGACCTGGCCGAAGCCATCAACGATTCATCGAAAACCTGAAATAGATAAAGGAAGGCCATCATCGTCAGCGATCAGGCATTCAGAGCAGAACTCGGACAGCATCTGGCGCGCCTGTGGCGCTACGGTCTGCTGCTGTCGCGCAATCGGCACGTGGCCGAGGATCTGGTGCAGGCAACCTGTGTGCGGGCGCTGGAGCGTGCCGGTCAATACGTGGCCGGCACGCGCATGGATCGCTGGCTGTTGAGCATCCTGCACTCGATCTGGCTCAACGAAGTGCGCGCGCGCCGGGTTCGTCAGGGTGCGGGTCAGGTCGATGCCGACGGGCAGCTGGCCTTCGACGGCGAATACGCCGCGCAGACGCATGTGATGGCCGCGCAAGTCATTCGCCGGGTCGATGCCTTGCCCGAAGCCCAGCGCGAAACCGTGTACCTGGCGTATGTCGAAGGCCTGTCCTACCGCGAAGTCGCCGACATCCTGCAAGTGCCGATCGGTACGGTGATGAGTCGCCTGGCCACCGCGCGCCTGAAACTGGCGGAATACCCGCCCCTGCAAACCGTGCCGAAAGCCACCGGAGGTGACCACCCATGAACAGACCCTCCGACGAACAACTGACGGCCTACCTCGATGACGAGCTGGACCCGGCCTACCGCAGCCAACTCGACAGCGCGATTGCCGACGACCCGTTGCTCAGCCTGCGCGTGCAGTGGCTCGACCGCAGCAGCCTGCCGTACAAGGAAGCCTACGACGAACTGGCGCAACAGGCGCCGCTGGACCGTCTGCAGGCGCGCCTCGACGCCATCGCACCGCCCCAGCGCCCAGGTCTGAGCCGTCGCTGGTTCATCGGTGCGGCCGCTGCAGGTCTGCTGGCCGGCGGGGTCCTGGCCGATCGCCTGTTTATCGCCTGGCAGGCGCAGCAATCGCATAACTGGCGCGCTCTGGTGGGCGACTACATGGCGCTGTATGTGCCACAGACCCTTGATCACCTGCCAAGCGACGAAGCCAGTCAACGCGCGCAACTGCGTGCGGTGGATGCCCGGTTGGGCCTGAACCTGTCGCCAGCGCGGGTGACATTGCCGGGTGCGGAACTCAAGCGTGCACAGATGCTTGAGTACGACGGCGTGCCGATTGCACAACTGACCTATCTCGACGCCAGGCATGGGCCGCTGGCGTTGTGCGTGACCCGCTCCAACAGCGGCAGCCAGCCATTGGCCCACGAACGCCGGCACGAGATGAACGTGGTGTACTGGACCGAAGGTGAGCATGCGTGGATGTTGATCGGGCACAACCCGGCGCCGGCGCTGGAAGACCTGGCCAGCCACTTGATCGACAAGCTGGGCGCCTGAGTGCCGTTGGCACTATGCTGAGCGGGTGATTATCCAAGGAGGAAACACCGATGCCGATTTCACCCCGCACCGCCCTGCTGGTCATTGACGTGCAGAACGACTTTACCCCCGGCGGCCAGTTGGCCGTGCCCGAAGGCGATCTGATCGTGCCGTTGATCAATCGCCTCGGTGGCCTGTTCAAACAGGTGGTGATTGCCCAGGACTGGCACCCGGCGGGCCACGCGTCCTTTGCCTCGAGTCACCCCGGGCGCAAGCCTAACGACGTGATTCAGTTGCCCTACGGCGAACAGACACTCTGGCCGCAACACTGCGTGCAAGGCACCGCCGGTGCCGAGTTTCACCCGGAACTGGATCTGCCGCACTCGCAACTGATCATCCGCAAGGGCTGCAATCCTGATATCGACAGCTATTCGGCGTTTCTCGAGGCAGACCGGCGTACCACCACGGGGCTGGCCGGTTATTTGAAGGAGCGCGGTGTCGACACGGTGTACATGGTCGGGCTGGCGCTGGATTTCTGCGTGATGTTTTCGGCGCTGGATGCCCGGGCGGCGGGTTTCAATACGTTCGTGGTGCTGGATGCCTGCCGCGCCATTGATATGAATGGATCACTGGCGGCGGCCATGGAGCGGATGCAGACGGCCGGGGTTGGCCTGATTCAGTCGAACCAGTTGATCTGACACAACTACCGCAATCCCTGTGGCGAGGGAGCTTGCTCCCGCCGGGCTGCGAAGCGGCCCCAGGCGATCTGCAACCCGGCGGCGGTTGCCGGTTTTGCGAAGGCTTCGCCGCCGAGCGGGAGCAAGCTCCCTCGCCACAGTTACTCCTTCACTTCAGCTAGGCAGCAGTCGGTAGCCACAACCGGAACCGCGCGCCACCCAGCGGCGAACTCTCCACCGTCAACGTCCCGCCCTGCGCCTCCAGCGCCCGGCGGCTGATCGCCAGGCCCAGGCCGAAACCGCCGGTAGCCCGATCACGACTGCGATCAAGCCGATAGAACGGCTCGAAAATCCGCTCACGCTCGTCGTCCGGGATGCCAATGCCATCGTCGTCGACCCAGATCCCGCAGCCATCGGGGCTGACCTGCACGCCAATTTGAATGCGTTTCTCGCAGTAGCGCATGGCATTGCGCAGCAGGTTCTGGATGGCCCGTGCGGTCAGGCGCGGGTCCAGCGTAAAACGCTCAAGCTGGCCGTGCAGCAGCACGTCGATGACGATGTCCGGTGAATCCAGTTCTTCATCGACGCTGCCCAGAATGCTGTCGATGAACTCGTCCAGCGACACCTCGACCTGCTCGGGCAATTGCGCCGGGTTCTGCAGGCGGCTGTAGGACAACAACTCCAGCACCAACTCATCCAGTTCGCGAATGTGCGCCACCAGCCCCTGCAGGCGCTCGCGGCTGGCGGGTGGCAGTTCATCGGACAACGCCAGGGCCAGACCGAAATCCAGGCGGGTCAGCGGCGTGCGCAATTCGTGGGACACCGCGTTGAGCAGGTCGCGCTGCTGGTTGAGCAGGTTCTCGATGTCGCCGGCCATGGTGTCGAAGACATTGGCCAGACTGCCGATGTTGGAACTGGCCGGGATTTGTGTGCGCTCGCTCAGGTGGCCCTTGCCGAAACGCTCGGCGGCGCCTTTGAGGCGTTCCAGATCGCGCCAGTGCGGGCGGATCCACAGCAGCAGGCAGGCAAGCATGCTCGCGCCGATCAGCACGTTGATGCTCCAGTACAACAGATTGACGTCCAGCGGATCCGGCGGCACCACCATTTGCACCGCGACATCGTCATTCAGCGGCGTGACGGCCAATGTGCGCCAACCCCAGTCACCGATGCGCACCACGTTCTCGCCACGCCGCAGACGCGCCTGCTCGGCGGCGGTGAACTCGGCGTCGTCGATGCGCGCCAGGACGATGTGCAGCGGCTGGAAGTCCTTGTCCATCGACTGCGCCAGTGCCGGCCATTGATCATGCGGCGCCGCGTGGAACTGGCGGGTGATCAGCGATTGCAGGCCACGGGAATAGTCGAGGTTGTAGGTGATGAAACGATCGCGGAACGCCATGATCACCAGATCCGGCACCAGATAGATCGCCGCGCTGTAGGAGACAATCGTCACCAGGTACAGGCGAAACAGGATTCTGAACATCAGCTCAGCATTCCCATTCGGAACGGCTGAACAGGTAACCCTTGCCCCATACGGTCTTGATCTTGCGCGCCTCGCCAGCGTGGTCGTCGAACTTGCGACGCAACTTGGAGATCGCCACGTCCACCGAGCGGTCGGTGCCGTTGAACTCGATGCCGCGCAGGCGTTGCAGGATCTGATCGCGGCTCAGCACTTCACCGGCATGCCGGGCCAGCACCACCAGCAAATTGTATTCGCCGCTGGACAACTCCACTGGTTGCTCGCGCCAGGTCACGGTGCGCTCGGACAGGTCGATGCACAGGTTGCCCATGACAATCCGGTCGTTGACGGTCATCGGCTCGCCGAGGCTGCTGCGGCGCAACAAGGTGCGCACGCGAGCCAGCAGAACCCGTGGCTCGCACGGTTTGGTGACGTAATCGTCGGCGCCCATTTCCAGACCCAGCACCTGATCGTGGCTGTCGTCGCGGGCGGTGAGCATCAGGATCGGCAGCGTCGCCGAATCCGCCCGCAGCAAACGACAGACCTGCAGGCCGTCGAGGCCGGGCAGCATCAGGTCGAGGATCACCAGGTCCGGCGGATTGATCCGCGCCCGCTCGCGCACATGGTCGCCACGCCCGATCACGCTGACGGAGTAGCCGTTGCGCTCTAGGTAGCTGGAAATCAGTTCGGCGAGGGCGGTGTCGTCTTCGACCAGGAGGATGTTGGGCATGGGGTGTCCAGATATTGCTGTGGTGGATGTCAGGCCCTCTTCGCGAGCAGGCTCGCTCCCACATTGACTTTGCGTCGTTCACAAAACCCATGTGGGAGCGAGCCTGCTCGCGAAAGCGGCCTGACCGTCACAAAAGAATTCAAGGCGTAAAGGATATACGCCCTCACCCGTACCTGAGTAAAACCCTTACACAATTTCACACAGCGGCTACAAAGCTTCACCGCTACCCTCGGCGTCTGGCCGTAGGATGCGGGCTTCAATATTGGGGGTGGTACATGTCGAAAAATCTTCTGGCCGGGCTCGGCCTGATCGCCACGGCGCTGTTGCTGGGCGCCTGTGATTCGTCCTCTAAGGCCGAAGAGGAAGCGCCGCCGGCCACCGTGCGTATCGAAACCATCGAGGCCCGCCCCCTGACGATCAGCAGCGAACTGAGCGGACGCATCGCCGCGCCGCGGATCGCCGAAGTGCGTGCCCGGGTGGCTGGCGTGGTGCTGCAACGCACCTACCGCGAAGGCAGCGACGTGAAAAAGGGCGACGTGCTGTTCCGCATCGACCCGGCACCGTTCAAGGCTGACCTCGACAGCGCCGAAGCCGCGCTGCGCAAGGCCGAGGCCAACGCCTTCCAGGCGAAGTTGCAGGAACAGCGCTACGCGCAGTTGATCGACGACAAGGCCATCAGCGCCCAGGACTACGACAACGCCCGCGCCAATGCCCGGCAAACCGCCGCCGATGTGGCGGCCAATAAAGCCGCTGTGGAACGGGCGAAGCTGAATCTGGGTTACGCCACCGTCACCGCGCCGATTTCCGGGCGCGTCGGGCGCGCACTGGTCACAGAAGGTGCGCTGGTCGGGCAGAACGAAACCACGCCACTGGCGCTGATTCAGCAGCTCAATCCGATCCATGCCGACCTCACCCAGTCGACCCGTGAACTGAATGAGCTGCGTCGCGCCTTCCGTTCCGGGCAATTGCAGGAAGTCGGTCGGGATCAGGTCAAGGCCACGCTGATTCAGGATGACGGCAGTCTGTATCCGTTGCCGGGCAAGTTGCTGTTCAGCGACATCACTGTCGATCCGGGCACCGGCCAGATCATTCTGCGCAGCGAGTTCCCCAACCCGGACCTCGACCTGTTGCCGGGCAGCTTCATCCGCGTACGCCTTGAACAAGCCGTCATTCAGCACGGTATCACCGTGCCGCAACGCGCCATCCAGCGTGACAGCGCCGGCGTGGCCCACGTGCTGACCATCGACGAGCAACTGCGCGTGGCGCAGCAACCGGTGCAACTGGGCGCCGTGCAGAACGAGCGCTGGATCGTCACCGGCGGCCTCAAGCCCGGCGACCGCATTGTCATCGAAGGCCTGCAACACGCCCGTCCCGGCGAAAAAGTGCAGATCGACGACACCCCTCTTCCACTTGCCCAGACCTCTGGTCAGTAAGCAGGACGCTTTTATATGCCGCAGTTCTTTATCGATCGCCCGGTGTTCGCCTGGGTTGTCGCCCTGTTCATCCTGTTGGCCGGTGCGCTGGCCATTCCGCAATTGCCGGTGGCGCAGTACCCCGACGTCGCGCCGCCGCAGATCGAAATCTACGCCGTGTACCCCGGCGCCTCGGCGCAAACCGTCGATGAAAGCGTGGTCAGCCTGATCGAGGAAGAGTTGAACGGCGCTGATCACCTGCTGTATTTCGAATCGCAGAGCAGCCTCGGCAGCGCAACGATCAAGGCCACCTTCCAGCCGGGCACCAACCCCGAGCTGGCTCAGGTCGACGTGCAGAACCGGCTCAAAGTGGTCGAGTCGCGCCTGCCGCAAGCCGTCACCCAGCAGGGCTTGCAGGTTGAAAAAGTCTCTGCCGGTTTCCTGTTGCTGATCACCCTGACCTCCAGCGACGGCAAACTCGATGACGTGGCGCTCAGTGACTATCTGGCGCGCAACGTGATGAACGAGATCAAGCGCATCGACGGTGTCGGCAAGGCGCAGTTGTATGGCGCCGAACGAGCGATGCGCATCTGGATCGATCCGCAGAAGCTGATCGGTTTCAACCTGACCCCGGCCGACGTCAACGCCGCCATCGTCGCGCAAAACGCCCAGGTGTCGGCGGGCAGCATTGGCGATTTGCCGAGCCCGTCCGCGCAGGAAATCACGGCGACCATTCTGGTGAAAGGTCAGTTGTCGACCCCGGAAGAATTCGCCGACATCGTGCTCAAGGCCAATCCGGACGGTTCCACCGTGCGCATCGGTGACGTGGCGCGGGTCGAAATCGGCAGTCAGGAATACCAGTTCGGCACGCGCCTGAACGGCAAACCGTCGACCGCCGTCGGTGTGCAACTGGCGCCGGGGGCCAATGCCCTGGCTACGGCGACGCTGATCCGGGCGAAAATGGACGACCTGTCGCGCTACTTCCCGGCCGGCGTGGAATACAAGATCCCCTACGACACCTCGCCATTCGTGAAGGTCTCGATCACCAAGGTCGTGTACACCCTCGGCGAAGCGATGCTGCTGGTGTTTGCGGTGATGTTCCTGTTCCTGCAGAACATCCGCTACACGCTGATCCCGACCCTGGTGGTGCCGGTGGCGCTGATGGGCACCTTCGCCACCATGCTCGCACTGGGGTTCTCGATCAACGTGCTGACCATGTTCGGCATGGTGCTGGCCATCGGCATTCTGGTGGACGACGCCATTGTCGTGGTGGAGAACGTCGAGCGAATCATGGCCACCGAAGGCCTGTCACCGAAAGAGGCGACGCGCAAGGCGATGAAGCAGATCACCGGGGCGATCATCGGCATCACCCTGGTGCTGGTGGCGGTGTTTATCCCGATGGCGTTCATGCAGGGGTCGGTGGGCGTGATCTACCGGCAGTTCTCGCTGTCGATGGCGACCTCGATCCTGTTCTCGGCGTTCCTTGCCCTGACCCTGACCCCGGCCCTGTGCGCCACGCTGCTCAAGCCGATCGCCAAGGGTGAGCATCACGAAAAAAGCGGTTTCTTCGGCTGGTTCAACCGTCGTTTCGAACACCTGACCGATCGCTATCAGGGCTGGGTCGCTTACGCGTTGAAGCGTAGCGGGCGTTATCTGCTGATTTACGGCGTGCTGCTGATCGGCATGGGTGTGTGCTTTGCGCGACTGCCCTCCTCGTTCCTGCCGGTCGAGGACCAGGGTTACACCATCACCGACATCCAACTGCCACCGGGCGCGAGCAAGAACCGTACGGTGCAAGTGGTCGAGCAGATCGAAGCGCACAACGCCAGCGAACCCGGGGTCGGCGACAGCACGGTGATTCTCGGCTTCAGCTTCTCCGGCAGCGGGCAGAACGCCGCACTGGCGTTTACCACCCTCAAGGACTGGTCCGAACGCGGCAGCGATGATTCGGCCTCCTCGATTGCCGACCGCGCCAACATCGCCCTGAGCCAGATCAAGGACGCGGTAGCGTTCGCCGTTCTACCGCCACCGGTGGACGGCCTCGGCACCTCGAGCGGTTTCGAGTTCCGTCTGCAGGATCGCGGCGGCCTCGGCCACGCCACGCTGATGCAGGCGCGTACCGAACTGCTGGCGGCAGCGGAAAAAAGCCCGGTGCTGATGAACGTGCGTGAAAGCGCGCTGGCCGAAGCACCGCAAGTGCAGCTGGAAGTCGACCGCAAGCAGGCCAACGCACTGGGCGTGTCGTTCGCCGACATCGGTAACGTACTGTCCACCGCCGTGGGTTCTTCGTACATCAACGACTTCCCCAATCAGGGGCGGATGCAGCGGGTGGTGGTACAGGCCGAAGGCGATCGGCGCAGCCAGGTCGATGACCTGCTGAAAATGCACGTGCGCAACAACGCCGGACACATGGTGCCGTTGTCAGCGTTCGTACAGGCGAAATGGACCCAGGGCCCGGCGCAGTTGACCCGTTACAACGGTTACCCGGCCATCGCGATTTCCGGCGAACCGTCGCCGGGCCACAGCACCGGCGAGGCCATGGCGGAGATCGAGCGTCTGGTCGCCCAAGGGCCGAAAGGTCTGGGTCAGGAATGGACCGGTCTGTCGTTGCAGGAGCGGTTGTCCGGCAGTCAGGCACCAATCCTGCTCGGCCTGTCGTTGTTGATCGTGTTCCTGTGTCTGGCGGCGCTGTACGAAAGCTGGTCGATTCCGACCTCGGTGCTGCTGGTGGTGCCGCTGGGCGTACTCGGCGCCGTATTGGCGGTGACCTTGCGCGGCATGCCCAACGATGTGTTCTTCAAGGTCGGGCTGATCACCATCATCGGCCTGTCGGCGAAGAACGCGATCCTGATCATCGAGTTCGCCAAGAGCCTGTATGACGAAGGTCACGATCTGATCGACGCCACGCTGCAAGCGGCACGCCTGCGTCTGCGGCCGATCGTCATGACTTCGCTGGCGTTCATCCTTGGCGTGGTGCCTTTGGCCATCGCCACCGGCGCCAGCTCGGCGAGCCAGCAGGCGATTGGCACCGGGGTAATCGGCGGGATGATCACCGCGACGCTGGCGGTGATCTTTGTGCCATTGTTCTTTGTGGTGGTGATGAAGCTCGTGCAGCGCTTTACCAAACCCCACTAAACCCTGTGGGAGCTGGGTCGTCAGCTCCCATATTGTTCTTCGGACAGCCAACTCAGTGGTCATGCCGGGCATCGCTGGGCTAAGGTGTGAAAACACCCTGGCCCATCGAGTCCCCATGCGCTTCCTCGCCCGCACCCACCCTCGCCTGTCCGCCGCTGCCCTGTTCGGCCTTGCCACTGGCCTGCTCGTCCCGGCCGATTCCATCATCAGCAAAATCCTCATCGGCTGGAATGCCGGCGTCTGGACGTACCTGATCCTGATGTTCTGGCTGGCTGCTCGCGCCAAGGCTCCGGACGTCAAGCGCATCGCCGAAATCGAGGACGAAAACGCCGGGCTGGTGCTGTTTGTGGTGTGCATCGCGGCACTGGCCAGCCTCGCCACCATCACCTTCGAACTGGCCGGCAGCAAGGACCTGGACACCACGCGCAAGCTCGTTCACTACGGCTTTACCGCCGCGACCGTAATCGGTTCATGGCTGCTGATCGGCGTCATTTTCTGCGTGCACTACGCCCGCCTGTTCTACACCTGGGACGGCAAGGAACCGGCCCTGCGCTTTGCCGAAGGCCTGACCACGCCCAATTACTGGGACTTTCTGTATTTCTCGTTCACCATCGGCGTGGCTGTGCAGACGGCGGATGTCGGTGTGGCTACGCGGGAGATACGCAAGATCGTGCTGGCACAGTCGCTGATCGGTTTCGTGTTCAACACGGCGATTCTGGGTTTCTCGATCAACATTGCTGCTGGTTTGTTTGGCTGAAGGTTGGCGTAAGTGGCTATTCGCTCACAGATTTCAAGGGCTGTAACCTGTCAAGTCTGACAGTGTACAGATCACCTGAATCGCGCTTTTATGATGCATCCAGAGTTAGGGCCCAATGGCCTTTGGATACTTCCCAAAAGTGAACGGAGATCCAATTCATGAACGCTGTGATCAGACAGACAAGTTTTGCCCCCGGTAATTTTTTGACCGCAAAAGCTTTCGCCAACAGTGGAGCCCCTGTCGCGGACTTCATTGCCTCCTCCCGATTGATTGATGCCTTAAAGGTCGGCCCTGACAAAGTTGATGCGGTACAGATCACCGCCATTGATCGGCCGCCTTCGGCAACAAAGGCCAAAACCTACGCGGCACGCGAACTGACCCTGATTGTCCCCAAAAACTTCCCGATCGGGAAACATGCCTTGTCCAGCAGTTCTGACGTAGCCGTCAGCTATAAAGACGGCACTGCGATCAGTGAAGGCATTTCAGGTGACATCGAGATCAAACCTGCAAGCGATCAAAAGAACGTAGCGGCCGCTTTCAATGTGACGATGGAGAACGCCGATGGCACTACCTTCCAGTTGAAGGGAGATCTTCAAGTCTTGAAGTGATGCAGCCGCAGGCACAAAAAAGGGAAGCCAACGCTTCCCTTTTTTTGACCCTCTCTCAGAACCTGTAATGCGCCCCCATGTTCACGCCATAGTCCTTGGTGACGTTGTCGCCCTTGCTGGTGTCCAGTTCCGCGTGCAGCTGCCAGCGGTCATTCAGGGTCCAGGATGCACCTGCGGCCACTTCGAGGCGCGTGCCGGACAGGTCATTATTGAACTTGTTGTCGTTGACCCACACCTCGTTGGTTCTGACGAACTCATGAACGGCAGCCACCCGCACATGCGGTTGCAGGACGCTGCCATCCGCCAGTTTCATTCCACGGCCCAGCGTCACGCCCGCCTTGCCCAACAGGGATCGAGTGGTATCGGCATCGACTCTCAGATCGTTGTCCAGATGAAAATCTTTGCCTTGCACCGAAGCTGCTTGCCATTGAGTAAACGGCTCGATGTAGTAGCCATCTGCAAAATCAATGTGCTTGCCGAACTCTACCGATGCACTGACACCCAGATTGTTGTAACTGCCTTTGGTCTTGGTGTTATCACTGAGCATTACGTCAGCCTTGTTGCGGTAATGATTGAGCTTGGCCACGGTATCCAGGTAGTAACCGCTGTCGCCCAGCCAGGTGCCGTAGATACCCAGAGATGTACTGCCGATTTTCCCGGAGCTGCCTCGGCTCAAGTCCAGAGCAGACTTGCTGTAACCGGCAAACACACCCAGCAATACCCGTTCGCCCGCAATCTGCACCGGGGTATCTACACCCATCGACAGACCATACTGCTGCTGGGTGTAACCGTTTCCGTACGCGTTATTGCCAATGCTGTACTGACTGCCGAACGTGCGCACCCATCCGCCGGTCGGCACGCCATTGGCCCGCAAGTCACCCATGCGATTGTTCAACAGAACCATTTCACCGTAGGTCACTGTCGGAGCTGTACCGGCAATGGCCAATGCCGCGCGTGTCGGTGTGCTGACGACAGTCTTGTCCGGTTGCAGAAACCAGTCATCCCCCTCCTTCACCAGACGATAAGTGAATGCGCCCACATCGACACGGTTGTTCACCAGGCCGTACTGCGCACCTGAGGCCACGCTCTGCACCACTTTGATGGACGAGTCATTGACCGGATCAAGACCGGAACTGGTGACCAGCAACTGATGGTTTCCGGAGGCGCTGCCCGTGATATTCAGCAGATTGCTGAGGCCCTGATTGAAGTCGGTGCCCATCTGGAACGTGCCGTTGCCCGACAGGTTGGCGACGTTCAGTTGAAAATATTGCTGTGGGGTGCCGAACCCTACCGTGCCGCCATTGCCCAGTGACAGATTGTTCACCGATTGGCTGCGAGTCATCTGCCATAGCGCCTGATTGTTGATCGCAAAGTTGGCGACATTGTTCACTTGACCGGTAAGCGTGGAAACGTTGTCCAGTGTAAGACTCGAAGCACTATTGGCAGAGGCGTTGACGTCACCGGTCATGACGCTCCGATTGTTGATCGTCACCTTGGCGACATTGTCCAGATTGCCGGTCACGGTCGAGCCGTTGTCCAGCGTTACGCTCGAAGCCCCTAGCACATTGCCGGTCATGCGTGCCTGGTTGTTCAACACGGCGGTCGTGACGTTTTGCAGGTCACCGGTCAGCGACGCATTGTTCTGCAGCGTGACGTTCGCGGAACTGCCCGAAACCACCGTAACGTTGCCGGTCAAATCACTGTTGTCGACCAGCAATCCAGCCGAGGCACCTTGTCGGACCTCAAGCAACGTGTTGTTGCCGGCCACCAGCGTCGAACGGTTACGCACTTCAATGTCTGCCACTGTCGGGAAGTTCGGCGCATTGATGCCGACCACCAGTGCCGAGCCAGTCTGGCCTTCGACCCGAGTGCCATCCAGGATTATTTTGGTCGGGACAACGGCGGTCACCTGAGTGTCAGTGCCAACCGTCACACCATTAAGGCCGCCGGTGATGGTGCTGCCGGAGGCCGACAGCGAGCCTTCCAGCATCCTGATACCGAAGCTGTTGGAGCCAGTGCCTTCGGCGGTGGAGTTTTGCAGGCTGATGACGCTGAATCGGTTGCCCGCAATGCCCCCCGTCAAGCCTCGAACAACAGAACCATTACGCAGCGCCACGCTCGATCCACCCACACTGTTGGGGGTTCGTACCGCCGAGATACCTGCGCCGGTGGCGCTGGTCACCCTTGAGTTGTCCAGGGTTGCGCTGGCGTTGGTCAGGAAAATCCCCGAGCCTGCTGCAGCGCTGACATTCGAGCCCGTCAGATTGATCAAGCCACCGGCAGTGCTGGTCATTTCCAGTGTCGTGGCATTGGTGGCGTTCAGGATGGCGTTGTTTTGAAGTTGCCAGGATTGCACCGGCGTCGTGCCGTCAATGGCAAGAGTGGTACCCGCCGGAACGGTAGCCGCCTGGGTCAGCGGCGAATTCATGAATAGAGGCAGCAGGGTCAAGACCCCTAGGCCGATCGAGGTTTTCTGAAACGGGCTGTACAGTTTTGGCGACATGGTTGAGTCCTACTCGATTACATTCCGTGAGGAACGAGTGCCCGACTCAACACGTTGCAAGTCGGAACTGAAGCGGCCGCCAGACTACGGATGTCTTTCCGAGGGATATGTAGGACTAATCTCCATCTTCGTACGATTTATCCCCTTGTCTCGTAAGAGACCCCGTATCTGACTTCGACTCCTCCGATAGGGACGGTTTGACTGCCGTCCCCATCGGAGGAAACTTCACTCGAAGTACTGTTGATCTACCATCAAGGACGGTTCTGTTCGCAATACACCAGGCTCGAGTTCAGGAGCGCGACAGCGACGATGACCGACGCTTTTACGCCGTTGACCTCATACTCGATGTACGCGTATTGAGTCGCCGGGCGCTGACCAGGGCCGGGGCTTGGCAACTGGACCGGACGGATATTGGCGTACGGCACATCAAACTCCAGAGGACCCGTTGCTGGCATGGGTTTGGAATCTGTGAACGGAGTGTTGGGTATCACCGCCCCGCCAGCTCCGTTGGTTGTCCGTCCTTCAAATTTGAACGCAACCGTTGCCCCCGACGGGATGTTGACATCCCGCTCAACCCTGATCCGCAGTCTGCGTGTAGCCGCATACGGTGGCATCGGTCCGTTCGCGACTGCCGGGTGATCCAGGCTCGGGCAGTTGATGGACGTCGCCAAACGCTCGGGAACCACGGTCCCGGTGGCGGTTCTGAACGCCGAAACAACAATCTTCGGTGCCGGCAGATTGATCACGACCGCTGTCACGTTGACCGGTGTGAAAGGTGTCTGCGTCATCGGGTTTGCACTGCCGGGGTACGAGACAACGATGTGGGCTCGGCGTGCCGTGGCACCGGTGCCGTTCCCTTTCGCGAGAATCGTGGCCCAGGGCAGTATCGTGGTGACCGTCGTCGCGCCAGCCTGTACGCCCACGGGCGTTCCCACTTGTTCGCCCTCGTAGTAGAACGTGACGATTTCTCGACCGGTAATCGGCCGCAGAGGATCCGTCCACAAGTTCCAGATCATGGTTGCGTCAAGACCGGCCTGCGCCGGGCCAAGCGTGTTGGGCGCGGGTACAGGCGTGCCGCCACCCTGAACAGCCACCGGATTGATATTGGGGTTTTCCGGATCAGGAAGGTTCGGCTGCTCCGGCCCGGCGTATGAAAAGTCGACTGTGCCAAATTGTTGCGGCGTGGAAACCGGATTCGCGGGAATTGTCGGGCGAATCAATTCGTACCAATACTCGAACGGCTCTTCGGTATCCCGGTTAGGGTCACCGAAGACGATCGCCCAGAAAGCGTAATCAGTCTTGAATTTCAGCGGCCCCGGAGTGCCTGGCGCTGGAATTTCCTGTTCCGGCAGATCATAGACATTGCCGTTCGAATCCATGATATGCGGCAAGATCCGGTCTTTCTCCAGCGAATGGAGCGGGAAATCGATCTCCATTACCACTGCATCTGGATCAGGTCTGAATGACGCGAACGTAATGGGCGTCTGGCCGTTGGTACCGGTAACCGGAATCCTTGGAATGCCCAGTACCGGGGCCGGTGCGCTGACCCGATTGAACAGCAGCGTAATGGCCGAGTTATTGCTGATATTGCCCGGGTCATCCTTGAGGTTGTAGGAGTAAAAGTACGCGCCATCCTTCAACGCTTGCAGAGCGGACAGTGGGATATTGATAACGCCGCTAGCCGGCACCGGGAAATCTGCGACGATGGCGCCCTCACCCTGCATGCCGGTGAATGTCGTGAGCAGGGAGATGAAGAAGTTGATCCGATCAATGCCAGCTTCGAAATTTATCCAGGCCGTTGAAATGGGGATGTCCAAGCCGCCCGCATTGTTCGGATCATTCAGCCAGTTGTCGTCGATGACAGTTGGCAAACCTGTCTGGCTGACCAGCGGCGGCCGATTGCCGGTGCCGTTGCCGGTGCCGGGCTGGCGCTGCCAGGGGGCGGTCCGGTCTCGGAAGAACCGAAGCGTCGGCTGAGAGAGGTCGGGGTTGTCAAACTCGTCATAAATAATGAACGCCGCGCCATATTCGGCGTATTTACCCGCTGGATCGAACTTGTCTACCAAGGTATTGAGAGCAGGACCAGTCAACTCAAAATCGACCGGAAAAGACCAGTCGCCTCCTGGCTGGCTGGCTTTCAACTGTGTCAATACTAAATAAGTAGGGTCGAACTCTACGGGCGTGTACCCCGCTGGATATACCAGCAGTTCGATTCTATGAGCGCCAGAGGGTGTTTTGTCGTCCACATCGGCCAACTGAAATACGACCTTGCGATCGACTTCCATTTGTTGATAGGACAGGCGATCACCTGAAACCAGTCCCACAATCGTTGGCGGCAACGCCAGGGCACCACCCGTTTTAACCTGCATATTCATGTTCGTGAACTCCATCGATGAGTGTGTTGTTGAACCATCAACGCTGTTTCCCAATGAATAATTTCGCGACTGCAGGCTGCATGTTCCTGGGATTGACGTTCTGCCAACGTTTTGTTGGATCTATCGCTTTTAACGGCTTTTTTCGGACTGCTTGATTCAAGGACCGCAAGGTGAACTACCGGAAATGCGCCTGTCGATCTTCACGATTTCCGGATATGAACTGGCCAGCGCAACACCGTTTCGGTAGTGGGTGTAGGTGCACATCGCAGATCCATATTCGATCGGTTTGATGTATTGGACGTAGTAGCTAGTGTCGAGTGGGAAATCGAACCCTTGGGGTGAGGTGGCTTCCTGTTGTGTCAGTTTTTTTGGCAAGCGCAACGCGGTACCGGGAATGGCATTGAGGACTGCGTACGGAGGTTTGGTGTCCTTTACGGGGCCGTTGAGGCTCGTGAAACCCTCCCAATACAGTTCACAAACATCATTAGCGAGGAATTTTCCCGGTTGCGCCGGCACTCGAACGACCACCTTCACCCAGATCGCCGGTGACGTGTAACAGTTGAAGTAACCCCACAGGGTTGCATTCGGAAAAACCGGTTCTTTCAGATTGACCGGGACCTGGCGCTTGAGGGTGAACACTTGCGGCAGCGAGTCATCTTCATTACCGGTATCGCCGGAGGTCACCCTGTACCTCAACGTGATGTCACCTGTTTGCTGCAAGTACTGCGCAGGGAGGTGGATCGGGCCCGGAAAGACCACTGGCACCGGAAACAGGTTGTTGTAGAAACGCGTCTCGGAGGATGCCCCTGGCTCAAGTATCCAGATCTCCAGCAGATCACTTCGGCCCGGGATGACCGAAGGTGCAACCCACGGCGGGATGCGCAGTGTGACGCCGTTGATATGTGCATCCAGAGGCAACACTCTGTCGGCACCGACCCCGTCGATGGTCAACTGCAAGGCGAATGTCCCGATGGATTTTTTGGCGCTCATCCACTGTTCTCCAGAGGCGTAAAAAACACTTTGCTACGGCAGGAATTAAACGCAGTAACCCCGCTTTCGCCTACTGTCAGATCTGACAGGTTTGATGACCGCTGGTCGGAATTGAGCTTCCGCTGTTTCTGATTCAGGTGTTCTCGGGCTTGACGAGGCGATGGCGAATGCGGTTATCTGAAACCGGTTTCAGACTTGCCGCGCTGACTCGAACAATTCCAATAAAAAGGCTTTTTCAACCGTGAACGATTTCTCCGCCGCCCAGCGCAGCCGTGTCACCATGCTCGACGTCGCCGAACACGCTGGCGTGTCCAAGGCCAGCGTTTCGCGCTTTATCGGCGACGACCGTGCCCTGCTCTCCGATGCCATTGCCTTGCGCATCGAACAGGCGATTGCCGAACTCGGTTACCGCCCCAACCAGATGGCCCGTGGCCTGAAACGCGGCCGCACGCGCCTGATCGGCATGCTAGTGGCCGATATCCGCAACCCTTATTCAATTGCCGTGATGCACGGGATGGAAACCGCCTGCCGCCGGCACGGCTACAGCCTGGTGGTGTGCAACACCGACCGCGATGACGAGCAAGAGCGCCAGCACCTGGCGCTGTTGCGCTCGTACAACATCGAAGGGCTGATCGTGAACACCCTGGGCCATCACCGTGACGAGTTACACCAATTGCACCGGGAAATGCCGCTGGTGCTGGTGGATCGCAAAGTGGATGGCCTCGACAGCGACATGGTCGGACTGAACAATCCGCAGGCTGTCGAGATGGCCCTGACGCACCTTGAGCAGCGCGGCTACCGCGATGTGTTGCTGGTGACCGAACCGTATGACGGCACCAGTTCGCGCATCGAGCGGGTCAGCAGTTTTCAGACGCAGATTGCCCGGCGCTCCGGGTTGACCGGGGCGGTACTGGAAACCGGCGCTGAACTCGCGATTCAACTTCAACGCTTTTTAAAACAACCGGCGAACGGCCCAAAAGCCCTGTTCTGCGCCAATGGCGTGGCGGCGCTGGCCTGCACCCTGGCCTTGCGCGAAATCGGCTGCCGGTTGTTTGAGGATGTCGGGTTGATTGCGCTGGATGATCTGGACTGGTACCCGTTGGTGGGCAGCGGGATTACTGCCCTCGCCCAGCCGACGACCGAGATTGGCGCGCGGGCGTTTGAGTGTCTGCTCAAGCGCTTGCGCGGGGATGTCGAGGCGGTGCGCAGGCTGGATTTTGCGCCGGTGCTGGTTGAGCGCGGTTCTACCCAGGGATCTTTGCGGTGACTGTTTTGGCGCCATCGCGAGCAGGCTCACTCCTACAGGAGGAGCGCATTCCAAATGTAGGAGTGAGCCTGCTCGCGATGGCGCCCGAACGCCCGACAAAGGTCCATCAGATTTTTTTTGAACAAAAATGAAACCGGTTTCAGAGGTAGAGAACAATGAATAAACCTGCCGTTTCCATCAGTCTGTCCAGCTACGGCGCCGAGCTTGTGCGCCAACGCGGGCAGGACTTCTTCATCGACGTGCTGGCCGCTGCCGGCGCCGATCGGATCGAGTGGCGCGAAGAATTGCTGACCCGCGAAGTGCCCGCGCAACTGCAGGCCGCCACCCAGGCGCAGGGCCTGCAAAGCATCTATTCCTCGCCGAGCGAACTGTGGCTCGCCGGTCAGGCACGGCCTAACCCCGAACTGATCACCGCCCTGCAACACGCAGAGGCGTTCGGCTCGAAATGGTTGAAAGTCTCCCTCGGCTATTTCACCGACAACTGTGATTTGCAGGTGCTGAAACAACTGCTCGGCAACAGTCCGGTGCAGCTGCTGGTGGAAAACGACCAGACCCTGCACGGCGGCCGCATCGAGCCGTTCCAGCGCTTTTTCGCCGCCGTCGAGCAGCACAACCTGCCGGTCAAAATGACCTTCGACATCGGCAACTGGCAGTGGCAGGACCAGTCCGCCACCAACGCCGCCCGCCTGCTCGGACGGCACGTCGGTTATGTGCACTGCAAAGCTGTGGCCCGCCGTGCCGACGGCAAACTGGTCGCCGTGCCGCCGGCCGTCAGCGACCTGCATTTGTGGGAACAACTGCTGCGGCACATGGCCCAAGGCGTTATGCGCGCCGCCGAGTACCCGTTGCAGGGCGATGACCTGGTGGCGCTGACCACCGAGCACGTCGCCGCCCTCGCCCGCCTTGGCCAATCGCGTCTGGAGCCTGCCCATGTCTGACATCGATATTCTGTCGTTCGGCGAAACCATGGCGATGCTGGTCGCCGAGCAGACCGGTGATCTGGCCGAAGTCGCCCACTTCCACCGGCGCATTGCCGGCGCCGACAGTAACGTGGCGATCGGCCTGTCGCGGCTGGGCTTCAATGTGGCGTGGCTGAGCCGGGTCGGTAACGATTCTCTCGGCCGTTTTGTGGTCGAGAGTCTGATCAAGGAGGGTCTGGATTGCAGCCACGTCGACGTCGATCACCAGCACCCGACCGGTTTCCAGTTCAAGTCCCGCAACGACGACGGCAGCGACCCGCAGGTCGAGTATTACCGCCGAGGGTCGGCGGCCAGTCATCTGTCGCCACAATCGATCAGCGCCAGCCTGCTCGGCGCCCGTCACCTGCACGCCACCGGGATTCCACCGGCGCTGTCGGCCACCGCACGGGAACTGTCGTTCGAGCTGATGACGCGCATGCGCAATGCCGGGCGCAGCGTGTCGTTCGACCCGAACCTGCGCCCGAGCCTGTGGGCCAGCGAGTCAGAGATGATCCGCGAAATCAACCGCCTCGCCGCCCTCGCCCATTGGGTGCTGCCGGGGTTGAGCGAAGGTCGTCTGCTCACCGGGTTTGAAGATCCGGCGGACATCGCGGCGTTTTATCTCGATCAGGGTGCCGAAGCCGTAGCGATCAAGCTCGGGCCGCAGGGTGCCTACTACCGCACGCATCTGGACCAGGGTTTTGTCGCCGGGGTGCCGGTGGCCAACGTGGTCGACACGGTGGGTGCGGGTGACGGGTTTGCCGTCGGCATGATCAGCGCCCTGCTCGAGCATCAGAGCTTCGCCGAGGCGGTGCAACGCGCGAACTGGATTGGCAGTCGGGCGGTGCAGAGTCGCGGGGATATGGAGGGTTTGCCGACCCGATCAGAACTCATCGCCGAATTTGAGGCCGCCTTCGCGAGCAGGCTCGCTCCCACATTTGAAATGCATTCCCCTGTGGGAGCGAGCCTGCTCGCGAAACGGCCCGCCTGATCACCGCAAAATTTGAACCTGCTGCGACAAAAACAACAAGCTCAGGAGCAACACCATGAAAACCGCAACCCTTGCCGCCCGCCGCTGGTGGTACATCATGCCCATCGTGTTCATCACCTACAGCCTGGCGTATCTGGATCGCGCCAACTACGGCTTCGCCGCCGCGTCCGGCATGGCTGCCGACCTGATGATCACCCCGGGCCTGTCTTCGCTGCTCGGGGCGCTGTTCTTCCTCGGCTACTTTTTCTTCCAGGTGCCCGGGGCGATTTACGCGCAGAAGCACAGCGTCAAGAAGCTGATCTTCTTCAGCCTGATCCTCTGGGGCGGTCTCGCCACCCTGACGGGCGTGGTTTCCAACGCCTACTGGCTGATCGTGATTCGCTTCATGCTCGGCGTGGTCGAAGCTGCAGTAATGCCGGCGATGCTGGTCTACCTGTGTCACTGGTTTACCCGCGCCGAACGCTCGCGGGCCAACACTTTTCTGATCCTCGGCAACCCGGTCACCATGCTGTGGATGTCGGTGGTCTCGGGCTATCTGGTACAGCACTTCAGCTGGCGCTGGATGTTCATCATCGAAGGCTTGCCGGCGGTGCTCTGGGCGTTTATCTGGTGGAAGCTGGCCGATGATCGTCCGGCCCAGGCCAAGTGGCTGAGCGAGCAGGAAAAGCACGACCTGGAAAGCGCCCTCGCCGCCGAACAGGTCGGGATCAAAGCGGTGAAGAACTACGCCGAGGCGTTCCGTTCGCCGAAGGTGATCATTCTGGCCCTGCAGTTTTTCTGCTGGAGCATCGGCGTCTACGGCTTCGTTTTGTGGCTGCCGTCGATCCTCAAGGCCGGCGCACAGATGGACATGATCGAAGCCGGCTGGCTGTCGGCGCTGCCGTACCTGGCGGCGGTGATCGGCATGCTCGCGGTGTCATGGGGCTCGGACAAACTGCAAAAGCGCAAACGCTTCGTCTGGCCGCCGCTGCTGATCGCCTCCATCGCGTTCTACGGCTCCTACGCCTTGGGCGCGGAACATTTCTGGTGGTCGTACACGCTGCTGGTGATCGCCGGCGCCTGCATGTACGCGCCTTATGGGCCGTTCTTCGCCATCGTTCCGGAGATCCTGCCGGCCAACGTCGCCGGGGGCGCCATGGCGCTGATCAACAGCATGGGCGCGCTCGGTTCGTTTGGCGGCTCGTACCTGGTCGGTTACCTGAACAGCTCCACCGGTTCGCCCGGTGCTTCTTACCTGCTGATGAGCGGCGCGCTGATGCTGTCGGTGGTGCTGACGATTTTTCTCAAGCCCGGCGCCAGTGACCGCGTCGTGGCCAAAGCCGCTGCCACGCGTCCCGTGCCGGCGCATTCCTGAAGAGAACCTGCCCATGAAAAAACATGTCGTGCTGTACAAGAAACTCTCGCCGGCGCTGATGACGCGCCTGCAGCAACAGTGTGAAGTGACGCTGATCGAAAGCCTCGACGCCGATGGCCTGATGAAGCTGCGCGATGCCCTGCCCGGTGCCCACGGTCTGCTCGGCGCCAGCCTGAAACTCGACGCCGCGCTGCTCGACCTCGCGCCACAACTGCAGGCGATTGCCAGCGTCTCGGTGGGCGTCGACAACTACGACATCGACTACCTGACCCGGCGCCAGATCCTGCTCAGCAACACCCCGGACGTGCTCACCGAAACCACCGCCGACACCGGTTTCGCGCTGATCCTCGCCACCGCCCGGCGCGTAGTCGAGCTGGCGAATATGGTGCGCAGCGGCCAGTGGCATCGCAACATCGGCCCGGCGCATTTCGGCACCGATGTGCACGGCAAGACTCTGGGCATCATCGGCATGGGCCGCATCGGCGAGGCGTTGGCCCAGCGTGGGCATTTCGGGTTTGGCATGCCGGTGCTCTATCACAGCCAGTCGCGAAAACCGGCGGTCGAAGAGCGCTTTGACGCGCAGTACCGCAGCCTTGAAGATTTGTTGAAGCAAGCGGACTTCATCTGCCTGACCTTGCCGCTGACCGCGCAGACCGAAGGCTTGATCGGCGCCGAACAGTTCGCGTTGATGCGCCCGGAAAGCATCTTCATCAATATCTCGCGGGGCAAAGTCGTCGATGAAGCAGCGTTGATCGATTCGCTACGCCACCAGCGGATCCGAGCGGCGGGGCTGGATGTGTTCGAGCGTGAGCCGTTGAATCATGATTCGCCGTTGTTGCAGCTGAACAATGTGGTGGCGACCCCGCACATGGGTTCGGCGACGCATGAGACGCGCGAGGCGATGGCGCGGTGTGCGGTGGAAAATCTGTTGCAGGCCTTGAGTGGTGAGAAGCCGTTGAATCTAGTGAATCCAGCTGCCTGGCAGGGTTGAGATTTCCTGCGTCTGTTGAATCGTAATCGCGAGCAGGCTCACTCCTACAGGGGAATGCTTTCCAAATGTAGGAGTGAGCCTGCTCGCGATAAGGCCGGTTCAGCCAACACACATTTCTCAGGCACTGCGCGCCTGTAAAAGCTGCACCGCACACAACGCAATCCGCGCACAGGCATCCGCCAGTTTCACCCGGTCCAGCACCAGCCCGATACGGATATGCCCCGCCGCACTCGGCCCGAACGCCTCCCCCGCCAGCACCGACACCCCGTAGCCTTCCAGCAACCGCTCGGCAAACGCCTGCGCGCCATAGCCGGTCTGGCGCACATCGACCATCACGAACATCCCGCCATCGGGCCGGATCGGCTGCAACCCCGGACAACCGCGCAACCGCTCGCACACCAGGTCCCGGCGCAAACGGTATTCCTCGCGCATTTGCGTCACTTCCGGCAGATCGCTTTCCAGCGCCACTTGCGCGGCTTTCTGGACGAAATCCGGCAGGCCGAAGAGCATGCTCAACGACAGGTTCACCAAGTGTTCGGCCAGCGCCTTGGGGCCAATCGACCAACCGATTCGCCAACCGGTCATGGCATGGGATTTCGACAGGCTGTTGATGGTCGCCGTGCGTTCGGCCATGCCCGGCAGACTCGCCGGGCTGACGTGCTCGCCCTCGTACAACAGATCGCTGTAGACCTCGTCGCTGATCAGCCATAAATCGTGACCCACGCAGAGCGCCGCCAGCTCTTGCCAGATCATCAGGGAAAGGCTCGCGCCGGAAGGATTGTTGGGGCTGTTGAGCAACAGCGCGCGGGTTTTCGGGGTGATGCGCGCGGCAACATCGGCAGGATCCACCCGAAAGCCGTTCTGCGGTTTCACAGGCACCGGCACCACCGTCGCGCCGCACGCGCCGAACACGCCTTCATAAGTCACGTACATCGGCTCGGCGACGATCACTTCATCACCCGGGTCCAGCAGGCATTGGGCCACCGAATACACCGCACATTGCGCGCCGGGCAGCACGATCACGTGCTCGGCATCCACCACCTGACCGCTGCGCCGCTGGTGGCGGGCGGCGATCAGCTTGCGCAGCGCCAAACGGCCACGCACCTCGGAATAATGCGTATCGCCGGCCAGCAGGCTGTCGATGGCGCCGTGGATGATCGGCAGCGGCGTGTCGAAATCCGGATCACCCACGCTCAGCAGCAGGATATCGACACCCTCGGCGCGTAACTCCAGCGCTCGGTCATGAATCTGCCAGGCCGCTGCTCCCTCCCCGGCGATTCGTTGGGTCAAGGCTGAATAGCGCATGCACGTCTCCTGATTGCGCGGGTTCCAGCCTTCACCCTATCTCAAATCACGAAACGCGCCACCATGGCGTTCAAATCCACCGCCAGGCGCGACAGCTCGTGGGTCGCGGCGCTGGTCTGGTTAGCCCCGGCGGCCGATTGCGTGGCCAGGTCGCGGATGTTGACCAGGTTGCGATCGACTTCGCGAGACACCTGCGCCTGTTCTTCCGAGGCGCTGGCGATCACCAGGTTGCGTTCGTTGATCTGATGGATCGACTGGGTGATCTGCTCCAGCGCCACGCCGGCGGCACGGGCCATTTCCAGGGTGGTCTGGGTGCGCTGGTTGCTTTGCTGCATCGACGAAACCGCTTCACCGGTGCCGTTCTGAATGCCGGCGACCATTTTTTCGATTTCCTGGGTCGACTGCGCGGTGCGATGAGCCAGGGCGCGCACCTCGTCCGCCACCACCGCAAACCCGCGCCCGGCTTCACCGGCACGTGCCGCTTCAATGGCGGCGTTGAGGGCCAGCAGGTTGGTCTGTTCGGCGATGGCACGAATCACGTCGAGCACCTTGCCGATGTCGCGGCCCTGCGCGGCGAGGCCTTCGATCATTTGTGCGGTGTTCTGCACGTCGTGAGTCATGGTCTGGATCGCGTCGACGGTTTTCACCACTTGATCGCGACCTTCGCGGGCAGCCTGTGTCGACTGGTTCGACGCTTCGGAGGTGGACACGGCGTTGCGTGCCACTTCTTCCACGGCGGCGGTCATTTCGTTGACCGCCGTGGCGGCCTGTTCGATTTCGTCGTTCTGCTGTTGCAGACCACGGGAGGCTTCTTCGGTGACCGCGCTGAGTTCTTCGGCGGCGGCGCCCAACTGGGTGGCCGAGCCTGCGATCTGTTCGATGGTTTTGCGCAGGTTGGTCTGCATGGTGGCCAGCGCCTGCAGCAGTTGCGTGGCTTCGTCCTTGCCGTCGACTTCGATGGACTGGGTCAAGTTGCCACCGGCGATGGTTTGCGCGGCCACTACGGCACGGTTCAGCGGGGTGACGATGCTGCGGGTCAGCAGCAGCGCCAGCAGCACGGTGGCGAGCGCCGCGACCACGGCAACAATCACGATACCGGTAATGGCGCTGTCGTAATGCTCACCGGCCTGATTGGAGGCGACTTTCGCACCCGCCGCGTTGATCGCGATCAGCTTGTTGAGCTGCTCGCCCATCTGATCAGTGCCGTCCTTGATGCGCGTGTTGATCAGCGTGCGCATGTCCTCGACCTTGTCCTGACGCGAGAACTCCATCATCTGGTTTTGCGCTTGCAGGTAGTTGTCGAGCGTCGCCGCGAACGTCTGATACAACGCGCGCTCATCCGCTTCTGCCGGCAGCGCTGCATAGCTCGCCTGGGCGCTGCGCACCTTGTCCACCAGCACGCCGATACGCGTTTGCGCTTCTTGCAGACCGGCAGGGTCACGGTTGACCAGAATCCGGAACGACAGAATCCGCAGGCGCAGAACGTTTTCCGTCACCACGCCAAGGTACGTCACGCTGGGCAGTTGGTTGGTCTCCATGTCGACAGAGGCCTGACGAATGGTCGACATGCGGTTGACGGCAAACACGCCGAGGACGATCACCAACAAGGCGATAAAGGCAAAACCGAGGAAAGCACGGGGCGCGATATTCAGGTTACGCAAGGACATGGTTGGACTCTCGGATAGAGGTAGCTGCGAGCGTCCTTGCCGTCATCACTGGCCCTTGGGGCGGGGCCAGTCCGGCGTCACTGTTCGAGGGAATCTGTGTGCGCCTGATCTCTGTATCGACCGGGCTTTAGGAAGGTTTTGTGTAAAGCAGAAATATTTTTCAAGGTGTTTCAACATTGAAACAGCGTTGCAGCTTTTCCTGCTCTTGTGGCGAGGGAGCTTGCTCCCGCTCGACTGCGCAGCCGTCGTAAACCCGCCTGATGCGCTGAGACTGTTGATAGGCGTGGCACGTTTTGGGTCTGCTTCGCAGCCCAGCGGGAGCAAGCTCCCTCGCCACCCTGTTTTCAGCGTGTCAGATACCGAGTTTGGCCATCTGCCAAACCCGGGCAATGTCCGTCGCCCGCTCACGCAACAAGCGCGGCGCTTCGGCGCACGCCTGTTCCAGGGTCATGGGTCCGCTGGTCACGGCAAATGCCGCATCGATGCCATGCTCGTAAAGCGCTTGATAACCCTCGCCCAACGTCCCGGCAATGACGATCACCGGCACACCGTGCTGCTTGGCGACCCGCGCCACGCCGAACGGGGTCTTGCCGCGCAAGGTCTGCGCGTCGAATCGGCCTTCGCCGGTGATCACCAGATCGGCACCATTGATGGCTTCGGCAAGGCCGACCAACTCGGCCACCACTTCAACGCCGGCCTGAAACTGCGCGCCGAGAAACGCCTTGGCGGCAAAGCCCAGGCCACCCGCCGCGCCACTGCCCGGCTCATCGCGGACATCCTTGCCCAGCGCTTTTGCGCACAGTTCGGCAAAGTGCCCCAGCGCTTGATCCAGTTGTTGCACCTGCGCTGGTGATGCGCCCTTTTGCGGGCCGAAAATCGCCGAAGCACCGTGTGGGCCACACAGCGGATTGTTGACGTCGGCAGCGATGTCGAAACGCACTTGGGCCAGACGCGGGTCCAGCGCGCTCAGGTCCAGACGCGCCAGCTGCGCCAATGCCAGTCCGCCCGACACCAGCGCCTGCCCTTGCGCATCGAGCAGCTTCACCCCGAGTGCCTGCATGGCCCCGGCACCGCCATCGTTGGTGGCGCTGCCGCCAATCGCCAGAATCACCCGTTGCGCGCCGGCATCCAGCGCGGCGCGAATCAGTTCACCGGTGCCGAACGTGCTGCTGATGCACGCATCACGCTGCCCCGGCGGCACCAATTGCAAGCCACTGGCCTCGGCCATTTCGATGATCGCGGTGTGGTTGTGCGGCAGCCAGCCCCACGCGGCATCGACAGATGTGCCCAGCGGGCCACGCACCCGGGTGCGGCGCAGTTCGCCCTCGCAGGCGGCGAGAATCGACTCCACCGTACCCTCGCCGCCGTCGGCCATCGGGCATTTGACCAGCGTGGCGTGCGGCCAGACTTGCGCCAGGCCCAGAGCAATGGCCTCGGCAACGCCTTGCGCACTCAGGCTGTCCTTGAACGAATCGGGGGCGATGACGATCTTCATGCGAATTCTCCAGTTCCAATGCCCTTCATGCTGCCAGTCGGCCTGCGCATTGACGCCTGTCCGCTGCACAAGCGGGGTGGGCGTTTATTGTTCATTTCTACAAAAGCCTTGGGGATGAATGTTGCGCCCCTATCGCGAGCAGGCTCACTCCTACAGGGGAACGCATTTCAAGTGTAGGAGTGAGCCTGCTCGCGATGGCCTCTCAGAGAACGCCCGCTCAGCCCGGATCAGTCTGCGGCAACAACTGCACCCCCAGGTACAACGCCAGCATCCCGTCCAGCCGCAGCGGATCCACCCCGCTGATTTCGGCAATCCGCTCCATCCGGTAACGCAGGCTGTTGCGGTGAATGCCCAGCGCATCAGCACAGGCCTGGCTCTGGCCGTCGTGTTCACACCAACTGCGCAGGGTCGCGAGCAGTTGGCCGTTGCCGTCCTTGGCGATGACCTTGCGCAGCGGTTTGAGCAATTCGTCCAGCGCATCATCGTTGCGATGGCGCCAGAGCATCACCGGCAGGCGATAGCGATGGAGGGTCAGCAATCGCGAGTGCGGCAACACCTCCCGGCCATAGGCGAGCAAATCGCCCACCCGCCGATAGCAACGGCGCAATCCGCCCAGCCCGTCGGCCTGCCCGCCGACGGCGATGCGCAGAATCTTCCAGCCGAGGCCATCGAGCTTTTCCAGCAAGCGATCATGTTCAACGGTCTGGCTCGCCGGGCGGCACCACAGCAGCGACGACTTGGCCGAACTCACACACCAGCTGTCCGGGTAGCGCGAGGTCAACCACGCGCTCAAGGCCTCGACGGTTTGCCCCGGGCCATGTTCCAGGCCCAGTTCGAACAGGTACGGCACCCGGGTCAGTTGAGGCTTGAGACCCAGTTGCTGCGCCTCATCGACCAGACGCGGCGAGTCCCCCGCTTCGCTCAACAGCAAGGCCAGCAGGTCATCGCAACGCTGGCGCCGCCATTGCTGCTCGGCCTGCTGGTTGCGTTGGCCAACGAGCATTTCGGCGGTCATGCGCACCAGTTCGGCGTAGGTGCGCAACTGCTCAGGCTCGCCGGTAATGCCGAGCACGCCGATCAACCGCTGATCAAGCAACAGCGGCAGGTTGATCCCCGGCTGCACGCCTTTCAGATGCACCGCGGTCTGCGCGTCGATCTCCACCACCCGCCCGTTGGCCAGCACCAGTTGCGCGCCTTCGTGACGGGTGTTGATGCGTTCCGGCTCGCCACTGCCGAGGATCAGCCCCTGGCTGTCCATGACGTTGACGTTGTAGGGCAAAATGGCCATGGCCCGGTCAACGATGTCCTGAGCGAGGTCGTGATCGAGTTCGAACATGATCGGCAAAATCCTTAAGCAACGGCGGCGGACGGTTGTTCACCCGCACAGGGTCTGGCGGCAAACCCTGTGCTCAGGCACAAAGACAATCCGGCCACGGGTGGCCGAGACTCTCAGGGCGATCAACGTTAACCTGTGCATCGCAAAAAATCATAATAAAGAGAGAGCCGCTATGTCGCAGAGCGCCGCAGCTACCCAGACCATCGATGACGGTAAAAACGCCGTCTACAAACGCATCACCCTGCGTTTGATCCCCTTCATCTTCATCTGCTACCTGTTCAACTACCTCGACCGGGTCAACGTCGGCTTTGCCAAACTGCAGATGCTCGACGCACTGAAGTTCAGCGAAACCGTGTATGGCCTCGGTGCCGGGATCTTCTTCATCGGCTACGTGCTGTGCGGCGTACCGAGCAATCTGGCGCTGACCAGGTTTGGTCCACGGCGCTGGATCGCGCTGATGATGATCACCTGGGGCACGCTGTCGACCTGCCTGCTGTTCGTCACCACGCCGACCCAGTTCTACACCCTGCGCCTGTTCACCGGTGCGGCCGAAGCCGGATTCTTCCCGGGCGTGGTGCTGTACCTCTCGCAGTGGTTCCCGACGTTCCGCCGTGGACGGATCATGGCGCTGTTCATGTCGGCAATCCCGGTTTCGGGGCTGCTCGGCAGCCCGTTCTCCGGCTGGATCCTCAATCACTTCGCTGCCGGGCAAGGTGGGCTGGCCGGCTGGCAGTGGATGTTTCTGCTGCAGGGCATTCCGACGGTCATCCTCGGTGTGCTGGCGTACTTCCTGCTCAGCGACAGCTTCGCCAACGCCAAATGGTTGACCGCGCATGAGCGCGCCGTGCTCGAAGCCGATCAGGCCGAAGACCTGGCGAACAAACCGAAAACCACCTCTGACTCGCTGATTGCGGTGTTCAAGAACCCGGCGATCTGGGCTTTCGGCCTGATCTACTTCTGCATCCAGAGTGGCGTGTACGCGATCAACTTCTGGCTGCCGTCGATCATCAAGAACCTCGGTTTCAGCGATAACCTGGTGATCGGCTGGTTGAGCGCAATTCCGTACCTGCTGGCGGCGGTGTTCATGCTGCTGGTCGGGCGTTCGGCAGACTTGCGCAAAGAACGTCGCTGGCATCTTGTTGTACCGATGCTGATGGGCGCTCTCGGTCTGCTGATCGCGGTGAACTTCGCCGCCAACCCGGCCATCGCCATCCTCGGCCTGACCATTGCGACCATGGGCGCGCTGACCGGTCTGCCGATGTTCTGGCCGGTACCGACCGCCATGTTGAGCGCGGGCGCGGCGGCCGGTGGGCTGGCGTTGATCAACTCGATGGGGCAAATGGCCGGGTTCCTCAGCCCGTACCTGGTGGGCTGGGTCAAGGACAGCACCGGCTCGACGGATGCGGCGTTGTATCTGCTGGCCGGCGTGATTGTCGGCGGGAGCTTGCTGGCGTTGCGCATGACGCGCACGTTGCGCGCGTAATCACGTTTCAAGATCCTTTGCTTTGCACATTTGTGGCGAGGGAGCTTGCTCCCGCTGGGTTGCGAAGCAAACCTGAACGCGGACTATGAGGAGTGTCAGGCAAACCCTGCGTGGCGGTTTTCCGACCGCTGCGCGGCCGAGCGCGAGCAAGCTCCCTCGCCACAGGTACTGTAGTTGCCGGCTGCGATCTTTTTGCGTTCAGGCAAATGCATCCAGCTCGATCACCAGCCCACCCGGCATCTGCACAAAGATCTGCCAGATGCCCTCCTCCGGCACTTGCGCCACTTGATACGGCAATCCACTGTCGCGCACTCGCTGCAACACACTTTGTGCCGGCTCGTCGCTACGAAAGGCAATGTGGCTCAGCGCGGTTTCGCTGAACGTCGGCTGCTCGATCACATGCACCAGCGCATGCTCATCCTGATACAACCAGCGCCCGGGAAACGGAAACGGTGGCCGCCGCCCCGGAGTCAGCCCGAGCAACTGGCCGAAAGTCTCCTGCACGTTCTGGCCGTCAGCGGTGTTGAAGGCCAGATGATCGAATGTCCAGCTCATGGGCGTCTCCTGCGGTTATTCGTTGATTGAAGTATCTGCGCTTGCCAATCACGAAAAAATCCCGCAAAAACGCAAAGATCTTTAAAGGATTTTTACCAATGAGCTCGATTCTCGATCTGGAGATCTTCGTCCGCGTGGCCGACTCCGGCAGCATCTCTGCCGCTGCCCGCGCCCTGGAACTGACCCCGGCGGCGGCCAGCATTGCGCTCAAGCGCCTGGAAACCCGCCTCGGCATTCGGCTGCTCGCCCGCTCCACCCGCAGCATGCGCCTGACCGAAGAAGGACGGCGTTATCTCGATAGCGTGCGCATCGCCCTCGGCGCACTTGCCGAGGGCGAGCAAGCACTCAAGCAACACGGCGAAGGCCTCAGCGGTGTGCTGCAACTGGCGGCGCCGTCGGACTTCGGGCGCAACGTGTTGTTGCCGTGGCTGGACGATTTCAAGCGCGAACACCCAAACATCCAGCTGCAATTGCTGCTCAACGATCGCCATGCCGATCTGTTCCGCGAAACCGTGGATGTCGCGCTGCGCTTCGGCGTACCGAGCGATTCGACGTTGGTGGCGTTGCCGATTCTGCCGGCGCATCGACGCGTCGCCTGCGCCAGCCCGGACTACCTGGCCCGGCATGGCACGCCGCAACATCCCGGCGAATTGCGCGAGCACAGCGCCCTGCTCTATCTGCGCAATGGTCGGCCTTACAACAGCTGGCGCTTCAGTCGCGAGGATCAAACGCTGGAAGTCGAAGTTCATGGCGACTACCTCAGCGATGACGGCGAAGTCGCGCGACGCTGGGCGCTGGCCGGGCATGGCATCGCCTACAAGGCGTGGCTGGACGTCGCCGAAGACGTACGCGCCGGACGCCTGCTGACACTGCTCGATGACTGGCACGGCGAGAGCGTGCCGTTCAATCTGCTCTGCCCGCATCGGGTGCAGGTGTCCGAGCGGGTTCGGGTGTTGCAGGCGTTCTTGCAGGCGCGTTGCGCGTTACTCAGCCGATAATTCACTTTGCCGCATCGGATGCTTCTGGTATTTGATTGGAGTTTTCCCACCGATAAAAGGATTTCGGCATGAGCTATCGCACACTGGGGCACTCGGGGTTGCAGGTCTCCACCCTCACCCTCGGCACGATGATGTTTGGCGAGCAGACCAGCGCTGCAGATTCGCTGCGCATCATCGACAAGGCCTGGGATCAAGGCATCAATTTCATCGACACCGCTGACGTCTACACCAATGGCCGCTCGGAAGAGATCGTCGGCGAGGCCATCGCCCGCCATCGACATGAATGGGTGCTGGCGACCAAGGTCGGTTTCGGCCCGGCGGACGGCGTGCCGAACCGCAGCGGCTTGAGCCGCAAGCACATCTTCAACGGTCTTGAGGCGAGCCTGACGCGCCTCGGCACCGACTATCTCGACATCTATTACCTGCACCGCGAGGACCACAACACGCCACTGGAAGTCACGGTGTCGGCCATTGGCGACCTGATTCGCCAGGGCAAGATCCGTTACTGGGGCCTGTCGAACTATCGCGGCTGGCGGATTGCCGAGGTGATTCGCATCGCTGACAAGCTCGGTGTCGACCGCCCGGTGATCAGCCAGCCGCTGTACAACATCGTCAATCGCCAGGCCGAGACCGAGCAGATCACCGCCGCGCAAACCTATGGCCTAGGCGTGGTGCCTTACAGCCCGCTGGCCCGTGGCGTGCTCAGCGGCAAGTACGCGCCGGACGTGACTCCGGACGCCAACAGCCGCGCCGGGCGTCAGGACAAGCGCATTCTGGAAACCGAATGGCGCGTGGAATCGCTGCGCATTGCCCAGCAGATCCAGCAATACACCCAAGGCCGCGGGGTCGGCATGGTCGAGTTCGCGATTGCCTGGGTGCTGAACAACAGCGCAGTGACCTCGGCGATCGTCGGCCCGCGCACTGAGGAACAATGGGATGCGTACACCAAGGCGCAGGCGGTGCAGATCACCGCTGAGGATGAAGCGTTTATCGATTCGCTGGTGACGCCGGGGCATGCGTCGACACCGGGGTTCAATGATGTGAGCCATTTTGTGTCGGGTCGTAAACCGCGTCAGGCCTGAAAGCCGCACACGCCGGGCATCAGTGGCGTCAGCAGATTGCGAGGGCAACACAAATCCATTGTGGGAGCGAGCCTGCTCGCGAAGAGGCCGGCACATTCAACATCTGCGTTGTCTGGCACACCGCTTTCGCGAGCAGGCTCGCTCCCACAGGTTTTGTGCTTATCTTCAGGATGTGGGGAATATTGATCACTCGGCCAATATTCAGCACAAAAACCACGTATCCTGCGCGCCCTGTTTGATCACCCACCCGCGAGGACAGTTTGTCTAAAGGTATCGCTCTATCGGTTTCAGCCTCGGTGCTGTTTGCCGTCATGTATTACTACACCTCGCTGCTCACCCCGTTGAGTGGCGTGGAAATCTTTGGCTGGCGGATGCTGCTGACCGTACCGTGCATGACCGTGTTCATGCTGGTCTCCGGCGAATGGCGGCGGGTGCTGGAATTGCTGCGGCGTGTGGCGGGCTACCCGAAGCTGATCGGCGGCCTGATCGTTTCCTCCGCATTGCTCGGCGTGCAGCTGTGGCTGTTCATGTGGGCGCCGCTCAATGGCTACAGCCTCGACGTGTCGCTGGGCTATTTCCTCTTGCCGCTGGCGATGGTCCTGACCGGGCGTATCGCTTACGGCGACAGCCTGTCGTACCTGCAGAAAATCGCGGTGTTCTTTGCCGTCCTGGGCGTGGCGAACGAGCTGTACCGGGTAGGCGGATTTTCCTGGGCGACCCTGGTGGTCGTGGTCGGTTACCCGCTGTACTTCGTGCTGCGCAAACGTCTGAAGACCGATCACCTCGGCGGCTTGTGGGTCGACATGACCTTGATGCTGCCGGTGGCGTACGCGTTCGTGCGCGGTGGCGAGCAAGGCTTTGGCGTGTTCGATCAATACCCGGGCCTGATGTGGCTGATTCCGCTGCTCGGCCTGATCAGTGCGTCGGCGCTGGTGGTATACATCATTGCCAGTCGCTTGCTGCCGTTCAGCCTGTTCGGCCTGCTCAGTTATGTCGAGCCGGTGTTGCTGCTCGGCGTCGCGCTGTTGCTCGGTGAAAGCATCAAGGCCGGTGAGTGGCTGACTTATATTCCGATCTGGCTGGCGGTTGTGGTGCTGGTGTTTGAAGGCTTCAAGCACTTGATGCGGCAACGACGCCCGTAAGGCGCGCAATAAAAAGCCCAGCCTGCAATTTTGCAGGCCGGGCTTTTTTAGGTCTGCAGGTTACTCGGTGGCAAGCACACCACGACGCACCTGGTCGCGCTCGATCGATTCGAACAGGGCCTTGAAGTTGCCCTCGCCGAAACCATCATCGCCTTTACGCTGGATGAATTCGAAGAACACCGGGCCCATCAGGGTTTCCGAGAAGATTTGCAGCAGCAGGCGCTTGTCGTCCGGGTTCGACGAACCGTCGAGCAGGATGCCACGCGATTGCAGCTGGTCAACCGGCTCGCCGTGGTTCGGCAGGCGGCCTTCGAGCATTTCGTAGTAGGTGTCCGGCGGCGCGGTCATGAAACGCATGCCGATTTTCTTCAACTGATCCCAGGTCTTGACCAGATCGTCAGTGAGGAACGCCACGTGCTGGATGCCCTCGCCGTTGAACTGCATCAGGAACTCTTCGATCTGCCCGGCGCCCTTGGACGACTCTTCGTTCAGCGGGATGCGGATCATGCCGTCCGGTGCGGTCATCGCTTTCGAGGTCAGGCCGGTGTATTCGCCCTTGATGTCGAAGTAGCGGATCTCACGGAAGTTGAACAGCTTCTCGTAGAAGTTGGCCCAGTAGGCCATGCGGCCGCGGTACACGTTGTGGGTCAGGTGATCGATGATCTTCAGGCCGGCACCGACCGGGTTGCGGTCAACGCCTTCAATGAACACGAAGTCGATGTCATAGATCGAGCTGCCTTCGCCGAAACGGTCGATCAGGTACAGCGGCGCGCCGCCAATGCCTTTGATCGCCGGCAGGTTCAGCTCCATCGGGCCGGTTTCGATGTGGATCGGCTGGGCGCCGAGTTCCAGCGCACGGCTGTAGGCTTTTTGCGAATCCTTGACGCGGAACGCCATGCCGCACACCGACGGGCCGTGCTCGGCCGCGAAGTACGAGGCGACACTGTGCGGTTCGTTGTTGAGGATCAGGTTGATCGCGCCCTGACGGTACAGGTGCACGTTCTTGGAGCGGTGAGTCGCGACTTTGGTGAAGCCCATGATCTCGAAGATCGGCTCCAGGGTGCCAGGAGTCGGCGATGCGAACTCGATGAACTCAAAGCCCATCAGGCCCATTGGGTTTTCGTATAAATCGGTCATGGTGACGCCTCATCATTCTTATCAATTAACCAGAGTTATTTGTCAGTAATGCTGAGACCGGCGGGCGGTGCGCAGGAGATGCCTCGCACACTGCGGGCGAGGAAGTCACCATAGATCAGTTGAAACCCGAATATCTTCATTGTCGACCCAAGGCTCTTGCGGGCGAGGCTTCTGCTGCCAGAAGACGATTATTATTGTATGCGTAACCAGATTCTACACAGCGTAAATAGGGTTGTCTGCCCTCTCTATAAAATCCGCCTTTTTCGTGCGGGCGCAAGAGGTTTGTTGCACGGGGAAATCATCTGGGCATATCTCAGTTGTAGGCTTCGCGCGACTTCACTGGCCTTTAGTGCACGCGCCACGCAGATCAACCGGCCGTATGCGGCACAAGCGTCAACGGCCATCTATCATGCCTTTTGACTCCGTGGTTTCACAGGCGCGCCGTTGCCAGGCCTGCATTCGAGAGTTTCACTCCATCGCAACAGGATGCGCCCATGCCCTTGACCGTCAGACCCCGCCGCAAACGTAGCGTGCGCATGATTGTGACCCTGCTTTGCGGCCTGTTGCCGGTGCTTCTGGGCACGGGAATTCTGTACATGCAGGCCGAACGCACCTTGCAACAGAGCACGCAGAACACCGCCGAGGAGGCGTTGCGCCAGTTCGAACTGATGCTCGACAACACCGCCCAGGCCGCCAGCGAGTTACTGCCTCTGGCCGGCCAGCCCTGCGACAGCGTCAAGCTCGCCCTGCGCGAACAGGTCACGCGACGCCCCTTCGTGCGCTCGACCAATCTGGTGTGGGATGACAACCTCTATTGCAGTTCGCTGTTCGGTGAGTTCAAGGAAGCGGTGAACCCGGGTGACTACACCCAGGGCAAGTTGTGGTTGATGAACGGCAACCCCGTCACGCCCAACACCGCGCTGCTGGTGTATCGGCTAAGCGAAGGACGCGGCGGCGCACTGACCACGCTCGATGGTTATCACCTGAGCAATGTGCTGCGCCTGATCGGCCGGGATACGCTGCTGTTGCTGCAAGTCGGCGACAATTGGCTGTCCGCCGACGGCAACGTGCATCAGGGTGCCCTGCCGGTGTTACCGGTGGCGCAACACATGCTGGCGTCTTCGCGCTACGCCTTCAGTGTCAGCGCCGGTTTTCCGCAAGGTGAAGTCTGGCGCTACATGGCCGACGAATACCCGCCACTGTTCAGTCTGTTGATGTTTTTTGGTGTGGTGTCAGGCGCTATCGGCCACGTTCTGCAACGGCGCGCCACTTCGCCCAGCCATGAAATGCTGCGGGCGCTGGAGGCGGGCGAATTCATCCCCTACTTCCAGCCGGTGGTGCACGGAGACAGCAAGAAATGGTCCGGCGCCGAAGTACTGATGCGCTGGAAACATCCCAAGGAAGGCCTGGTGCGCCCGGACCTGTTTATCCCGTTCGCCGAGCACTCCGGGCTGATCGTGCCCATGACCCGCGCCCTGATGCAGCAGACAGCCGCCCTGCTCGGCCCGCCGTCCGCTGGTTTCGACAAGCCGTTTCATATCGGCATCAACATCACCGCCAGCCATTGTCAGGACCTGCAACTGGTCGACGACTGCCGCACGTTTCTGGCAGCGTTCGCGCCCGGTAGCGTCAGCCTGGTGCTGGAGCTGACCGAGCGCCAACTAATCGAGCCCACTGACATCACGCGTCAGTTGTTCGAGCAGTTGCATACGCTGGGCGTGATGATCGCCATCGACGACTTCGGCACCGGGCATTCGAGCCTGGGTTATCTGCGCAAATTCAACGTGGATTTTCTCAAGATCGATCAAAGCTTCGTGGCGATGATCGGGATCGATGCGTTGTCGCGGCATATTCTCGATACGATTATCGAACTTTGCGCCAAGCTCGAACTGGGTATTGTTGCCGAGGGTGTAGAAACTCAGGCGCAGGCCGACTATCTGACCGCGCACCACGTCAACTTCCTGCAGGGCTATCTGTTCGGAAAACCCATGCCCGGCGCCGACTTCATCGCCGCATTAAGTCACCATTAACTAAAAACAAATTAACCGTGGCATCGCGGAAAGACGCACCAAATTGATACAAAAGACCACTGTTGTTACATGAGGACAACAACAGGATTTACTCTTGGCGCATTAACTACTACAATTTTTTCAGCCTGTGCAAGATTGGCAGGTGAGCCATTGTCACCGAGTCGCTTCAAGGCTCTTGGCTTATAGCTTTGTTTGCGGTTGGTATCAGCCAAACACACTATTGGAGTAAAGATATTGTCCAGACTCGCTGAATTTCGTGCAGCTGAAAAGGCCCTTCAGGAACAGCTCAAGCAGTTGGAATCGCTGAAGAACGATGCCGGGCTCAAGAAAGAAATCGAATTCGAAGAAAAGCTCCAGGGGCTGATGAAAACCTACGGCAAAGGCCTAAAAGACATCATCGCCATCCTCGATCCGAACCCGGGCAAATCCGGCCTGCAAGTGCCCGCCGCACCGAAAACTCGCCGTGCTCGCGTGGTCAAGGTTTACCAGAACCCGCACACCGGCGAACTGATCGAAACCAAGGGCGGCAACCACCGCGGCCTGAAAGCCTGGAAGGAACAGTACGGTGCAGCTACCGTCGATTCCTGGTTGCGCGGTTAATCTTGCGGCAACAAACAAGCCCTGCATTATGCAGGGCTTTTTTTTCGACAATATCTAACAAAAGCAACGATTTCCCCATGACTAGTTGTGATACTGCTTTAACACCACACGGCATCCGGCTAAACATTTTGCAGCGGGATGTTGCCTCGGTAACCCGCGCTAAACTTTGTGCTTAATTCCTTCGGGTATCTAATACCTAGCGGGGAGCGAACAGACGCTTAAAGTTTCAAGCTGTTTCTCACCGCGATTATTTCGTCGGCACTCGCCTTATAAACCTCAGCCTGACCGGCGTAAGAAAGTACATACGCCTTTTGCGCATCGACCGCGGCGACCAATGTTTGCGACAACACATGTCGACCGTTTTCAGTGATCGTGCAGGTGGTTTCCAGTGCGTCCAGCGCACCCAGCTTTGCCGGATGCATCTTGTTGCAAACACTCTGATAACCGCCCTGGAAGAAGTCCTTTTGAATCGATTTGCGCATCTCTAGCAGAACGCCCGGGACATTGACCTGATGACCGGCCTCTACTTGAGTCATGGTCAATTCCATCACCATGATCTGATTGCCAGCGGCGTCGTTTTTCACCGCGCGCTGACGGGACACCTGAGCCGGTGTATCTGGCAACACTTCGACTTGCCAACCGGCAGGCCAGGTGACGCTCGGCTGATCGGCCAGTGCCGGGACGGCCAGCAGCGACGAAAAAAGAACAACGAACAGCGCTTTGAACGGTCGGATCATTACCAGAGGCACTCGCAGATTGAGCACTGAAGTCTGAGGCTCGCCCGCCCACAGAGCAAGCCGCGGATTCGGTTTGGCGATGCCGGTCCGCATGCGTATCATTGCGTCCATTCACTCGCCCCATTGTTACGGAGGGCCTATGAGCCTGCACGAACTGAACACTTTTCCCGGCGTCACCGCCACCCCAGACAGCGCAACCCGCAACTTCGTCTTCAACCACACCATGCTGCGTGTGAAGGACATCACCAAGTCCCTGGATTTCTACACCCGCGTCCTGGGTTTCTCGCTGGTCGAGAAGCGTGACTTCCCGGAGGCCGAATTCAGCCTGTACTTCCTCGCCCTGGTCGACAAGGCGCAGATCCCGGCCGACGCCGCTGCGCGTACCGAGTGGATGAAGTCGATTCCCGGCATTCTGGAACTGACCCACAACCACGGCACCGAAAACGACGCGGACTTTGCCTATCACAACGGCAACACCGACCCGCGTGGCTTTGGTCACATCTGCATTTCCGTGCCGGACATCGTTGCGGCCTGTGCACGCTTCGAAGAGCTGGGCTGTGATTTCCAGAAGCGCCTGACCGATGGCCGCATGAAAAGCCTGGCGTTCATCAAGGACCCGGACGGCTACTGGGTTGAAATCATTCAGCCTGCGCCGCTGTAAAAAGATCGCAGGCTTCGCCAGCTCCTACACATTCCCTGTAGGAGCTGCCGCAGGCTGCGATCTTTTGCTTCACCCATAAAAAACCCATGATCGCTCATGGGTTTTTTCGTTTCCGCGACTGCCGTTTACGCCGGAGCCGAAGTGCGGATCAAGTGATCGAACGCGCTGAGGGATGCCTTGGCGCCCTCGCCCACCGCGATCACGATCTGCTTGTACGGCACGGTGGTCACGTCACCGGCAGCGAAGATGCCGGGGATCGACGTCTCACCGCGGTTGTCGACGATGATTTCACCGCGCGGCGACAGCTCGATGGTGCCTTTGAGCCAGTCGGTGTTGGGCAGCAGACCGATCTGCACGAAGATCCCTTCCAGCTCGACCGTACGCAGTTCGTCGGTGTTGCGATCCTTGTAGCGCAGGCCGTTGACCTTCTCGCCATTACCGGTGACTTCTGTGGTTTGCGCACTGGTGATCACGGTAACGTTCGGCAGGCTGTGCAGTTTGCGTTGCAGCACCGCATCGGCACGCAGTTGCACGTCGAACTCCAACAGGGTCACGTGCGCCACGATACCGGCCAGGTCGATGGCCGCTTCAACGCCAGAGTTACCGCCGCCGATCACCGCCACGCGCTTGCCCTTGAACAGCGGGCCGTCGCAGTGCGGGCAGTACGCCACGCCCTTGTTGCGGTATTCCTGCTCGCCCGGCACGTTCATTTCGCGCCAGCGCGCACCGGTCGCCAGGATCACGCTCTTGGCTTTGAGGGTCGCACCACTGGCGAAGTGGACTTCATGCAACTCGCCGTTCTTGCCCGGGATCAGCTTGTCGGCGCGTTGCAGGTTCATGATGTCGACATCGTACTGCTTGACGTGTTCTTCCAGCGCAACCGCCAGTTTCGGGCCTTCGGTTTCCTGTACGGAAATGAAGTTCTCGATGGCCATGGTGTCGAGCACCTGACCGCCGAAACGCTCGGCCGCGACACCGGTGCGAATGCCTTTACGCGCCGCGTAGATGGCGGCCGACGCACCGGCCGGGCCACCGCCGACCACCAGCACGTCAAAGGCTTCTTTGGCGCTGATTTTCTCGGCCTGACGCTCAATGGCGCCAGTGTCGAGTTTGGCTAGGATTTCTTCCAGGCCCATGCGGCCCTGACCGAAGTTTTCGCCGTTCAGGTAGATACTCGGCACGGCCATGATCTTGCGATCATTGACTTCGTCCTGGAACAACGCGCCGTCGATGGCGACGTGACGGATGTTCGGGTTCAGCACTGCCATCACGTTCAGTGCCTGGACCACGTCCGGGCAGTTCTGGCACGACAGCGAGAAGTAGGTTTCGAAGTTGAACTCGCCCTTGAGCGAACGGATCTGTTCAATCACTTCGACACTGGCCTTCGATGGGTGGCCGCCGACTTGCAGCAGGGCCAGCACCAGGGAAGTGAATTCGTGGCCCATCGGGATGCCGGCGAAACGCAGGCTGATGTCGGCACCGGGGCGGTTGATCGAGAACGACGGCTTGCGGGCATCGTTACCGTTATCGATCAGGGTAATCTGGCTCGACAGACTGGCAACGTCTTTGAGCAGGTCGTGCATTTCCCGGGATTTCGCACCGTCGTCGAGGGAAGCAACGATCTCGATCGGCTGGGTGACCCGTTCCAGGTACGATTTCAACTGGGCTTTAAGATTGGCGTCCAACATACGGGCGATCTCCTGTGTCTTTATTCGAGGCGAAAAAAAGCCCGAGCGAATCTCGCCCGGGCTTTTTTATTGGGCGGTGCAGCTTACTGAAGTAGGTGCGGAGTCCCGCCCTGTGTTGCGTGTCGCACAGACTTAGATCTTGCCGACCAGGTCCAGGGACGGCGCCAGAGTGGCCTCGCCTTCTTTCCACTTGGCTGGGCAAACTTCGCCTGGGTGAGCAGCAACGTACTGAGCAGCCTTGATCTTGCGCAGCAGCTCGGAAGCGTCACGGCCAACGCCGCCATCGTTCAGTTCAACGATTTTGATCTGGCCTTCAGGGTTGATCACGAAGGTGCCACGGTCAGCCAGGCCAGCTTCTTCGATCAGCACGTCGAAGTTGCGCGAGATGACGTGGGTCGGGTCGCCGATCATGGTGTATTCGATTTTGCCGATGGCTGGCGAAGTGTTGTGCCAGGCAGCGTGGGCAAAGTGGGTGTCGGTCGAAACGCTGTAGATTTCCACGCCCAGTTTCTGGAACGCAGCGTAGTTGTCGGCCAGGTCTTCCAGCTCGGTTGGGCAAACGAAAGTGAAGTCGGCTGGGTAGAAGAACACTACGGACCATTTGCCTTTCAGGTCAGCGTCCGAGACTTGTACGAAGTCGCCGTTTTTGAACGCGGTAGCTTTGAACGGTTTTACTTGGCTGTTGATGATAGGCATTGATGACTCTCCGTCAGGGTTGTGAATTCGATGGGTGAATCCTACCCACTCACTCGACGGATGGCTCATTGGCAAACCTGATGCTGCTGATTTGTTTTCGCTATTAGCTGACTGTATTAATAGAAGAAAACGATATCTACGACGAAGCCGGCTTATCCGTAATCCGAGCCATCCCGTGAAAGGGGCTGGCTTCAACATAGCGCATGGCGGACTTCATATCTTTCCAGCCGACGTAACTCATCAGCGATTTCAGATCCCAACCGCTTTGATGCGCCCAGGTGGCAAAGCCGCGGCGCAGGGAATGGCTGGTGTAGCGCTCGGCGGAAATCCCGGCGCGCTCCAGTGCCTGGCGCAGTAAGGGAATGACGCTGTTGGCGTGCAAGCCCTCCTCGCTCAGATGGCCCCAGCGGTCGATACCGCGAAACACCGGACCGCGCACCAGCGCCGCTTCGGTGATCCAGTCGATGTACGCCTGCACCGGACACAGCTTGAGCAGCGCCGGGGCCTGATAGGTCTGCCCGAGGTTTTCGCGGTCACCCTTGCTGCGCGGCAGGTACAGGGTGATGCCGCTGCCGGCGTGCGCCTGCACGTGTTCGATCTGCAGGCGGCACAGTTCATCGCTGCGAAAGCCGCGCCAGAAGCCCAGCAGGATCAGCGCCCGGTCGCGATAAGCCTTGAGCAATTGCGGGCGATCCTGCTGTTGTCGGGCACTGGCGGCTTCCTGTTCCAGCCAGTCGACCACTTGTTGCAGGTCGTGCAACTGCAGAGGCTCGGCTTGTTTTTCCTGCGCCGGATGCAGCGCGCGAATGCCTTTGAACACCTTGCGCACCACTGGCGCCTTCGTCGGATCGGCAAACCCCTGACTGTTGTGCCACTGCGCGAGTGCTGACAAGCGCAGCTTCAGCGTGTTGATCGACAGCACCCCGGCGTGCTCGACCAGATAACGCGCAACGCTGTCGGCCGTCGCCGGCAGGAAGCCACCCCACTTCACTTCAAAGTGTTCGATCGCCGAGCGATAGCTGCGACGTGTGTTGTCACGGGTGGCGGCTTGCAGATAGCGATCGATATCGCTCATGGGCAGGGTTCTCGCTTGGCGTACTGATTCAAGGCGTAAAGAAGCCATTTAAGCACCTGACATTGGGTAATACCAGTATATCCCGCCTGTTATTAATCAAGGATTTAACTTTATTTTTAGCGTGGTACACTGCGTACTTTGGTGGCATGTACCACAGTACGAAACGGTAGGAGTTCACATGGCCCGTGGTGGCGTAAACAAAGCAGTGGTTCAGATCGCGCGCACAGCGATTCTGGCCCGAGGCGAACACCCCAGCATCGATGCAGTACGCATCGAACTGGGCAACACCGGCTCGAAAACCACGATCCATCGCTATCTGAAAGAGCTCGATGACGGCAGCCAACCGGTTGAAGCGTCGGCAGAACCGATCAACGACGAGCTGACGGCACTGGTCTCGCGCCTCGCCCAGCGCTTGAAAGAACAGGCGCAAGAGCCGATCGAACAAGCCCGCGAGCAGTTCGAAGAGCAGCGCGAAACGCTGGAAGCGCAATTGAAGCAAGTGCGTCAGGCGCTCGAACAACTGGAGCAACAACACGATATTCAGGGCGCAGCGCTGGCCAGGGAATCCGAGGCGCTGAACGAAACCCGTTCGATGCTGCAGACCGAACAGACGCGCAACGCCGGGCTGAATCAGGCACTGGCCGACTTCGAGTTGCGTTTGCAGGACAAGGACGAGCAGATCCGCTCGCTGGAAGAAAAGCATCTGCACGCTCGCGATGCGCTGGAGCACTACCGCAACGCCACCAAAGAACAGCGCGAGCAGGAACAGGCGCGCCACGAAGGCCAGCTTCAACAATTGCAGATGGAGCTGCGTCAGGCGCAACAAAGTGCGCTGGTGCGTCAGGATGAGATCACCCAACTGCACCGAGACAACGAGCGTCTGCTCACAGAAAACCGTGGCATTCAGCGCGAGCTGAGCCTGATGCAGGATCAGCTCAAGCACAGCAACCAGCGCCAGGATCAACTGCTGGAGCAAGCCAGCCGCGTCGACAGCGAGCGCACCCTCCTCCAGGAACGCTTGCGCGTGGCCTTGCTGGAAAGTCAGACACTGAAACAGGATGCCGACGAACAGCGGCAGCTCAATCAGTCACTGGAAAAAGAGTTGACCAAGACTCAGGCGAGCCTCGAAGACAGCTTGCGTCTGGCGGCTACCGTTGCGGCAGCGCCAGACACAGCCAAAGCGAAGGATGCTTAAGCGCCGACCGGCGTACGCATTGTGACGAACTCTTCGGCGGCCGTCGGGTGAACCCCGATCGTGTCGTCGAAGTCACGCTTGGTGGCGCCAGCCTTCAGTGCAATCGCCAAACCTTGAACAATCTCGCCAGCGTCCGGACCGACCATGTGGCAGCCGAGCACTTTGTCGGTCTTGCCGTCGACCACCAGCTTCATCAGGGTTTTCTCCTGACACTCGGTCAGGGTCAGCTTCATCGGACGGAAGCGGCTTTCGAAAATCACCACCTCGTGGCCCGCGTCCCGCGCTTCTTCTTCGGTCAGACCGACAGTGCCGATGTTCGGCAGACTGAACACCGCCGTCGGGATCATCTTGTAATCCACCGGCCGGTATTGCTCAGGCTTGAACAGCCGCCGCGCCACCGCCATGCCTTCGGCCAGCGCCACGGGCGTCAATTGCACACGACCGATCACATCGCCCAGCGCCAGAATTGACGGTTCGCCGGTCTGGTATTGCTCGTCGACCTTGATAAAGCCCTTGTCGGTGAGCTGCACATCGGTGTTTTCCAGGCCCAGATTGTCCAGCATCGGACGCCGGCCCGTAGCGTAGAACACGCAATCCGCTTCCAGTACGCGGCCATCCTTGAGGGTCGCCTTCAGGCTGCCGTCAGGCTGTTTGTCGATGCGCGCGATGTCGGCATTGAATTGCAGATCCATGCCGCGCTTGGTCAGCTCTTCCTGCAGATGCTTGCGCACCGAGCCATCGAAACCGCGCAGGAACAGATCGCCGCGATACAACAGCGTGGTGTTCGCGCCCAGGCCGTGGAAGATCCCGGCGAACTCGACCGCGATGTACCCGCCACCGACCACCAGCACCCGTTTCGGCAGTTCTTTGAGGAAGAACGCCTGATTGGAACTGATCGCGTGCTCGTGCCCCGGAATCTCCGGAATCTGCGGCCAGCCACCGGTGGCGATCAGGATGTTTTTCGCGGTGAAGCGTTCACCGTTGACCTCAACCTCATGCGGTCCGACGATCTTCGCGTGGGCCTCGTGCAGGGTCACGCCGCTGTTGACCAGCAGGTTGCGATAAATGCCATTGAGGCGATTGATTTCGCGGTCCTTGTTGGCGATCAGCGTCGCCCAGTCGAAATTGGCTTCACCCAAACTCCAGCCAAAACCCGACGCCTGTTCAAAGTCTTCGGCGAAATGCGCGCCGTACACCAGCAGTTTCTTCGGCACGCAGCCGACGTTGACGCAGGTACCACCCAGGTAACGGCTCTCGGCCACCGCCACTTTCGCGCCGAAACCGGCAGCAAAGCGCGCCGCGCGTACACCGCCGGAACCGGCGCCAATCACATAAAGGTCAAAATCGTAGGCCATTTCTATCTCCTCGGCAGGCCATCAGCATACCCGCCGCGTTCCATTGGGCAAGCGCTGTGCGCAGCTTTTCAGCCAGATCGGCGATTCGGCGACACATCTACAAATAACAATATTTCTCGTTTGTTACTAAATCGCCGCGCTGCCCCTCGTCTTTGAACCAACGGATTTTTTCTCTCGAAGACAAGGAGTCGGCTGCGATGTTCGCGCCCATTACCCGTTCCATCACCCTCACTTTCGGCCTGTGCAGCGCAGCGTTGAGTCCCGATCTGCTGGCTGAAACCGACCCCGAAACAGCGCCCCGATCGGCCGCCGAAACGCTGGAACTGGACGCCACCAGCATCAGCGCCGAAGGCTTGGGGATCAACACCGAGAACACTGATTCCTACACGACCGGCGCAATGAGCACCGCGACGCGGATGAACCTGTCGATCAAGGAAACCCCGCAATCGGTCTCCGTGGTCACGCGTCAGCAAATGGACGATTTCAAACTCGGTACATTGTCCGAGGCCATGAGCCAGACCACCGGCATCGTCGTGCAGCACAACGATTCGGACCGGGTCAGCTATTCGGCGCGGGGTTACCCGATCAACAACTTCCAGATCGACGGGATGCTCAACACCTTCAGCTACATGAAGTCCGATGCCGACACCATCATCTACGACCGGATCGAGGTGGTGCGCGGTGCGACCGGCCTCACCACTGGCGCGGGCGACCCATCGGCGACGATCAACATGGTGCGCAAACGTCCGACCGCGCAGTTGCAGGCGCTGGCGGGTGTCAGCGGCGGCAGTTACGACGACTACTACAGCTACGTCGATGTCGGCGGCCCGCTGGCGTTCGATGGCCGCTTGCGTGGGCGCACGGTGCTGGCCTATCGCGACAGCCAGTCGTTTCGTGACAAGTACGCGCTGCAACGCGAGGTCGGCTACGGCATCCTCGAAGCCGACCTGACCGACTCCACCGTGCTGGCAGTCGGTTATGACTATCAGGACAAACAGGTTCAGGGCACCTCGTGGGGCACCGTGCCCTACTGGAATGCCGAAGGCGGCAAGGCCGGTCTCGGTCGTTCGACCAACATGGCCACGTCCTGGAGTTCCTGGCCGCTGCGCGACAAAACGGCCTTCGCCACCCTCGACCAGCAACTGGCGGGCGGCTGGCACCTGAAAGCCGCCTACACCCATCGCAAAAGTGACACCGAAGGCAAGATCTATTACGGCGGTGGCGGCTTCCCCGAAGCCGATCGCAGCGGCATGTCCGCCAACACCAGCCACATGGCTGGCGATCAAAGCATGAAGGCGTACGACTTCAATGTCTCCGGCCCCTACTCCCTGCTCGGGCGCGAGCACGAATTGATGTTCGGATATGGCGAAGCCGAACGTCGTTCGGATGATCCATACACCATCGCCGGCGCGGTGCCGGCCGGTTATGAAAACATCCGCGACTGGAAATACATGGGCGACATCGACAAATTCCCCGACACCGTGACCGGCCTGAGCGGTTTCAAGGATTACACCCGACAAAAGGCTGGCTACCTGGCGACACGCCTGAGCCTGACCGATGAACTGCATGCCGTGCTCGGCAGCCGCTATGGCAGTTGGGAAACGGCAAGTGCCACCAACACCTACGACGACAAGCTGCAACTGAGCGGTGTCGACAAAACCAGCCAGCAACACAACGACATGTGGACGCCTTACGCGGGCCTGCTGTACGACCTGACGCCGCAATACACCGTGTACGTCAGCTACACCGACATCTTCAAACCGCAAACCATGCGCGATGCCAGTCGCAAATACATCGATCCGGTGGTCGGCAGCAACTACGAACTCGGCCTCAAGGGTAGCCTGCTGGAAGAACGCCTGAACCTCTCCACAGCGTTGTTCTGGAGCAAACAGGACAACGTAGCCGAGCGGGACGATTCGGTGGCACCGGACCCGGTCACCGGCGAGGAGTTTTTCAAATCCGGCGGCAAAGGCAACAAGGTCAATGGCTTCGAGGCCGAGGTCTCCGGGGAGCTCCTCGACGGCTGGAACATGACCGCCGGCTACACCTACACCCACTCGGTCAACGGAGAAAAACAGCGCACCAATACCGCGCAGCCGCTGAACATGTTCCGGCTGTCGACTGCCTATCGCCTGCCGGGCAACTGGCATGCGCTGACCGTTGGTGGCGCGGTGAACTGGCAGAGCGATATCTATGGCGCGTCAAACCGTCCGGTCGGTCGCGGCGCCAATGGCCGGATCATCACCGAACGCGCGCGGATCAATCAGGAGGCCTACACCGTGGTCAAGCTGATGTCGCGCTATGAGTTCGACCAGCACCTGTCGGCGTCGCTGAACGTGGATAACCTGTTCGACAAGAAGTATTACGACAACGTCGGCTTCTACAACGGCGTGTACTGGGGCGACCCGCGCACGGTGACCCTGAGCCTGGACTGGAAGCTCTGACCCTGCGCACGAACTCACTCAGCACATCCCCGGCGAGCGTGTTAACCCCGAGTTAATTCAGGCTGGGGAGACTGTGCCTCGAGATCTGCTTCATGGACGAACGGCTCCCACGTTTTTCAGTAGGAGGCACCATGAACATCACCACCGCCATTCTTGCCGGGCTACTCGCCCTCGGTTCCGCCAGCGCCTTTGCCGAGGGCGGCGCCGAACGCATGCGGCATTACTACGACAACTTCCCGGTCCACAGTGCGCAGAGCGAACAGCGGACCGAATCCAAAACCGCGGAACTGAAGGTTCCGGACGATCAGACCGCGCAAGTCACCGAGTCTTATCGCCACTGATTTTTTCGAGCAACCGATGGACCTCCGATGGCTCCGCTCTGGCCTCGGAGACGACAGTTGGGCGCCCTGTTTCGGGCGCCTTTTTTTATGCCTGCAGATCCTTGATCCAGAACAGCATGCGCCCATGCTCCGGGTTGAACATCCCCGGGGCGAAACCGAACTTGCGGTAGGCGTCCTTTGCGATGGCGTTGCCTTCGAGCACTTCGAGGGTGATCTTGCAGCAACCGCGCTGGCGGCAAATCTCCTCGACTTTGCGCAGCATTTTCTGGCTCAGACCGAGGCCGCGAAATTTCGCCACCACCGCCACGTCGTGGACATTCACCAGCGGTTTGCAGGCAAACGTCGAGAACCCTTCAAAGCAGTTCACCAGGCCTGCCGGCTCACCGCCAACGAACGCCAGCACACTGAACGCATGGGGCCGGCGCGCCAGTTCTTCGGGCACGCGCCGCAGCAGTTCGGGGGCCAGCGACTCGCCGCCGCCCATGGGGTCTTCTGCGTAGTGATTGAGCACGATGCCGATGGCTTCGGCATGCAGTGGATTGGTGTAGCTGGCTTGCAACACAAGAATTTCTGCGGAATCCATTTCCATCCCCGATCATGACCCCGGCGTGCAAGGTGCGCACCTGAAAGGCTGCTTGACGATAGCGCGAGGCTGATTCAACCCACAACCTCAAAGATGAAAAACATCCATCAGCAAAGATGTCGCGTACTCAGCGCCCCCAGATCAGCTCTTCGGTCCAGCCCAGCTCGGCGAAATCCTGCGCACGCAAACCGGCCTCGCCAGCGGCGAAGAACTCATCCAGTTGCGGCGATTTTACCGACGTATCACTGAGCATCGCATGCACTTGGCCGCGATGATGGATCTGATGCTCGAACAGGTGCGAGAGCATGCGCAGGCGACTGTCGTGCTGTGGCGTTTCCCGGGCGATGGTGACGATCCGCCCGAGGTCGGCATCGCGCAGCTGCTCGCAATAAGCAATCAGCCGCCGGTCGACGTGCGCCTGTTCCTCGCGCAGCGCTGCAGCCTCGGTGAACGGTTCATTGAGGTTGAAAAACACATAGCAATCGGGATGCGGCTCGTCACCGCGCAACTCGCGTTCCAGCGCGTCGACGTAGAACCAGTCGCAGGTCAGGATGTGGTTGAGGGTCAGGCGGATGCCTGGAAAAAAGCTCACCCGCGGCGCCGCCAGTGCCTCGGCGTCGAGCCGGCCCCAGGCTTTGCCGAGGCGGTGATTGGCCCACGCATTCTGGTAGGCCATGGTCAGTAAATGATGCGATAGCGGTTGACTCATGCTCGCGCCCTCTTCGCTCAGGATTCGGCAAAACGCTGCAGCTGCATCTCCTGCAAACGGCTGAGGGTGCGCCGGAACGGGAATTCCAGATAACCCTCGGTGTACAGCGCCTCCATCGGTACCTGAGCCTCGATGTACAGCGGGACTTTACGGTCGTAACACTCGTCCACCAAGGCAATGAAGCGGCGTACGCCGTCGTCGTGTACCGACAATTGCGGCAACTCACGGTCACCGGCCACCACCTGCGCCGAGCCATCTTCGGTACCGCGGGCGATACGCCCTTCGCGTTTCTGCGCGCTGAGGTTTGGCACTTCGCTCAACAGAATAGACCGATAGCGGTCGCACAGCGCGATGAAGTCCATGGCGGCAAACGGTTGCTCGCAAAGGTCGGCGTAGCGGCACCAGAGCACCGACTCGCTGGCTTGCACCACGTTCACGGTGCGATGCCCGACCGGCACCGGTTCCGCACTGGCAGGTTGCCCGGCATTCAGCGCTTGAAAGACCGGCTCCAGTGCACTTTGCTGGCCCGGCGCGGCCACAAAATAACGCTGCAGGCACGCGCCCGGGTGCAGCCGATGATCCTCGGCGCCGTTCACCGCAACGACCTCCATGTGTGCCTTGATCGCGGCAATCGCCGGGACAAACCGGTCGCGGTTGAAGCCATCGGCATACAGTTCATCCGGCGGCAGATTGGAGGTGCAGACCACCACCACGCCTTCATCGAACATCACCTGAAACAGTCGTCCGAGGATGATCGCGTCGCCGATGTCGTTGACGAACAGTTCGTCGAAGCACAGCACCCGCACGTCCGCCGCCAGCTCCTTGGCCAGCGCCCGCAGCGGGTCGGCGATCCCGGTCAGCTGGAACGAGCGCTGGTGCACCCAGCCCATGAAATGATGAAAATGCTGACGCCGGGCCGGCACCCGCAGGCTTTGATAGAACTGATCCATCAGCCAGGTCTTGCCGCGCCCGACCGGGCCCCACAAGTACACACCGGTGACTGAACGGGCACCGGCGTGCAAGGCTTCATGGCATTTTTGCAGCGCCCAGACCGCGTGCTCCTGGGCTTCATCCTGGATGAAACCCTTGTGCTCGATCGCGTGTTGCCAGGCGCTTAAAGGAGAGTCGAAAGTCATGCGCGGCAGTATGCCACGAAGAATGTAGGGAAATATCCCCCTGTAGGAGCCAGCCTGCTGGCGATGGCGTTAACCCAGTCCCAGCAATACTGACTGAGCCAACGCTATCGCCAGCAGGCTGGCTCCTACAGTGAGGGGATTGTGGTGCTTTAGAGATCAACCTTGTGTCTGGCCGCATACAGGCAGAGCATTTCCATGGCGAGGGTCGCCGCCGCCAGCGACGTTACCTCTGCGTGGTCATAGGCCGGTGCCACTTCCACCACGTCCATGCCCACCAGATTGATCCCGCGCAACCCTCCGAGGATTTCCAGCGCCTGCACCGTGCTCAAGCCGCCACACACCGGGGTGCCGGTACCTGGGGCGAACGCCGGGTCGAGGCAGTCGATGTCGAAGGTCAGGTACACCGGGTTATCACCGACCCGCGCACGAATCGCCTCGACAATCGCCTCGCAGCCACGCCGATGCACCTGCCGCGCATCGAGCACGGCAAAGCCTTGATGATCGTCATTGGTGGTGCGCAACCCGATCTGCACCGAGCGCGCCGGATCCACCAGCCCTTCCTTGGCGGCATGCCAGAACATGGTGCCGTGATCGACACGCTTGCCCTCTTCGTCTGGCCAGGTGTCGCTGTGCGCGTCGAAATGGATCAGCGACAGCGCACCGTGTTTGCGGGCATGGGCCTTGAGCAGCGGATAGGTGATGAAGTGATCGCCGCCAAACGTCAGCATCGCGCTGCCGGCATTGAGGATGTGCTCGGCATGAGCTTCGATGCTTGGCGGAATCGTGTGCGGCGATCCGTAATCGAAGTCGCAATCGCCGTAGTCGATCACGGCCAGATGATCGAACGGATCGAAGGCCCATGGCCAATGGCGTTCCCAGGCGATCCCGGTGGACGCTGCGCGAATCCCCCTTGGTCCGAAGCGCGCGCCCGGACGGTTGCTGGTGGCGGTGTCGAACGGCACGCCGCTGACCGCCACATCGACGCCGCGCAAATCCCGGCTGTAACGGCGACGCATGAAACTGGTGATCCCGGCGTAGGTGCTTTCGGCACTCGTGCCGTACAGGCTGTCGCGGGTCATGGCTTGGTCGTTGAGCATCGGCACGTCCATTAGGGTGCTCCTCTTGTTATTGATGGCTACGGAATGTGGTCCACAGGCGCGTGCGCTGACGCATGTCCTTGAGGCTCATGCTGCGGTCGGCGTACAAGCGCTCGCGCACTTCGGCGGGCGGATAAATGTCCGGATCGTTGCGCACTGCTTCGTCCACCAGCGGCGTCGCGGCCAGGTTGGCGGTGGCGAAAAACAGCGTGTTGGTCAACTCGGCCACCGATTCGGGGCGCAGCATGAATTCGATGAACGCCCGCGCCGCTTGCGGGTTCGGCGCATCCTTGGGGATGGCGAGGTTGTCCTGCCAGATCAGCGTGCCTTCCTTGGGAATGCGGTACGCGACTTCGTACGGTTTGTTGGCCTTGTGCGCCTGATCGGCCGCCATGCTCACGTCACCGTTGTAAGTCAGCGCGAGGCACACGCTGCCATTGGCCAGATCGTTGATCTGCCGGCCGGTGGCGACGTACAGCACCGAAGGCTGGAGCTTCTGCAACAAGGCCTCGGCGGCGGCCAGATCAGTCTTGTCGGTGCTGTAGGGATCTTTGCCGAGGTAATGCAGTGCCAGGCCGATGACCTCCTGCGGTGAGTCGAGCACGGCAATCCCGCAGTCCTTGAGTTTGCTGGCGTACTCGGGCTTGAACAGCAGATCGAGGCTGTTCAGCGGCACGCCCGGCAGGCGCTTTTTCACCGCCTCGACGTTCAATCCCAGCCCCAGCGTGCCCCAGGTGTAGGGCACCGCGTAGCGATTGCCGGGGTCGACTGCCGTGAGTTTTTCGAGCAGATCGGTATCAAGATTGGCGTAGCCCTTGAGGCCTTCGTGGGGAATCTCCTTCAACGCGCCGGCGGCCAATCCGCGGGCCAGAACGCTGGACGATGGCACGACCACGTCATAGCCACTGCCGCCAGTAAGCAGCTTGGTTTCCAGCACTTCGGACGTGTCGAAGGTGTCGTAACGCACATGAATCCCGGTCTCCTGCTCGAAGCGCTGCAGGGTTTGCACCGGCACGTAATCGGCCCAGCTGTAGAAGTTGAGGGTTTGGTCCTCGGCCTGGGCATTGAGGGCCACGGACAACAACAGCGCGGGAAAACACAGCTTGAACAAGGGAGCCATGACGAACACCTGACCGGAGGAAGTGGTGGCAGGATGCGCCGTCGGATACATTGCAGAAATATCAAGTTTGTTAACCTGACTTTATTGCGGAGTAATGTAATGCTCGGTCAGCTCCACGACGTCGATTTGCAGTTGCTGCGTCTGTTTGTGCGGGTCGTGGAATCCGGCGGCTTCAGTGCGGCGCAAGGTGAACTGGGCCTGAGCCAATCGAGCATCAGCCAGCAAATGGCCAAGCTGGAAACCCGCCTCGGCTATCGCCTGTGCAGCCGTGGCAAGGGCGGTTTCAGCGTCACGCCCAAGGGTGAGCAGTTGCTGATCGCCGTTCGCACGCTGTTCGAATCCATCGAGACCTTCCGCCATCAATCCAACGGCGTCGCCGGACGGCTGATCGGTGAGGTGCGCCTGGGCCTGTCGGAAGCGGTCGATCAGTCGGTGCTGCTGCGGGTGGCGGATGCGATCCGGCGCTTTCGCGAACGCGACGAATCGGTGCGCATCGAGTTGATCAGCGCGATGCCCGGGGAGATGGAGCGCCTGCTGCTGCAACAGCGGCTGGACCTGGCCATTGGTTATTTCTCGCAAGTGCAGAGCGCGTTCGATTACCGCGAATTGTTCAGTGAAACCCAGCACCTGTATTGCGCCAAGGGCCATCCGCTGTTCACCGTCGATGAGCCGGACGATGCAGCGCTGCAGGCCTGTGACCGGGTCGATCATCCGTATCGGTTCATGCGCACAGGCGAGCCGTTCCCGGACAAGCGTTTTTCCGCGCGCTCGGAACAGGTCGAGGGCACCCTCGCCTTCATTCTTTCCGGCAAGCATGTCGATTATCTGCCCGACCACTACGCGCGCGTCTGGGAGGACAAGGGCTTGCTGCGCGCGCTGCGACCCGGGGAGTTGAGTTTCGACGTGGCCTTTCATCTGGCCCGGCATCGGGCGCAGGTGCCGGGGGATGCGCAGAAGGCGTTTGAGGAGGATTTGCTCAGTGCCTTTGCATGATTCCTTTACTTTTGTGGCGAGGGAGCTTGCTCCCGCTGGGTTGCGAAGCAGCCCCCTGCAAGATCCGTTCAACAGTATTTACGACTGCTACGCAGCCGGGCGGGAGCAAGCTCCCTCGCCACAACAATGTCTGTCAGGGTGCGCTGATTAACCGCCAACACCCATAAATCCTGACCTTTCAGGCAATTTTTGTTCGTTGCCCTCGCCGCCCTCTTCCGGCATCCTGCGCCTCCATTTTCTGACCCGGCCCCGCCTCACGGCGCGCAAAACACCATGACCGCCTCTGAAAAAGTCCCGCGCAACAACGATCTGATCTACGGCCTCAACGACCGTCCGCACCTCACCGCCACCGTCTTCGCCGCGCTGCAACACGTGTTGGCCAGCTTCGTCGGCATCATCACCCCGACCCTGATCATGGGCGGCGCCCTGGGTCTGCAAAGTGAGATTCCGTACCTGATCAGCATGGCGCTGTTCGTCTCCGGTCTGGGCACGTTTGTGCAGGCGCGGCGTTTCGGTCCGGTCGGTTCCGGCCTGCTGTGCCTGCAAGGCACCAGTTTTTCCTTTATCAGCGTGATTCTCAGCGCCGGTTTCATGGTCAAGGCCCGGGGCGGCGGCACCGATGAAATCCTTTCGACGATCTTCGGCGTATGCTTTTTCGCCGCGTTCATCGAAGTGGTGCTGAGCCAGTTCATCGGCAAACTGCGGATGCTGATCACCCCGGTGGTCACCGGCACGATCATCACCCTGATGGGCCTGTCGCTGATCAAAGTGGCGATGACCGACATCGCCGGCGGCTTCGGCGCCGCCGATCTGGGCGCGGCCAGCCATGTGTTCCTGGCGGCGCTGGTGCTGGGCACCATTGTCGTGCTCAACCGCGTTGATGTTCCGTTCCTGCGCCTGGGCGCGATCGTTATCGGGCTGACCCTTGGCTATGTGGTCGCGTGGCTGATGGGCACCGTGAATTTCGCCAACCTGCCCGAGGTGCCGCTGGTCAGCGTGCCGGTGCCGTTCAAGTACGGTTTCAACTTCGACTGGGTAGCGTTCGTGCCGGTGGCGGTGATTTTCCTGGTCTCGCCACTGGAAGCCGCCGGTGACCTGACGGCCAACTCGATGATTTCGCGGCAACCGGTCAAAGGCCCGCTGTACATCCGCCGGATCAAGTCCGGTCTGCTCGCCGACGGCCTCAACTCGGCCATGGCCGCCGTGTTCAACAGCATGCCGATGGTGACCTTCGCGCAGAACAATGGCGTGATCCAGTTGACCGGCGTCGCCAGTCGCTACGTGGCGTTCTTCATCGCCGGCCTGCTGGTGCTGCTGGGCCTGTTCCCGATGATCGGCGCGGTACTGCAACTGATGCCCAAACCGGTGCTCGGCGGTGCTGAACTGGTGATGTTCGGCACCGTGGCCGTGGCCGGGATCAAGATCCTCGCCGAAGCCGGCCTGCACCGCCGCAACATGCTGATCGTGGCGATTTCGCTCGGCATGGGCCTGGGCATTGCCGCCGTGCCGGAAGTGCTGCGCGAGTTGCCGCAGGCGCTGCGCAACATCTTCGAATCGCCGATCACCGTCGGCGCGTTGTGCGCTATCGTGCTGAATATCTTCCTGCCGGAAGAGTTCATTGAGCTTGAGGAAGACGATTTCGATCCGGAAGCGTCGATTCTGCAGGTCATGGAAAACCCCGATCTGCCGGCCAAAGCTGAACCAGCAACCGCCACGGCGGTCGCACAGTTGAACCGCTGACGCTGCGCCTCGAAAAAAGGGCTGAGCCGGCAACGGTTCAGCCCTTTTTTGTTGAGAGACTGTTTATGCGCCGCGTCCACGCCGTCATCCTGTCCCTGCTGCTGTTGTCCCTGAGCGCCTGCGCGCTGTTCCCCAACCGCGACCCGGTGAACATCAACGTGGTCGGCCTCGAACCCTTGCCGAGCCAGGACCTGGAAGTGCGTTTCGCCCTCAAGTTGCGGGTGCAGAACCCCAATGAGACGGCCATCGACTACAACGGCATCGCCCTGGATCTGGAGGTCAATGGCCGTCCCTTGGCCTCGGGTGTCAGTGATCAGGTCGGCTCGATTCCGCGCTTCTCGGAAACCGTGGTCAGCGTACCGGTCAGCGTGTCCGCGTTCTCGGTGCTGCGCCAGACCCTCGGCCTGAGTCAGACCCAAACCCTCGATAACCTGCCCTACGTGCTGCGCGGCAAACTGGCGGGCGGAGTGTTCGGCACCATGCGCTTTGTCGACAGTGGCAAGCTCAGCTTGCCGAAAGCGACTGCCGCGACCTGGTAACCCACTCAACACACAAATCTCCTGTAGGAGTGAGCCTGCTCGCGATAGCGTCGTGTCAGTCAATAAGCTATTGGCTGATCTGGCGCCATCGCGAGCAGGCTCACTCCTACAGGTTATGTGTCGGTGCGGAGGTTATGCGGTGAACCGCACGCCCGGCTTGGCCCGTTCATCAACCGACAACTCAAACACATCCGGCCGCGCATAATGGCCGACCACATCGTAGTCATAACGCGCCCGAATCAACTCGTCGGTATCAATTTCCGCCGTCAGCAACCCCGCCTCTCCGCGCAACGGCCCGGCCAGCACATCGCCCATCGGCCCGACGATCACGCTGCCGCCGGCAATCAACGGCCGATCCGCCGGCCAGTTGGCGATGTCCACGCCCAGTTCGGTCGGTGAGGCTTGCACCTGACAGGCGCTGACCACAAAGCAACGGCCCTCATGGGCGATGTGGCGCATGCTGACTTGCCACATCTCGCGCTCATCCACCGTCGGCGCGCACCACACTTCAATACCCTTGGCGTACATCGCGGTGCGCAGCAGCGGCATCATGTTTTCCCAGCAGACCACGGCGCCGAGCCTGCCGACCTGAGTGTCGAGCACCGGCAGCGTCGAGCCGTCGCCCTTGCCCCAGATCAGCCGTTCAGTGCCAGTCGGCATCAGCTTGCGATGCTTGGCCACCAGCCCCGCTTGCGGGTCGAAATACAGCGCCGTGCAATACAGCGTGCTGCCGGCGCGCTCGATCACGCCAATCACCAGATTGGCCCCGGTGCGCGCCGATAGACCGGCCAACGCTTCGGTCTCGGCCCCCGGCACATCGATGGCGTTGGCGAAGTAACGCGCAAAGGCCTCCCGGCCCTCGGGCAAGCGATAACCCAGCTGGGTGCCAAAACCCTCGCCTTTCGGATAGCCACCGAGCAGCGCTTCGGGCATCACCACCAGTGCCGCGCCGGACTCGCTGATCGCGCTTTCCCAACTCAGAATCTGTTCCAGGGTTGCACCTGTGCCATCGGGCAAGGCGCCGATCTGCAGGGCAGCAACAATTGATTTGGGCATCGCGTTCACTCCATCAGGTTCAAGTGTTGCCGATTCTGCGGCGGCGCGGGATCATGAATAAAGACCGATTGACTGCTGAATGATATGAGCCAAATGAATATCGCAACGGTTGACCTCAACCTGCTGAAAGTCTTCGAAGCCCTGCATGAAGAGTCCAGCGCCAGCCGTGCGGCGTTGCGTCTGGGCGTGACGCAATCGGCGGTCAGCGCTGCGTTGCGGCGGTTGCGCGAGGTGTATGGCGATCAGTTGTTCGTGCGTACTGGTCGCGGGCTGGCGCCGACGCTCAAGGCCGATCAACTGAAACCGGTAGTCAGCGAGGCGCTGAACAAGTGCCGGCAGAGCCTGGCGATGGTCGATCCGGCGGCGCATCACTACGAAGGGCGTTCAGTGACGGTGGGCCTGTCGGATGATTTCGAAATCGCCTATGGCCGGCGCCTGATCGAAGAGATCGCCCGCCGCGCGCCGAAACTGCGACTGATCTTCCGCCAGACCCACAGCCAGATCGTCGCCCGTACGCTGATGGAGCGCAGCATCGACCTGGCGATCACCGCCGGCGGCTTTGCCGAACGCCTGCTCAGTCGTCAGGTATTGGGTGAAGGGGATTATGCGTGTCTGGTCGACCCGGGCAGCCTGGCCGCCGGGCAACAGTCGATCGATTTGCAGGAGTTCGTCGCCCGCGAGCACATTCTGGTGTCCTCGGGCGGTTTTATCGGCATCACCGATGAAGGGCTGGCGGCGCTGGGCCTGAGTCGCCGGGTCTGCGCCTCGACCACGCACTTCGCGGCGCTGCCGCATCTGCTCAAGGGCAGCGGCGCGGTGGCCACGATCCCGACGCATGCCGCCGAGGCCATCGCCTCCCTTAGCGGACTGCTGTTGCTGCCCTGCCCGCTGGCCTTGCCGCGCTACCCGATCGAACTGGGCTGGCGCACCAGCGCGCAGATCGATCCGGTGGTGATCACGGTGCGTGAGGCAATCATGGCGGCGTTCAACACGCCCTAAGCTGCGCTTACTTGTTGGCGGCCATCAGCCGGTTGACTTCACTGCGCACCATGTTGGCGAATTCCGGCGGGGACATGCCGTCAAGTTCGGCGCGCACCCACTCGGCCCATTTGCCCTTGCGCTTGGAGCGTTCGCCGAACAACCGTGCGGCTTCGCCTTTGGCTTTGCCCAGATTGTTCTGCCAGAGTTCGAACAGACGGGATTTCTCGTCTTCCAGCGCAGCGCGCTCGGCGAGGGATTTGTCGGCCAGATTGAAACTCATGGGGAAATACCTGCTGCGTAAAATGGCGACATCTTACACGCTCGACGGAAATCTCCCGCGCAGGTTTTTCTTTCGCACCTAAAATCAGTGCAACTTTTCGGACAGCGTCGCACTCCATTGATCACTGTCCATTCACCAGCAAGGAGTTACCCAATGGCCCGCAAATCCAACGTGCAAGCCGCCGCAGACCAAATCAAGGATCAAGCGTTCAGTGAACTCCAGGCGCTGATCGAAGAGTCCGACAAACTGCTCAAGAGCAGCGCATCGCTGGTCGGCGAAGAAGCGGAAACCCTGCGCGGGCAAATCGCGCAAAAGCTGCAACAGGCACTGGATTCCGTGTCGAGCGTGCGTGAGCGCACCAAACCAGCGGTCGAAGCCACTGAAAGCTACATTGGTGGTCATCCATGGCAGACCGTGGCGATTTCCGCCGGTTTCGGTCTGGTGGTGGGCCTGCTGCTCGGTCGTCGTTGATCGACGTTTGTCAGATCGCATTGTTTAAGACCTGACAATAAACCTGTGGCGAGGGAGCTTGCTCCCGCTGGACTGCGCAGCAGTCCCCCTGTTCTCAAGTAGACAAAGGGGGCCGCTTCACAACCCGGCGGGAGCAAGCTCCCTCGCCACATTGGTTATCTGACAATTATTCCCCGGCCAGCTCGCGCAACTGCCCCAGCGTCTGCTCGTCCAGCACGATGCCATCAGCCAGCGACCTGGCGCGCTGCAAGTGGCGGCGATCGCCCGGCAAGCGCTTGAGCCCGACACCGTGCATCTGTCGCACCAGCTCCTCACTGCGCTCGGCAAAACTCTGCCCGGCGGCCTTGCTCGGATCGATGACGATCAGCAACTGTCCGGTCCACGGGGTCTTGGCGCCGGGATGGTTCGACCAGTCGAACTCAAAGGAAAAGTTGCCCCCGGTCAGCGCCGCCGCCAGCAACTCGACCATCATCGACAGCGCCGAGCCCTTGTGCCCGCCGAACGGCAGCAGCGCCCCGCCTTCGAGAATGGCTTTCGGATCCTGCGTCGCCTGGCCGAGGCTGTCCACGCCCATTCCCGCAGGCAGGCGCTCACCCTTGCGCGCGGCGATCTGTACGTCGCCATGAGCAAGCGCGCTGGTCGCCAGATCGAAGACAATCGGCGCACCACCGGCCCGAGGCGCGGCAAAAGCAATCGGGTTGGTCCCGAACAACGGCCGGTCGGCACCATGGGGCACCACACAGGTCATGCTGTTGACCACGCTCAACGCCACCAATCCTTCTTCGGCGAACGGTTCGACGTCCGGCCACAGGGCCGCGAAGTGGTGGGAATTGCGGATCGCCAACACGGCAATCCCGGCATTGCGCGCCTTCTCCACCAACAGTGGCCGGGCGGCGGCCAGCGCGGGCTGGGCGAAACCATTGCCGGCGTCGACCCGCACAAAACCGGACGCGACGTCCTCGACTTGCGGCACCGCCTGACCGTTGACCCAGCCACTCTTGAGGGTCGACACGTACCCGGGAATCCGGAACACCCCATGGCTGTGCGCACCGTCACGCTCGGCGCCGGCACAATTGGCGGCCAGTGAACGGGCAACGTCGGCGGAGGTGCCGTGACGCCGGAAAATCGTTTCAAGCAGTTGCGTCAGCGCTTCGAGTGACAACGATGGCGAGACAGCAGAGGACACATGATCGTGTGGCGCAGACATCTGAAGCTCCAGACTAATTATTGGAGGGAACAACAGCGTGTGAACGACTTGCCCGTCGATTAACCACGTCAGGCCCGGGTGCTGTCAACCGTTCAGGTGTTCGATACGCGCTGCCCGGCACATTTCCAGGCTTTGTGTGCGGTAACTATGTACCACCCTCACCCGCCCCGAGCCTTCTAGGGTGTGGTCTCCTTCCCTACGGCGCTTGTATCCGCGCCCTGATAGAGACCCGACAATGTCTGCGTCAGTCACCCCACTGTTGTTCTCGCAGGTTCTGCATGCTCCCGGATCATGGCGCTCGCTGGGCCCAGCCCACGGTCTGTCGACCAAGGATTTCGACTGGTTGGCGCATGTGCAACTGGCAACTGAATCACTGCGTCGCCAACAGACGCCACCGATGCTGGCCCACCGTGTGTTGCTGCAAACCGCCACACCGCCGGCCGTGGTGCTGGCGGGCAGTTTTATCCTCAGCAGTACCCCGGATGATCGAGCCTTCCTGCTTTACACGCCCTTCGACGGCCTGAAAAAATTCGACAGCCTCGCCACCGTGACCCGCCACCTTGAACAACGCCTGGCCAAGGCCGATGAAGACGATCGCCTGCTGGCCTTGCTCGGCGTCGAGCAACGCAAGTCTCTGCTGGAAAAGCGCGGTATCAACGTGACCTTCCAGCTCATCGAGGGCGACGTGTTCGACGATCAAAAAGCTGCGGTCGAACACGCTCAGCGCCTCAACGCTCAAGACATGCTCCATGAATTGCTGCACCTGCCCAAGCTCGATACGTTGCTTGCCGAGATACTCAAGGATCAGCTCGATACCGTCATGCCCGGGGTGGATCAAGCCCTTACACAGGTGAGCGTTCAGGCGTCCTCGCCGCCCGACGGCGTAACGGCACAAACGATGACGCTGGGCCACGCAGTCCTGTTGCAGTACCGATATTCGGGCTGGCCCGGCGCGCACTTGCCTGCCTACGCCCATCCACGGAAGCCGGCACTGGCGACTGACCCCGAGCATTGGCAAGCGGCCGTGAACAGCGTGTCCGGCCAACTGCTCGCTCGGTTGTACCAGCGCATGGAACGCTATTGGAACGGCGCATCCGCCGACGGCATGACCCGGCGGGCATTCTTCAGCCGGGTGCTGCGCGAACAGGCGCGGGCCGACATCCTGCTCAAGCGCGAGGCCGGCATCATCGAGCCCAGTCAATGCAACAACCTGTTGGCGCGGCTCGATCCGCACGGCACGTCGGGAAGACGGGGCACGCTGGAGGTCATACGCCTGTGGCAATACCAGCCCAATGCGGTCGAGCTGGCCGGGTCGCTGATGCTCAGTGACACCGATGCCTGCCTGTACACGCCGAGCCGAGGGCTGCAAGTCCTCAAGGACTACCAGGACCTCAATGACACCCTGCTGAGCAAGTTCAAAACCCCCGGCCACAATGATGAACTGTATGGCTTGTTGAGCCTTGAAGAGCGCCAACGCTTCATCGGGTTCGACCAGCCGCAAGTGTCGGGCGAAGCGATCAGTGGCGATATTTTCAAGGTGCTGCTGGAAGCCATCATTACCAAGCAACGCCAGAACATCGAATACGTCCTGCAGGTGTTCCGCCACAGTGATGGAGCACCCGACATTTCGGCCCTGTTCGACAAGGCGCTGGATATTCGCTCGATGCTCCACGAACGCCTGCTCGAACTCGATACCGGGGGCCGCTGGAGCACCCGTCTGGCGATCACTGGCAGCCAGTTGCCCTCGATGTTGCTGGCGGACGTCGCGGCCACGCAAATCAAGGTATTCAACAGCGTGCTGCCAGAAGTCACCGAGGCTTTTGCGGCGCAACCACTTGCCCCTCCGGCGCGGCAGCGCAGCCATGTGCAAGGTCTCCTGGCCCCACTGGCCCACCTGCTGTTTGTCGGGATCACGGGCGAAGCGCAGATGTGGGTCCTCAACGGCAACCAGCGGCGGCCCGAGCAAGCGATTGTCGACACAGTGTTCAACGCTGACCGCCCGGAACGTCATCACCGCAACGGACTCAATGGTTTCCGTCCGGACGCCTGGTCGCTCACCGTACAGAGCACCGGGCATGACGACGAACTGCCGTTGGCCAACTGCGTCCTGCTGACCGAACGCGGCGGGCTCGACCCACAGAACTCCGGGCGCGCCGTGTTGTGGACACCGGCCATGGGCCTGGAAGTGTTCGCCTCCATCGACAGCGCCCGCCAGGTGTTGAACCAGCGCTTGGGCCATCCGGTAAAACGCCTGGCCTTGCTGGAAAACCTCTCGGCGTTCAGCGATGGAGTTCATCAGCGTTACACGCTGGGTGCGCTGCACCTGATCACTGACAATGTGCTGCACAACCGTACGCAATCGGCCATCGAGCAGTTTCATCAACAGTGCGAACGGGTACGCGGCCTGAAGCTGGCACAATCCCGCGAGGAGCAGGCCCTCAAAGCCCTGGCTGGACAACTGATCAACGTTAATCTGCCCAGAGCAATCGCGCTGGCCACGGCACTTGAGCGCCAACAGACGCTGCCCGCGTGGCTGGGCATGGCCACGCTCGACGAACAGCAACTGCACCTGGAATTGCTCGAGCAATGGCGTCACAGCGTCGTCGATGACAAGGATTACCTGCACGGTTTGCCCACTTTGCGCGAACACGTCCAACAGCGCCTCAAAACATTGCTGAGCAGCCGCTATCAGGCACCGAACCTTGACCCGCAACACATCGAAATCAAACCGCTGCTGGCCCTCGCCGCCCCGGCCACGAACCTGGTCGACTTTGCGCTGAACCACACCAGCGTCGCCGGGCAAATCCGCTTCACGGTCGCATCGAGCGGTGTCCACGCCCTGCCGAAAGGGTTCGACCAACAGGCCGTGCGCACTCTGCTGCAGTCGCTGGATATCCCGGCCTTCGCCACTGCCCATCATTCGCTCCTCACAGGCGATGCGGCCACTGCTGCCCCGCGCAAACAACGGTTCATCCGCCAATTGCCCTGGCAGCTTTTGCAGCACGCTCATCAGATGAAGTTGCAGCAGCGACTGTCCGGCAAGGCGTTTGATTTGTTGAGCCAAGTGCTGGACATGCCCGACGCGCTCGCCCGGGCTGCGGTGCCGGGCGCCAATGCCATGATCCGCCCGGTGCAGTTGATCAAGACTGCGGGGGCTGCGGCGATCAAGGCGCTGGGCCTGTACCTGATCGGGCCGGTATCCGGCCAAGCCGGGCCGCAAGTGCTCTATTCGCCCGGTCACGGTGAACGCGTCTTCAGCGAATTCGAGAACGACGCAGCGGTGGTCGCCGCCTTCAACCTGCCGGGAGCCCTGCAGGACCTGCTGCTGCGCCGCCTGCCTGAAGATCAACAATCGATCTTTGGCGCCCTGCTCAAGGACAGTGCCGGCCAGACCAGCGAAATCCAGCTGGCGCGATCGGCGATCGACGGCCATGCATTGGAATATTTTTTCACCGACAACCTGGCGTTGCTCTCGCGGTTGCTGCACAGCCACGTAATACCGGGTGCGCAGGAAGATTGGGAGGCGGCGAAAAACCTGTTCAGCTCGACGATCAAACCGATTGCAGGACTGCTGCCGGGCAAACTGGCCTATGTGCAGTTTCTCTGGCACAGCTACAAGGACTTTCTCGCCTCCGCCGAACCGCTGCAAGATCATCACTGGACCCGCGCACTCGCCGCGTTCATTGCCGGGGGCGCCGAGATGGTGTCTCTGGGACGTTTGTCACTGGAGTCGACCCTGGCCAGCCAGGATGTTGCGTCTGCGCCAGCCGTTGCGACGCCGCTCAGCGTCCCCCACTGGTCGCAGATCAAGCCGACAGCCTCGGCCCGCACGACCTTGCAAACGTTCGAAGCACCGTCCATTGCCCTGAAAGACCTGACGCCCCATCCGGCCGACGGCACCTATCAGGACCTTGTCAGCAAAACCCGCTACGCCGCGATTGCCGGCAAAGTCTATGCGGTGGAGCGCCCCGGGGCGGTCTGGCGCATCAAGGGCACCGACCACGCGGGGCCAGTGTTGCAGCACACCGCGTCCGGGCAACTGGTGCTCGACCCGGATCGGCACACGGTGCATTTTGGCAAGGCACTGTCGAAAATGTATGACGCGTACGCCAATGAACGGCAGACCCGCCTGCCCATAAACATCGAAGCCCGAGGCATGACGGAAATTCGCGCCAGGCACCCGGAAAAGGCGTGGATGCTCATACAGGCGATTGATCTGGCGCGCTTCTATGCCTTCAACAGCCTGCACAACCTGGCCCAACTGAAGAACCATGCTCCCGGCACCCGACTGGACACCTTCCTGAAGGCATTTTTTGACGTGCCGCGCCTCGACGCCGACGTGCTGGCGAAAATAAAACAGGTGATCACCCCGGTCTGCACCGCACTGGTGGACCCGACCGAAGACCTGATGAACACCGAGCGCTTTGTCGTCGGTTCAAACAAATACCGACACACGGGCCTGATTGCCTTCGTGCTGGATAACGACTCGACCCGAAAAGTGCATTTCACCGAAACCTTCTTCAATCAGGGACTCGAGTGGTATCACGACGGCCTGACCGAACCGTTCGATGTTCAAGGCCATGCCCGGGCGGCAACGTTGATTCATGAGTTCGCGCATCAATTCTCCAAAGCTGTGGACATTGCGTCACTGGAGGCCCGACGGCCGTTTGTCGATCTGATTTCGACGATTACCCACTACGGTGCAGAGTTGAAGGAAAGTCAGACGCGTTTTCAGCGTGAAGCGCTGTCGCTGGCAACACCCCACGAGGAACTGTTTTCGGTCTGGAACCGCGAGCTGCGCGCGTGGGTCAGCCTGGATTCGATCCCTTACCTGTCCCATGTCGGCAAGGAAATTCTCAAGACCACTGCTTGCTCGACCCTGGAGGATGCACGCAAGGCGTTTCTCGACTCGCACAATCCTGTCGTCCGAATCGACACGATCCTGCGCAACGCCGACTCGATTGCCTTCCTGATCTGTGAGATGGGCCGGCAACTGGACCCGGTCACGCAAGCGGTCGAAGGGCTCGCCTGAACGGCAAAAAAAAACGCAGGCCCTTGGGCCTGCGTATTCGCGTGCGGTGGATCAATGTCAGTCTTTCTGATCACGCAGGATGTTGCCGGAGTTGCCGTCAATGCGGAACTCGTAGACCACGCCGTCAGCCTTGCGCCCCTCGCCTTTCCAGTAGCCGTCGTTGTCGGCTTCGATCTCATACACTTCGACATAACCGGCCTTGGTCTTCACGATCTCGATCGCCTTCTCGATGGTCACCCAGCCTGCGCCTGGACGGTCGGCCATGGCGGCACCGGCACTCAACAGGGCGGCAGTGGCAACAACAGCGGCAAAGGTTTTTTTGATCATTTTTTCACTCCATTTGTGGATGATGTTTCGTCAGATGTCCTGTTTTTGGGCGTCGGGCGGAAAAATAAGTTCCACTTTGATGGGCAATTGCCATGACTGATGTTCTCGGCGCCTTGCCCGCAGGGTTAGAATGCAGCAAATCAGGACGAGTCAATGACCCAAGAAACCCTCTCGGAAGCCGAATACGATGCGATCACCGATGCCGCCGCGCACTGGTGCATGCGTCTGCATGCGGTCGACTGCTCCGCCGAGGAGCGTCTGGCTTTCGAGCAATGGCGCGACGCGCATCCGCTGCATGCCTTCGAATACGAAGCCATGCTGGAAATCTGGGACGTTGCCGAACATTTGCCGCGCCCTCTGCCGACAACCGAGGCAGCGTTGAACGTGCCGCTGAATGCGCCGTTGCACGCACCGGTTCGCGCCTGGCGTCGTTACGCAATGGCCGCCAGTGTCTGCGCCCTGGCGTTGCCCTTGGCCGCTTACAGCGGCTGGCAACTGGGCTGGTTGCCCAACAGCTACCAGCACTTCGCAGCCACCGACAATGTCCGTCAGGTCACCTTGAACGATGGCAGCCAGGTCGAGCTCAACCTCAACACCGAACTGACGTTCAGCAATTACAAGGACGAGCGCCGGGTCACGCTGAAAAAAGGCGAAGCCTTTTTCGAAGTCAGCCACGACCTCGCCCATCCCTTTGTCGTCCGGGCCGCCGAAGGCAAGATCCGCGTGACCGGCACCCGTTTCAATGTCTGGCGCTATGAAGATCAAGTGCGTGTCAACCTGATCGAAGGCTCGGTGCTGGTCACCAGCAACGCTGCACTGCCCGGCGATGGCTTGCGCCTGGGGCCGGCGATGCAGGCGCAGTACAAGCGTGGCGACTACATGCCACAGATCAGCCAGACCTACTCAAACGATAACGCGCTCGCCTGGCGCAGCGGCAAACTGGTGCTGGACAACCTCGCACTGAACGAAGCCCTGCCCCTGATCAATCGTTATCTGAGCAAGCCACTGAAACTGGCCGATGCCAGCACCGGCGCGATTCGCGTCGGCGGCGTCTACAACATCAAAGAGCTCGGCGGTCTCGTCAACAGCTTGCCCAAGGTGCTGCCGGTCTACCTGACCCGCAATACCGAGGGTGATCCGGTGATCAACTCGATGCCTCGCCAGCCACCAAAGACCTGAAATCCGCCCCTAAAAAAGCCGCTGCCCCTGTTCAGGGTGCAGCGGCTTTTTCGTTCACGTCGCGATCAATCGCTCACTGCGCCGCCACCTTGGCCGGCTGCTGCGGGACCTCGCGAACCGCCTGCACCTGATACTGCGGATCGGCGGTGATTTGCTGCTGCGTGAACGGCAACACGCTCCACTGCTTTTTCGAAAACGCCTCGGTCTGGTCCCGGGAATATTTCGAAGCCGGATCACTGGACAGGGAAAACGCCAACAGCCCTTGGGCCTGCGGGCCTTTGTCGTCGAAGGTCACCACTTGCAGATAGCTGGTGCCGCTGACCACTTCGAGCTTGCCGTCTTCACGCGGCACACTCTGGATCGCGTTGTAGATCCCCAGCGTCCCCGGCCCGCCGTGAATCGCGGTTTGCTGCGCGCCGCTGCTGACCACCTGAATATCGCCCCAGCGGGTGTCCGGCTTGAGGCCCATTTTCTCGGCAGTGGCGGCCGAAGCCAGCATCGCCTCACGCAGCACCTTGGCCACCGCCGGTTGCTCGATCGCCAGACCGCGTGGAGTGTGTTGCGGATCTTTCGGATCGAACGGCACGCGCCATACATCCGGCGCCTCGAGCAAGGCCTGCATAATGTTCTGGAAATGCACCAGGCCGACGCCGGAATCCAGATTGGCCCGGCCGTCCCACGCTTTGAGGCCGGTGCAAACCGGCTTCAGTGTCGCCGCGTCCGCAGCCAGATCAGCCGCGCAGAACTTCAACAGGTCAGGCAGCACCTGAGTCGCCAGGTACACGTTGTCATCCATCACCATCTGTTGCAGGTCCTTCACCGCCACCGGCCCTTGCTTGCCCAGCGTGCTCAGACGCTCCAGAGCAAACCGCGCCCGCAGACCCAACGGCTGACCCTCCTGGCTGATCAGCGGCGAGAAACCGCTCAGCGGCTGCGCCGGATTCGCCAGCCACGCCGAGTCATTGGAATGCTGCACGAAGTCCTTGCGCAGCAATTGCGGCAACTGGCTGGCGGCATAGATGCCCGGTTGCGCCGCTTGTGGGTCGATATCCCAGGCGCAGGCACGGCGCGAACCGTCCAGCACAATCATCTGCAACCCGGCGCGCGGATCGCTGCACTGGGCGAGTTTGTCGGCGCTGACGTTCGGCACCACCGACAGGTTCATGTAGAGCGTCTGGCCCTTGTCGTCCACCGCCAGGGTGTTGACCCACGGGATGCCCTGAATCTTGTGCACCGAGTCCTGCAGGTCCTTGAGGTTGGCCGCCTGATTCATCGCGTACCACTGCGTCAGCACACGATCGTTACCCAGGTTGGCGTCGCGCAGGCTGTAAGCGTACTGATGGTCCCAGTCGAGTTTGCCCGGCCACTGCACAATCGGGCCGAACACCGAACTGTAAATCTCCCGCGCCACCGGCAGCACCTGGCCATCCGCCTGTTTGACCTGCACGGTCACGGTCTGCTTGTTCAGCGGCAGCGACTGGCCGTCCAGCAGGTAGCGGGTCGGATCTTTCGGATCGAGCTGCAGGCGATACAGGGTGAAGTGCTTGGACGAGTCGACCGTATGGGTCCAGGCCAGATGCTGGTTGAAGCCGATGTTGATCATCGGCAGCCCCGGCAAGGCTGCGCCCATGACGTCGAGTTTGCCGGGAATGGTCAGGTGCATCTGGTAAAAACGCATGCCGCCAACCCACGGAAAGTGCGGGTTGGCCAGCAGCATGCCGCGACCGTTGAACGAGCGCTCGCTGCCGATCGCCACCGCGTTGCTGCCGCGATCCAGAGCGAAGCGCTGCAGGCGCGCGTCCGCCAGTTGATACGCCTGCGCATCATGGCTGACCTGGGCCGACGCCTGCGGCGGTGTGGCGCCGGCCAACGCCTCGGCAAACTGCCCGACACCGCCCTCGACCAGCAGGCGGCGCGTGAGTTTGACCAGGTCTTCGGCAGCGATATCTCGCACCCACTCGCCCTGACATTGCTGCGGCAAACCTTGCTGCCGACGTTCGGCCAGATAGCGGTTGTAACCCGCGGCATAACCTTGCACCAGATCGTGCACGGCGGTCGGTTGCGCGTCCCAGAACGCCTTCACGGCTTCAGGGGTGTTAAGCCACGTAAAGAACAGGTCGCTGACGCGGTTTTCGCGCTCCTCGACCGTGAGCTGATCCGGCCCGAAATAACGCGAACGCTGACCATTGACCGTGACGATCTCGTTGGCCAGCAGGCACAGGTTGTCCTGGGCATAGGCGTAACCGATGCCGAAACCCAGGCCCCGCTCGTTTTCCGCGCGAATGTGCGGCACGCCAAACCCGGTACGCCGAATCTCGGCGCTGGCCTGTGCACTGGTGGACGGCGTGGCGGGACTGAACGCATGGGCCGACAGACTGAGCCCGAGAAACGCACTGGCAAGGGCCAGCCCGGTTAACTGCCTGGAAATAATCACACACGCTCCTGTTCGAAAGGACAAGGATCGACGCGCGCGCCGGATCCGCTCTGAAGTTGACGCCTGCGCCTGGGCGCAAGGGGGCTGTTCAGGAAACGAATCGGGAGAAAAAAATTTAGCCTCGACAACGGCCGGGCAATCCCGTGATTACGGGAAAACAACGAATAAGCGACAAAATTTCTACATATTTCCTTTCATGATTCGCCGTGCTGAAACGTCTTGTTCTTTGAGAGCTGGCAAAACGTTTCCTGATCAGGCTCTGCAAAGGAGTAATCCCATGTACAACTCGCAACTACCAACGGACGGTAGCCAGGCGTCACAAGGAGCTTCCATGAGCCCTAGCGCGAGCAGTTTCGCACCAAGCCCCGAACGATCGGGCAATGAGCGCATTCGCCTGCTGCTCAAGAGCTTCGGCCTGCGCACCAGCCTGATTCGCCTGAAAGTCATCGACGCCCTGCTGGTCGCCGCACAAAGCGACCGACGCCTGGGGGTGCGCGGCGTGCACAGTCAGTTGCTCGACCTCGACGTGCCGCTGTCGTTTCTCAGTGTGCGTGAAGTGTTGAAGCGGCTGTGCGCCGAAGGTGTGGTCACCTTCAACCCGGACAAGAGTTACAGCCTGCATCCACAGGCTGCTGCAGTGCTCAATAACGATTGAAGCATCCCGCGATCGCCGTCAGGGTTTGACCTTGCGGCGCATCACCCCGTTGATCACCACCACGACCACCGCCACACCGATGGCGATGTACTGGAACATCTTCTCGCTGATCATCCCGGCGTTCTGCAGCCAGGACAGGCCGAGCATGATCGCCAGCACCGACAGGGCGATCAGGATCGAGTATTTCAAACGTTGCTTCTGGGTCATTGCGGGTTCCTGAAACTTTCAAATGTATCCGGTTTGTATCCGATTGCATGCCATGCACATACCCTGTTGCGGGGATGAGCCGCGGCGAACGCGGTCTCATGTTACAGCCGATGAAGAGTTTTGGCTTCATGACGGCGTAACCATGAGGATTTCTGAAATGTTCCGTCGAATCACCTGGCTGATTCCCCTCCTTGCCGTACTGACCCTGAGTGGCTGCATCATTTTCCCTCACGGCGGCTGGCACGACGACCACCATCGCTACCAGGAAGGCCCCGGTTATTACCATCGATAGAACAGGAACGTTCGCCTGCCGGTGCCGCTGAAGTGCCGGTGGAGAAACACCACAAGTCTTTTCCGTGCAGACCATGCCCGCCACCCGGCGGGCATTTTTGTGGGTGCGCCGCCCCCGGAAAAACGCCTGTTCGAATCGCGCATCGATTGACTTAAATACGTTGTAAGCATTTGAAATCTCGTGTCGCAGCAAAGCATTGGCTGCTGCGACCGCTCTGCCTCTAGTCTCTGCGCACTTTCTCCACCAGTGGAACAGGGACGTTATGCAGAGAACTTTGATCGTAATGGGACCGGTGCAAATCATTGGATTCTGCCTGGCCATTACCGCTTTTGAACTGATCACCTACATGGCGAGCGACATGATCATGCCCGCCATGTTGTCGGTCACCGACGAATTCCACGCCGATGCCCGGCATGTACCCAACGCTTTCAATCTGTACCTGATTGGCGGCGTCTGCCTGCAATGGCTGATCGGCCCCCTCTCCGACCGCTACGGCAGACGCCGGCTGCTGTTGCTCGGCTGTGCGCTGTTCGGCCTGGCGTGCAGCGCCGCTGTCATGACCCAGCGCATTGAGGCCTTCAACGCGTTGCGCCTGATTCAAGGCATGGGCCTGGGTTTCGTGATTGCGGTGAGCTACCCGACGCTGCAAGAAGTGTTCTGCGAAGCGGACGCGGTGCGGCTCATGGCCTTGCTGGGCAACGTGGCGCTGTTGTCGCCACTGCTCGGGCCGTTGCTCGGCAGTCTTCTATTGGAATGGCTGAGCTGGCGTCAGTTGTTTCTCGGCCTCGGTGCCGCGAGCGCGATAATCTGGCTCGGTCTGTTGGCGTGGATGCCGGAAACCATTGGCGTCGTACGCCGCGACGGCCAGCAACAGGCCCCGGCGCCGTTCTCGTTCAGGCAGATGGGCCAGCGTTACCTTGCCCTGTTGCGCAACCGACGCTTCGTCGCCAGCAGCCTGGCCCTGGGCCTGATGAGCCTGCCGCTGATTGCCTGGATCGGCCTTGCGCCAGTGCTGCTCATGCAGCGCCTGGAACTGTCTGCAATGGCGTATGGCCTGTGGCAGATCCCGGTGTTCTCGGCGGTGATCGTCGGCAATCTGCTGCTTGACCGGTTGCTGGCCGATCACTCGCTGATACGCGTGATTGCACTGGCCTTGTGGCCCTTCTGCCTCGGGCTGCTGCTGTTGATCGCCGCGTCACTCGGCTCGACCTCTTTGATACTGACCGTCGCCGGTCTTGCCCTGTACGCACTCGGCCTAGGCATGAGCAATGCCGCGCTGTACCGGCTGGCACTGTTCGCCAGCGATGACGGCAAAGGCCTGGTGTCGGCGATGATCGGCATGCTGTCGATCGCCGTGATGGGCGGCGGTGGAACGCTCATTGCACTCATCGGCGGCGGCCGCAGCCTGCAATCCTTCGCCCTGTGGGCAGCCCTCGGCGGGCTGCTGTGCCTGCCCCTGCTTTACCGCCTTCTGCGCAACAGCTCATCGGCGCCCGCAACGCCGAACGCACCTCAATAAGGACATTCAATGACTCGCTTCCCCCACAGCGATGCGCTTTGCGCGTTGCCGCACCCCTATTGCCCGGATTCCGTGCCCGGCGGGCTGTTCGATCTGGCCATGGTTGAAATCACCCGGTTCCACGCCGCCCACACGCCCGGTTACGGTCAGTGGTTGCGCGCGCACTCAATCGAGGTCGATGCACTGGACACCGTGCACGACTGGTCGCACCTGCCACCGATTTTCGCCAGTTTCTTCAAGCAACATTTGCTGCTCAGCCCCACTGGCGCGGACGCCCTGGAACTGACCTCCTCCGGGACCAGCGGGCAGAAAAGCCGCATGCGCTACGACAGCCGCAGCCTCGCGGCGGCGCAGTACATGGTCGAGCGGATATTCGCCCAGTACGGCTGGATCACGCCGCACACGCCGTGCAATTACCTGCTGCTGAGCTACGAGCCCGAGCAGCGGATCACCCTGGGAACCTCCTTCACTGACCAATTCCTGTGCCGCTTTGCCCCGGTCAACCGGACCGTGTACGCGCTGCGGGCGAATGGCGACGGTCACCAGTTTGATCTGTTCGGTGTGATCGCCGCCTTGCAGGTATTCGCCGAAGAAGGCCTGCCCGTTCGGATCTTCGGCTTCCCGGCGTTTCTTTGGGAAACCCTGCAACGCATGCGCGCCACCGGCGTGGCGGATCTGCAACTGCCGGCCGGATCACTGGCTTTTTTCGGCGGCGGCTGGAAAACCCGTGCCGCCGAAGAAGTCCCGAAACAGCAGCTGTATGCGCGTATCGAGCAACAACTGGGCATCAACGTACAGGATTGCCGCGATGGCTACGGTGCGGTCGAGCACGCGGTGCCTTACATCGAGTGCGCCCATCATCGCTTTCATGTGCCGGTCTACGCGAAGGTATACGTGCGCAATCCGCAGGATTTTTCCGTGGTGCCGTACGGGCAGCGCGGCCTGCTCAGCCTGGTTTCGCCCTACATTTCCTCGAGTCCGGCGCACGCGGTGGTCATGAGTGACCTTGCCACGCTGCACCCCGGCTCAAGTTGCGGTTGCGGCTTGCTCAGCGACTGGTTCGAGCTGCATGGACGCGCCGGCACCACAGCGGCCAGAAGCTGTGCGATGGCCGCCTCCGAACTGCTGGGGAGGCACTGACATGTACCTGATCAATGGACATCTTTACGCCGACGGCAACCTCGACAACGCCTTGCAGCAACTGGTCGAGGAGCTGCCACAACGGCTGCAGACCCCGCTTCAGACCAGCACGCTGCTGACCGCCGCCAAGGCCTTCGCCGAACGCTTGCAGCAGCAGACTTCGGCGCTGGTGCTCGATGCCGGGCAACGCCAAGCGCTGATCGATTTCTGCCAGCCCGCCGCGCTGCAGGCCAAGCTGGATCGTGAACTCGGTCCGCAGCCCGATTCACTGCGCCGTATCGACGATCGACTGTCGCGCTTCGAACGCTGGGGCCCGTTGGGCCTGGTGGTGCACATCACCCCGGCCAATGCTCCGCTGCTGGCGTTCTGCGCAGTGCTCGAAAGCCTGTTGAGCGGTAACGTCAACTGGTTGCGCCCGAGCAGCAGCGACGGCGGTTTCACCGCGCAATTGCTCCAGGCGCTGCTCGAATGTGATCCGACTGGGCAACTGAGCGGTTACGTTGCGGTGCTGCCGGCGACCACCGCGCAAATCGGCCAACTGTGCCAACACGCCAACGGCGTCGCAGCCTGGGGTGGCGAAAACGCGCTGCACGCCATCCGCCAACAGCTCGCGCCAGGCTGTCGCTGGATCGACTGGGGGCACCGCATCAGTATGGTTTACCTGAGCCCGGACGCCGCATCGCCAGCGGTGCTCGACGCCATCGTCGATGAAGTCTGCCGCCTCGATCAGCAAGCCTGTTCCAGCCCGCAATGGCTGCTGGTCGACAGTGACGACGCGGCCGTCATGCGCGACATCGGCGCGCAAGTGGCGCAGGCCTTCGAACGCCGTGCCGGTCACTGGCCGGCCCTCACGCCGACCTTTGAGGAAGCCTCGCAAATCACCACCTGCACGGCAATGGCGCAGTTGGCGCAGAGCTTCGTCGGGCAAACCGGGCAAGTCTGGAATACACCCGGCTGGCGCGTGATCTGGGGCCATGACCGCCAGCTCGAACCGTCAGCGCTGTTTCGCAGCCTGCTGCTCAAACCGGTGCCCCGCGACATGCTCGCAGCGACGCTGCTGCCGTGGCGCAACGTGCTGCAGAGCTGCGCCTTGCTCTGTCCCGAGGCACAGACCGGTGAACTGGCGCAAACGCTGATCGCCGCCGGGGTCACGCGCATTGCGCCAATCGAAGCCATTCACGATGGCTACGACGGCGAACCGCATGACGGGGTCTACGCCCTGCAGCGCCTGAGCCGACGGGTGTCGGTCAGCTTGCCGCCGACCACGTTGGCGCGCCACGCCACGCTTGATCCGCAGCCCGCGCCGACGCTGCTGGTCGGGGTGCCGATCATGGACAAAAAAGCCTTTACCCGGCAGCCACCCGCCCCAGACGCACAGCTGTATTTTCGCTCCGGGGGCAGCAGTGGCACACCCGCGCTTTCCGCATTCAGTTACCGCGATTTCCAGCGCCAGATGCGGGCCGCTGCCGATGGTCTGCGTGCGGCCGGGCTCGATCCGGCGCACGATCGGGTCATGAACCTGTTCTTCAGCGGCGGGCTGTACGGCGGATTCTCCAGCTTCGCCAAGGTGCTGGAACACCTCGAAGCCAGGCACTGGCCGATGGGCGCTCCGGCTGACGACGATTACCGCGAAATCGCGCAACTGATCGTCGACCAGCAAATCACCGTGCTGATCGGTATGCCCGGCACCCTGCACCGCTTGTTTCTCAACGAACAGCAGACGCTGCGACGCTATGGCGCCGTCGACAAAGTGTTTCTTGGCGGCGAACACCTCAGCGAGCAAACCCGCGCATTGCTGCACAGCTGCGGTGTCAGGCTGATTCGTTCGGCAATTTACGGCAGCGTCGACGCAGGGCCTTTGGGTCACGCCTGCGAAGCCACGGTCGACGGCGTCTTCCACCTGATGAGCGATATCCAGCATCTGGAAATCGTCGACTTCGAACACGACACGCCAGTCGGCGCAGGCCAGTCCGGCCGGCTGCTGGTGACCTCCCGCGAACGCCAGGGCCAATCCGTGCGCCGCTATGACATCGGTGACAGCGGGCGCTGGCTGCCCGGCCGGTGTGCCTGCGGTCTGACCTCGCCGCGCTTTGAACTGCTGGAACGTCACGGCACCTTGCTGCGTATTGGCACCGACTTCATTTCTCTGACGACGCTGGCGCAACACCTGCGAGTGCCGTTTCAACTGGTCCTCGATCACGACCCCGACGGTCTGGAGCGCCTGCACGTGCACTGCCCGTTGCCAGCGTCTGACATCCGGCGACGACTGCTGAACGACCCGAAGCTGACCACCCTGGTGCAGACCGGGTTGCTCACGCTGGCCGTCGAGCACTGTGCCGTCGAGCAGTTTTCCCGAAACAGGCACAGCGGCAAGACGCCGACAGTGATTGATAACCGCCGCTGACCGCATCCACCTGCACGCGGCCCACCGCTACCTTTTTCAAGAAAAGACTATGAACACGATCATTGAATTGAACACCTTGCTCGGCTATACCCGCCGCCACTCGGCGTACTACCGCGAGCATCTCAAGGGCGTGGCTGCGCCCATCGCCGCACTAAGCGAATTGCCCCTGACCGACCCCGAGCACTACTGGCGTGGCAGCCAGAACCCCGAGCAATGGCCAGTGTTGACCGGCGCCCTGGACGATGCGCTGGTGTTCAAGACCGGCGGCACCACCGGTTCAGGCAAGCTTTCGCTGTTCACCCGCGGCGAATGGCAAACCCTGGTGCGCGATTTCGGTCGCCAGCTCACGGCGCAACTGAAACCCGCTGATCGCGTGGCCAATCTGTTTTTCGTCGGTGAGCTGTATGCGAGTTTCGTGTTCATCCACGACGCCTTGGCCCATGTCGAAACACCGGTAAGTGAGTTTCCGTTTACCGGAGCAGTCGACAATGCCGTGCTCGCCGCCTCAGTCGTCGCGTACCGGATCAACGTGTTGGCGGGTGTACCGGCGCAGCTGCTGAAATTCGCCGCCTGGCTTGAACGTGAGGCACAGACACTGGATGGGGTCGACACCGTGCTTTACGGCGGTGAAAGCCTGTTCGCCGCGCAGCAGCAATTGCTGGGCCGGGTGTTCCCGAATGCGCGTATCGCTTCGATCGGCTATGCCAGCGTCGATGCCGGGCTGATCGGCTCCAGCGACCGCGACTGCGCCTGGGGCGAACACCGGATGCAGGAGCATCACAGTCTGCTGGAGATCATTGATGAAGTGAGCGGCGAGGTCATCGAAGAATCGGACCGCACCGGACGGCTGGTGCTGACCAACCTCACCCGCCGATTGATGCCGGTGATCCGCTATCCCGTCGGGGACCTGGCGCGTTGGTGCGAACCGCCCGGGACGCCAATGCGCAAGTTCGCCCTGATGGGCCGCAGCATGCATAGCCAGCGCGTGCGGGTGGGCGTGTTAAGCCTGGACACCGGCGATATTGGCGAGCTGGTGCAGCGCATCGGCGCCAGCGACGATTGGCAATTGCTCATTGAACAGCGAGGGAAAAAAGACCGGCTGAGTCTGCGCTGGGTACCGGCTGCACCTGCGCACGACATCCCCCTGACAAACTCTGCACTACGGCAGGCGCTGACCGCTCAATACGAATTGATCGAACAACTGCAGGTCGATCAGTTACTTGAGTTGCAGGTGATCGCCTGCGCAAGCGATGAACTGGCTTGTCATCCGCGCTCCGGCAAGCGCCAGCGGGTCGTCGACCATCGCGATTACGCGGCCTCCTGCCAGAGGCCCGGGTGATGAACCCGGTCATCCTACGCCGCTATCGCCTCAGCGATGCGCCGGCGGTCAGTAGCCTGTTCCGGGAAATCTACGGCGACCATTACGTACAACCCCACGTCTACCTGCCCTGCATGATCAGCCAGAACCACTGCGATGGTCGCTGGCACTCGCTGGTGGCACTGGTCAATGACAACATCCGCGGGCACGCCACGTTGTTTCGCCAGGCTACCTGCCATTCATCGACCGCGGAACTGGCGCTGAGTGTGGTGCACCCGGACACGCGCGGGCAGAACATTGCCACGCTGTTGGGCCAACAGTTGCTGATCCATGCGCAGGCCCTCGATTACCGGGGCGTCACGATCAAACAGGTGACACAGCACCCGTACACCCAGCGCATGGCCGCGGGGCTGGGGTTTCACAGCTGCGGGCTGTTGCCGGACTACGTGCCCTCACCGTTTGGCGGCTCCGGACGCGAGACCATCGTTGTCGGTTATTGCAGCATTGACGGCTATCGACGCCCGCTGCCGGCGCTGGCCTGGCCCGTGGCGTGTCGCGAGCTGATGCTGCACCTGCAAACCGTATTTGGCATCGCTGACAAAACCCCGCCGTGGAAGGGACCGAAGGTGCACTTCGAACATGCCTCGGGGCGTTACGACGTGACACTCAAGGCGCTGGATGAAAACCTGCTCAAACAGTTAGGGCAATTGCCTGCGCAGTGGCTGACGTCGATCCGCCTGCGACTCGCCGACGGCTTTGCCGACGCAACGGAAGATCTGGCTGCAGTGGGTTTCGCTTTCACCGGGATTGTCCCCGATGACCGCAGCGACGGCTGGCTGGCGTTGTTCCATCGCGGCTATCAGCCCGCCACGCTGACCTTGCACTGCCCGCACATGCAGCACCTGCAGGCTCAGGCGCGGGCGCTCGCTGAAATGCACCGGAACCAGAAATGAAAACGGCCCGCCCAAATGATGGGCGGGCCGTACAGGTTCGGCTTAAGCCTTGGCCTTGACGCCTTGATCTACCGGTTTTGGCGCGTTGCCTTCACCGTAGGTCTTCAGGTTCTGCAGGACGTAGATCGCCTTTTTATATTCAGGGATCAGGTTCTTGCCGTAGGCGTTGCCATTGAGGCCGTTGCTCTGGATGGCGTCGAGCTGGGTGGCGAAATACTCCAGCGCGTTGAATTTGGCATCAACGTCCTTGGTCACGCCGAAACGGTCGAACTTGTCGCCGGCATTGAGCAAGGTGAAGGAAGTGATCTCGGAGATCAGGCCGCGGCTGCGCAGGAAAACGCTCAGATTGCCCAGTTGCTTGACCGAGGTATTCGACGGATCAAAACCCTTGATGTTCTTGCGCAGGCCCTGCTTGTCCATTTCCGCAGTGTTCAGCGCGTTCGGGTCGTTGCCGACCATGGTCAGCATCTGCTGCACCTTGACGCTCTGATTCACCTGCTTTTTCGCGCCGGTATTGCGCACCAGCACCCCTGCCTTGCTCTCCCAGCCGCCGACAATGCCGATCGTCATGAGAAGACTCCCTGTAGAAAAACCATGAAATGTCCTTGGTGGACCACTCGAATGCCGGGAGTATCTACCGGCCAAGTAATGGCACCAACCCTTTTGGTGCAGTCGCTTACAATTTCTGTACATTCTCGATACAAATCATGACAAGCGTGCTGTCGTGGGAGCTACGGTTGATTGCGTGAACGCCATCGAAGATTTTTCAGGCCGCCGCACAGGGCGATTGAAGGGTTTGTATCAACGCCGATACCTGCCTTTGGTCAGCCCCGCGATTTGTTGCACGAAAGTACCTAAAGCTTCGCCGCGCGCCGACGATACGCTGGTGTACCCCCGCCGCTTTTCCCCGACTCCACAATAAAAAATCGCAGCTCAAGGACCGGTATCCATGCCCGCATTCCGCACCATTCAGGCTCGCTACACCCTGTTTCTGGTTCTGTTCATCCTGTTGCTGTCGGTACTGACCGTGGTCGGTATCAGCCAACTGGTCGCGCCCAAGCTGCGTCATACCGAAGAGCAGGTGGTGCTCAACCGCATCGCCGAAGTCGCCGAGCAGATTCAGGGCGAGCTGAACAAGGTTCAATCGCAGCAGCGCAGCATCACCCAGACCATTCCCCTGCTCGACAGCGCGGCCATCGACACGGTATTGCCGGGGCTGGTTGACCAGTACGGCGAGCTGAAAGTGTTTGGCGGCGGGATCTGGCCGCTGCCGGGACAGCGTGAGGCCGGGCGCAACAAATTCAGCACCTTCTGGCACCGTGATGCCTCGGGCAAACTGGCGGTGAACACCTTCTGGAACAGCGACGCCGCGCCCAACTACTACGACCAGAGCTGGTACAAGGGCGGCATGCAGACCCCGCGCGGCCAGTGCGCCTGGGCAGCAGCCTATAAAGATGACGCGAGTGCCGAGCCACGCACCAACTGCGCCATGGCGATCCAGAAAAACGGCAGCGCCTGGGGCGTATCGACCATCGACGTAACACTGGGCTTCTTCAACGACCTGGTGGCGCGCAAGGAAAAAGACCTGAACGCCGAAATGCTGATCGTCGAAGCCGACGGCAAGATCATCAGCAACAGCTCGCGCATCAGCGGCCCGATCGTGCTGAAGAACATCAGCGAACTGGCTGCCGGCTCGACCTTCGCCAGCCAGGTCAAGGCCGGCCTGCAGAATCGCGATCAGGCACAACGCGTCGAGTTCGACAACAACGGCGAGGCCAGCACCTTCTTCATGCGCCCGATCGAGGGCACGCCGTGGTTCCTCGCGACCGCCCTGCCGACCAAGATGCTCACCGCTCAGCGTGACGACGTGCTCAGCACCCTGAGCCTGCTGCAGATTCCGCTGGTGATCCTGCTGGTGCTGTTGCAGGTCTATGCGATCCGCCAACTGGTTTCGCGGATGAAAGCGCTGAAAGCCAACATCGACTTGCTGTCCAGCGGCGATGCCGACCTGACCCGACGCATCACCATCCGTGCCGAGGACGAACTCGGGGCCATCGGCCACTCGATCAACACCTTTATTGCCTACTTGCAAAACATGATCGGTGAAGTGACCCAGGCCACCGGCGCGATGGCGACGAGCCTCGACGACCTGCAACGCACCTCGGCGCACACCAGCCAGATCCTGTTGCGCCATGCTTCAGAAACCGACCAGACCGTCACCGCCATCACCGAAATGAGTTCGACCGCCGACAGCGTCGCGCAGAACGCCGCTGAAACCGCCGCGTTCACTCAACGCGCCAATGAAAACGCCGACCGTTCGCGGGTGGTGGTGGGTGAAGCGACCAACAGCGTGGTGGCGTTGATCGATGAAGTGGCCAGCGCCACTCAGAAAGTCGAGAACATGCAGCAGGACGCGCAACGCATCACCGAGATTCTCGGGGTGATCGGCGCCATCGCCGGGCAGACCAACCTGCTGGCCCTCAACGCCGCGATCGAAGCGGCCCGTGCCGGGGAACAAGGTCGCGGGTTCGCCGTGGTGGCCGATGAAGTGCGCGCCCTCGCCGCCCGCACCCAGGCCAGCACCTCGGAAATCAACGAAATGCTCACCCGCCTGACCCAGGGCGTGAGTTCCTCGGTCAGCGCCATGGAAAACACCCAGGCCAGTTGCCAGTCCGCCGCCGACGCCACCGCCCGGGTCACTTCGGGGCTGGATGAAATGGCCGGTTCGGTCAGCCACATCAACAGCCTCAGCACGCAGATCGCCACAGCAGCCGAGCAGCAAAGTGCGGTGACCGAAGAGATCAACCGCAGCATGGTGCAGATCCGCCACATGGTCGAAGAACTGGTGCACAGCGGCCAGGCCAGCGAAACCAACACCCGCCAGTTGCTGGAAGCCAACAGCCGGGTCAGCGCGATCATGGGGCGGTTCAAGGTTCGTTGATTGCCCCAGCAGCCTGATGTGGAGAGGGAGCTTGCTCCCGCCGGGTCGCGAAGCGGCCCCGACGCTGACACCGCGATAGACAGGTCACCGAAATTGACCGATTGGCGACTGCTACGCAGCCGAGCGGGAGCAAGCTCCCTCGCCACGGAAGGCATCTCCATTCTGCCTGACAGATTTGTAATGCCGCACTCAGCAGGCTGTCAGGCTTGATTGACGATCATCCTGCCGGCCTTTTTTGTATCAACTTGAAACACTCCGTTGATGCCGGGCAGGATAATCCGGTCAAAATGGCCGCCTGGAAACTCCCACCTGTGGCAAGCCACAGGTTCATCTCTGGTTTGTCTGCGAGTCGAGAACCCCTCATGCGAAATCCTTTGCGACTGGCCGCCCTCGGCGCCTTGCTCCTGTCCTCACTGGCCCAGGCCGCCGACCTGATCCCGATCGAAGTCCATCGCGACGCCAATTGTGGCTGCTGCAAAAAATGGATCAGCCACCTCGAAGCCAACGGCTTTAAAGTCGAAGACCACGTCGAAAGCGACATGAGCAGTTTCAAGCAGCAACACGGCGTGCCACCGCGCCTGGGCTCGTGCCACACCGCGCTGATCAACGGCAAGTTCGTCGAGGGCCATGTTCCGGCTGAACAAGTGCTGGCCCTGAGCAAACGCGACGACCTGCTGGGCGTGGCCGCACCGGGCATGCCGATGGGTTCGCCGGGGATGGAAATGGACGGCATGAGCGATGCCTATCAAGTGATCGGCCTGAAGAAGGACGGCACGGACGTGGTGGTGGCGGACTACCCGGCTCACTGATGGCCGCCGGTTACGTCGGGCTGTTCGCGGCGGCGTTCGGCGCGGCGACACTCTTGCCGCTGCAATCCGAAGCGCTGCTGGTCGGCCTGATCGTCAGCGACCGCTACTGGTTGTGGGGGCTGCTGGCCGTGGCGACGCTGGGCAATGTGCTGGGTTCGCTGGTCAACTGGTGGCTGGGACGCGGCATCGAACGCTTTCAGGATCGGCGCTGGTTTCCCGTCAGCGCGAAGCACATGGCCAGCGCGCGCAAGCACTATGAGCGTTACGGTCACTGGTCACTGCTGCTCAGCTGGTTGCCGGTGATCGGCGATCCGCTGACCCTGATCGCCGGCGTCATGCGCGAGCCACTCGGGCGCTTTGTGTTGATCGTCACCGTCGCCAAGGCTGCGCGTTACGCCGTGGTGGCGCTGCTGACTTCCGGTTGGCTGGGTTGAACATTTCGCCGCGGCGGTTGCCTGTGGTTAACGTCGCCCTAATCCCGCCGTTCCAGCATCGGCCGATTTCAATGGAGTTTGCCCCTATGTCCGTCACGCTGACCCGCTGGCTGCCCGGCCTGTTCCTGACGGCCGCGTTGCCGCTGTTTGCCCAGGCTGCCGCGTCCACTGATGCAGTGCCCGAAGCGGGCCCCACGTATGGCCCGGAGCTGCAAGGCTTCCAGTATCCCTACACGCTCAAGCACTTTGCCTTTCAGTCCCAGGGTAAATCCCTGCAGATGGGTTACATGGACGTCGCCGCCCACGGCAAAGCCAATGGCCGCACCGTGGTGCTGATGCACGGCAAGAATTTTTGCGCTGCCACCTGGGACAGTTCGATCAAGGCCTTGAGCGAGGCCGGCTACCGGGTTGTCGCGCCGGATCAGATCGGTTTCTGCACCTCCAGCAAGCCCGACCACTATCAGTACAGCTTCCAGCAACTGGCGAGCAACACCCAGCAACTGCTCAAGGCACTGGGCATCCAGAAAGCCACCCTGCTCGGTCACTCCACCGGCGGCATGCTCGCCACGCGCTACGCCCTGTTGTTCCCGGACCAGGTCGAGCAACTGGCGCTGGTCAACCCGATCGGCCTGGAAGACTGGAAAGCCCTCGGCGTGCCCTGGCGCACGGTCGATCAGTGGTATCAGCGGGAACTGAAGGTCACCGCCCAAGGCATTCGCGACTACGAGCGCAGCACCTATTACGACGGCCGCTGGAAACCGGAATTCGAGCGCTGGGTCGACATGCTCGCCGGCCTGAGCAATGGCCCGGGCAAGACCCAGGTGGCGTGGAACTCGGCGCTGATCTACGACATGATCTTCACCCAGCCGGTGTACTACGAGTTCAAGGACCTGAAGATGCCGACCCTGTTGCTGATCGGCACCTCCGATACCACGGCCATTGGCAAAGATCTCGCTACCCCTGAGGTCAAGGCGAAGATCGGCCACTATGACGTGCTCGGCAAACAGGTCGCCAAGCTGATACCACAGTCGACACTGGTGGAATTCCCCGGCCTCGGCCACGCGCCGCAGATGGAAGAACCGGCGAAATTTCATCAGGCCTTGCTCGGCTGGCTGAACAACCCGAATCCCGTTCGTTGATGAGGTAAGGCTGATGGCGGTGCAGATTGCAGTAATTGATGACTGGCAGGACGTGGCACGGGATGTGGTCGACTGGTCGGTGCTCGACAGCATCGGCGAAGTGACGTTTGTACATGATTACCCGGCGGACAACGCCACACTGGCCGAGCGACTGGGCCAATACCAGGTGATCTGCGTGATGCGCGAGCGCACGCGTTTCGACCAGGACCTGCTCCAGCGCCTGCCCAACCTCAAGCTGCTGGTCACCGGCGGCATGCGCAACGCAGCGCTGGACATGCAGGCGGCCGCCAGCCTCGGGATCAAGGTCTGTGGCACCGACAGCTACAAACACGCGGCGCCGGAACTGACCTGGGCGCTGATCATGGCCGCCACGCGCAATCTGCTCAATGAAGCCAACGCCCTGCGCGCCGGCGGCTGGCAGCGGGGGCTGGGCGGCGACATGCATGGCCAGACCCTGGGCATCCTCGGTCTTGGCAGCATCGGTCAGAAGGTCGCGCAATTCGGTCAGGTGTTTGGTATGCGCGTGATCGCCTGGAGCGAAAACCTCACCGCTGAACGCGCGCAGCAGGCCGGCGTGACCTACGTCAGCAAACAGCAATTGTTCGAACAGGCCGATGTGCTCTCGGTGCATCTGGTACTCAGCGAGCGCAGTCGCGGACTGGTCGACGCCCAGGCGCTGGACTGGATGAAGCCGACAGCGTTGCTGGTCAACACCGCCCGCGGGCCGATCGTCGATGAAGCGGCGCTGATCAAGGCGTTGCAGAAACAGAAGATTGCCGGGGCGGCGCTGGATGTGTTCGATCAAGAACCGTTGCCGGAACTGCATCCGTTTCGCACCCTGGACAATGTGCTGGCCACGCCACATGTGGGGTATGTCAGCCGGCAGAACTATCAACAGTTCTTTTCGCAGATGATCGAGGATATTCAGGGTTGGGCGACCGGGAGCCCGGTTCGCCTGTTGAACTGACCGCAATTTCTCGTTGCGGTGCGCCCTCCGACGCCATCGCGAGCAGGCTCACTCCTACACATTGCAATGCGTTCCTCTGTAGGAGTGAGCCTGCTCGCGATGAGGCCCGCACAGACACCCGATCAACAATCTGCCCGCACCACAACAGTGCACCCTCCCTTTGCACTAGCACAAAATCGTGACCGACCAGTCACCGTTTTGGCCCTCTGCAGCAAAAAAACCTGCACTTCGTCGGTGCGTTTCTGTCTGCAGACCACGGCTTTCGCCGCCTGCCAACCGATTGTCGAACAATTTACCCCTTTGCTCTGGCCCGCTCTAGGATCTGGCCTAGACTGATTTTCGCGGGGTAAAACCGCCCGGTCACATAGCCGAAAAATTGTCGAAACTTTTGCTGATTGCGGCGGGTCATCTGAAAGGCAGGGTCAACGCGACTGGTGCAATCCTTGCAACGGCCCCTTCACCCATTCTGCTTTGCACGTGTTGGGTAGCGTTTGCTCACCGATGCGTGGCGCGTTTGCGCCCGGCCACAGGATTTGGCCACAGCTTGTTCGATACAAGAATCAGATCAACGACACGGGAGATTCATATGATCAGTGCGGCATTGGAAATTCAGGGAGAGCGTGCTCAGCAAGCGGTTGGTGAATCGAGCACCGTGAGTCTTCCCGGCAGCCGGTCGATCAGCGTCCCGAGCACCAAAACGCTGACGCCCGTCGCCAGCCAGAACCCCAACAAGAAAAAAGTATTGTTCGTGACCTCGGAAATCGCCGATCTGGTGAAGACCGGTGGTCTGGGTGACGTCTCCGCCGCCCTGCCCCGCGCCATGGCGCACCTGCACGATGTGCGGGTGTTGATCCCCGGCTACCCGCAGGTGATGCACAGCGAAAACCCGATCCACATCATCGGCGAGCTCGGCGGTCATGCCGCGTTGCCACCGTGCAAGATCGGCCGCATGGACATGCCTGACGGCCTGGTGATTTACGTCCTGATCTGCCCCGAACTCTATGAGCGCGAAGGTTCGCCGTACGGCGCCAACAACGGCCGCGACTGGCCGGACAACCATATTCGTTTCGCCCGCCTGGGCCTGGCCGCTGCCGACATCGCCGCCAACCTCGCACAAATCCACTGGTGCCCGGATCTGGTGCACGCCCATGACTGGCCCGCCGGTCTGGCGCCCGCCTACATGCACTGGCGCGGGCAACGCACGCCGACCCTGTTCACCATTCACAACCTCGCCTATCAAGGCGTGACCAGCCTCGGCTCGTGCCCGGAGCTCGGCATTCCGACCCATGCCCTGCAACAGGAAGGCATGGAGTTCTACGGCAAGATGTCGTTCCTCAAGGCCGGCATGGCGTATTCGAGCCATATCACCACGGTCAGCGCGACGTATGCGCAAGAGATCACCACCCCGGATTTTGGCTGCGGTCTCGACGGCTTTCTCGCCGCCAAGACCCAGCAAGGCTTGCTCAGCGGCATCCCCAACGGCATCGACGAGAGCTGGGATGCTGCGACGGATCCACACCTGTTCGCGCCGTTCCATATCGGCGACTGGGAAGGCAAAGCGATCAACGCCGCCCATGTACGTGAACTGTTCGGCCTGCACGATTCCACCGGGCCGTTGTTCGCCGTGGTCTCGCGTCTGGTTTATCAGAAAGGCCTGGACCTGACTCAGGCGGTGTCCGAGTACATCGTGCAGAACGGCGGCCAGATCGCAATCATCGGTCGCGGCGAGCCGGAAGAAGAACAGGCCATGCGTGAACTGGCGCTGCGCTTCCCCGGGCAGATCGGCGTGCGCATCGGCTTCAATGAAACCGACGCCCGGCGCATGTTTGCCGGCAGCGATTTCCTGCTCATGCCCTCGCGCTACGAGCCTTGCGGCTTGAGCCAGATGTACGCGCAACGATTCGGTTCGTTGCCAGTGGCGCGCAATACCGGCGGGCTGGCCGACACCATCGAGAACGGTGTCACCGGCTTCCTTTTCGACGAATCCACCGCCGACAGCTACCGCGAAGCCCTGAGCCGCGCGTTCAAGGTGTTCGCCTTCCCCGAGCTGCTCAACGCCATGCGCTGCCGGGCCATGGCCGCGCCGTTCAACTGGTGCAAAGCGGTCGAACCCTACGCCGAACTTTATGAACAACTGGTCGCCAAGGCGCTGGGTAAAGCCGGCCACAAATAACTCAGGGAGTTTTTTCACGATGCCGTTACGGACCCAAGATAACTGGCCCCACGGCGCGATCATGCAGGACGCCGAACACACGCAATTTGCGCTGTGGGCACCGGATGCGTTTTACGTCAGTGTCGAACTTGCCAACGGCCAGTCCCTGCCGATGCTGCCGCAGGGTGATGGCTGGTTCGTGATCAAGACCCGGTGCCCCGCGGGCACCCGCTACCGCTACAACATCGACGGCGAACTTGAGGTGCCCGACCCGGCCTCCCGCGCCCAGGATGGCGACCTTGACCGCCACAGCGTGGTGGTCGATCCGCTGGCCTACCAATGGCAGCACACCACCTGGCAAGGTCGGCCGTGGAGCGAAGCGGTGATTTACGAGCTGCACGTCGGTGCGCTCGGCGGTTTTGCCGAAGTCGAGCAACATCTGGCGCGCCTGGTCGAGCTGGGGATTACCGCCATCGAGCTGATGCCACTGGCACAGTTCCCCGGCAGTCGAAACTGGGGCTACGACGGGGTACTGCCCTACGCGCCGCAAGCCTCCTACGGCACGCCGGAACAACTCAAGCATCTGATCGACAGCGCCCACGGCCTTGGCCTGGCGGTGATTCTCGACGTGGTCTACAACCACTTCGGCCCCGACGGCAATTACCTGGGCCGCTACGCCAAAGGCTTCTTCCGCGAGGACAAGCACACGCCCTGGGGCGCCGCCATCGACTTCCGCCGCCGGGAAGTGCGGGATTTCTTCATCGAAAACGCACTGATGTGGGTGCTGGAATACCGCTTCGACGGTCTGCGCCTGGACGCGGTGCACGCCATCGAAAGCCCGGATTTCCTGCCGGAACTGGCACAGCGCATCCGTCAGCAAATCGATCCGAGCCGTCATGTCTGGCTGACCGTGGAAAACGAGCTCAACCAGTCGAGCCTGCTCGAAGAGGATTACGACGCGCAGTGGAACGACGACGGGCACAACGCCTTGCACGTGCTGCTGACCGGTGAAACCGACGCCTACTACGCCGACTATGCGCTGCAACCGACCGAACAATTGGTGCGCTGCCTGAGCCAGGGGTTCGTGTTCCAGGGGCATATCACCCGCCACGGTGAACCGCGCGGCGAGCCGAGCGAGCACCTGCCCTCCACCGCCTTCGTGCTGTTCCTGCAGAACCACGACCAGATCGGCAACCGCGCCTTTGGCGAGCGCCTGCATCAACTGGCCAACCCTAAGGCGGTGCAGGCGGCCACCGTGCTGTTGCTGCTGTCCCCGATGATCCCGCTGATGTTCATGGGCGACGAATACGCGGCGGAACAGCCTTTCCTGTTTTTCACCAGCCACCACGGCGAGCTGGCGGATCTGGTGCGCGAAGGTCGGCGCAATGAATTTGCAGACTTCAGCGCTTTCAGCGATCCGCACAAGCGCGAGCAAATTCCCGACCCGAATGCCGAACAGACCTTTCATGCCTCGCAACCACGGCTGATTGGCAGCGGTAGCGCGAAACAGCAGGAAACCCTCGCCCTGTACCGGCAACTGCTGCAGCTGCGCCACCGCTACATCATCCCGCATCTGTCAGGCACCCAGGCGCTCGGCGCCCACATGCTCGGCCACGGCGCGGTCAGTGCACGCTGGCGCCTGGGCGATGGCAGCGAGCTGCGAATTGACCTGAACCTCAGCGATACGCCAGTGGTCAACCCTCCACAGAGCGATGCCGTGTGGCTGTTTCAACAGCCGCCTGCGGTTGCCCTGTCGGAACCGGGCCAACTGCCCGCGTATTGCGCGCTTGTCAGCCTCACGGCCGCAACCCCCTTGCAACCTTTGGATGGAGAGCGCCTATGAGCGATGCGCAACTGGAAATTCTCGCCAGCAGAGCTGGCCTCGCCGTTGACTGGATCGACGCCAACGGCCGCCCGCAAAAAGTCGCCCCGGCGGTACTGCGCAATGTCCTCACCGGACTCGGGCATCCGGCCAATACCGCGCAGGAAATCGACGCCAGCCTGCTGCAATTGCAACAAGTGCAACAGGATCTGCACCTGCCGCCGCTGCTCACTGCCGACGTAGGTGTCGGCGTGGATCTGGCGCGCTATTTCGAACCGCAAACCCCGTGTGAGATTCATCTCGAAGACGGCTCGCGGCTTAACCTCAAGCTTGATGACAACGCCGTGCTGCCGGGATTGGTCCCGGTCGGCTATCAACAGGTGCACATCGCCGATCAGTATTTCACCCTGGCCGTGGCGCCGGAGCGCTGCTTCAGCGTCGGCGATGCGGTGGACAACCCGATCCCACGGGTCTGGGGTCTGAGCGCGCAGCTCTACGGTCTGCGTCGCCCCGGCGATGGCGGTTTCGGCGACACGCAGGCGCTGGAAGAATTGGTTCGGGTGGCCGGCGAGCGCGGTGCCGATGCGTTGGCGATCAGCCCGCTGCACGCGATGTTCAGTGCCGACACCGGGCGCTACAGTCCTTATTCGCCGTCCAGTCGTCTATTCCTCAATTCGCTGTATGCCGCCCCCGGGGCGATCCTCGGGGAACGGGCACTGCGCGATGCGATTGACGCCAGCGGCCTGGCCGAGCAATTCCAGCAACTGGAAGAGCTCAAACTCATCGACTGGCCGACTGCGGCCGACGCCAAGCAAAAATTGCTGCAAGCCTTGTACGACGGCTTCGTCGCCGGCGAGCATCCGCTGCACGCGGATTTCGCCAGTTTCCGCCACAGCGGTGGCGAAGCACTGGAAAACCATTGCCGCTTCGAAGCCATTCAGGAAATGCGCGCTGCCCGTGGCGAAAGCCTCGATTGGCGCGAATGGCCGGAACACTGGCACGACCCGCGCGGCGCCGCACTCGAAGCGTTTGCCGAGGAATACGCGGAGCGCATCGCTTACTTCGCCTTTTGCCAATGGCTGATCCACCGCTGCCTGGAGCGCGCACAAACCGCCGCGCGCAGCGCCGGGATGGGCATCGGCCTGATCGCCGACCTGGCCGTGGGTGCCGACGGTGCCGGCAGTCAGGCCTGGAGTTTTCAGGACGAATTGCTCGCCTCGCTGACCGTTGGCGCACCACCCGACATCCTCAACCGCTCCGGCCAGGGCTGGGGGATTTCCGCGTTTTCTCCCGAAGGCCTGATCCGCAATGGCTTTCGCGCGTTCATCGACATGCTGCGTGCCAACTTCGCCCATGCCGGCGGCCTGCGCATCGACCACGTCATGGGCCTGCAACGCCTGTGGGTGATCCCCAACGGTGCTGCCCCCGCCGACGGCGCGTACCTGTATTACCCGGTGGACGATCTGCTGCGCCTGCTGACCCTCGAATCCCATCGCCATCAGGCGATCGTGCTTGGAGAAGACCTCGGCACTGTGCCCGAAGGCCTGCAGGAAAAACTCATCGCCCGTTCGATTCTCGGCATGCGCGTGCTGCTGTTCGAACAGGACAACACCCGTTTCAAACCGATTCTCGACTGGCCGGACAACGCCCTGGCCACCACCACCACCCACGACCTGCCGACGCTCAACGGCTGGTGGCATGGCCGCGACATCGACTGGAATGCGCGCCTGGGCTTTGTCGACGCTAACGGTGAAATCGACTGGCGGCGTCATCGCCAGCGCGAACGCGAAGGCTTGCGCAGCGCCTTGAGCCAAGACCCGCAGAACTTCCGCGAAGAATCCCACGAAGCCGATCAGGTGGTGGACGCCAGCGTGCGGTTCCTTGGTCATACCCGGGCGCCGCTGGTGTTATTGCCACTGGAGGACGCATTGGGCATCGACGAACAGGCCAACCTGCCGGGTACCATCGACAGCCACCCGAACTGGTCGCGGCGGTTGCCCGGCAACAGCGAAGCCTTGCTCGACGGGGTCGATGCGGCACGTCGTCTGGAACTGCTGGCCTGCGCCCGCCTTCAGGCAGCCGAGCGTGACCAATGAACCAGACGCTCATCCAGCCACTGCGCGCGACCCTGCGCCTGCAATTTCACAAAGGCTTCACCCTGGAACAGGCGGTGCCACTGGTGCCGTACTTTGCCAGCCTCGGTATCAGCCATATCTATGCCTCGCCACTGCTCGCCGCGCGAGCCGGCTCGATGCACGGCTACGACGTGGTCGACCCGACCCAGGTCAACCCGGAACTCGGCGGCGAACCGGCGTTGCGGCGCCTGGTCAGCACCCTGCGCGAACACAACATGGGGCTGATCCTCGACATCGTCTCCAATCACATGGCCGTCGGCGGCGGTGACAACCCATGGTGGCTCGATCTGCTGGAATGGGGCCGACTGAGCCCTTATGGCGAGTTCTTCGACATCCAGTGGCATTCGCCGGATCCGTTGATGGAAGGCCAGTTGCTGCTGCCGTTTCTCGGCAGCGATTACGGCGTCGCGCTGCAGGAAGGCACGCTGAAACTGCATTTCGATGCGCAGCAGGGACGCTTCCACGTCGAGCATTACGAGCATCACTTCCCGATCTGCCCGAATGACTACGGTGACCTGCTCAAACCGGTCGAAGCGCTGCAGTCGCTGGCCGAGCGTTTCAGCGCCCTTAGTTACCAGACCGACGCTCATTCGCTGGCGCTGCCGCTCAAGGCAGAGTTGCGCGAGCTGGCAGGCGATCCGCAGATCCTCAAAGCCATTGAGGCCAACCTGACGCATTACGACTCCACCACCGAGGAAGGTTTCGACAAACTGCACCAGTTGCTGGAGCGCCAAAGCTACCGCCTGGCGAGTTGGCGCACCGCTGCCGATGACATCAACTGGCGGCGTTTTTTCGACATCAACGAACTCGGCGGCTTGCGCGTCGAACGCCCGGCAGTCTTCGAAGCGACCCACGGCAAGATCTTCCAGTTGATCGCTGAAGGGCTGGTCGACGGTTTGCGCATCGACCACATCGACGGCCTCGCCGATCCGCGCGGTTACTGCCGCAAGCTGCGCCGGCGCCTCGACCTGCTCGCACCAGGGCGGCATTTGCCGATCTACGTCGAGAAGATTCTCGGCGCTGGCGAAACCCTGCGCCGCGACTGGGCGGTGGATGGCAGCACCGGTTACGAGTTCATGAATCAACTGTCGCTGCTGCAACACGACCCCGACGGCGAACACGTACTCGGCGACCTCTGGCAGCGGCGTACCGAGCGCCCGGCGGCGTTCATCGAAGAAGCGCAACTGGCGCGCCAGCAGATCCTCAATGGCTCGCTGGCCAGTGACTTCGAAAGCGTCGCCCAGGCCCTGTTGCAAGTGGCCCGGGACGACCTGATGACCCGCGACCTGACCCTGGGCGCGATCCGCCGGGTGTTGCAGGCGCTGATCGTGCATTTCCCGGTCTACCGCACCTATATCAGCGCATTGGGCCGCCCGGCACAGGATGAACATTTCTTCCAGCAGGCCATGGACGGTGCTCGCCAGACGCTTGGCGAAGGCGACTGGCCGGTGCTCGATTGCGTCGCTGCGTGGCTCGGCGGCACACCGTGGCGGCACAAACCGCGCGGGCGCTCGCGCAAGATCCTCAAGCACGCCTGCGTACGCTTCCAGCAACTGACCTCACCGGCAGCGGCCAAGGCAGTCGAAGACACCGCGCTGTATCGCTCGGCGGTGCTGCTGTCGCGCAATGACGTCGGCTACAACACCGAGCAGTTCAGCGCGCCGCTCAGCGACTTCCATGCCATCAATCAGCTGCGGATGGAGGCGTTTCCCGACAACTTGCTGGCCACCGCCACCCACGATCACAAGCGCGGCGAAGACACCCGGGCGCGGCTGGCGGTGCTCAGCGAACGCAGCCACTGGTACGCCGAACAGGTGGAGCTGTGGCGCGCCCTCGCCCGGCCGCTGCGCGACGACGATCAACTGCCGTCGTCCGCTGATGAACTGATCCTCTATCAAGCGTTGCTCGGCAGTTGGCCGCTGCAGCTGCGCGATGACGATCAGGCAGGTTTTGCCGATTACGCCGAGCGCATCTGGCAATGGCAACAGAAAGCCCTGCGTGAAGCCAAGCTGCAAAGCAGCTGGAGTGCGCCCAACGAAGCCTATGAAAACGCTGCGCAGACCTTCACCCAACGCCTGCTGACCGGTGACGAAGGCGAACTGCTGCGCGCGGCACTGAGCAAGACCGTCAACAGCATCGCCGCCGCCGGTGCGCTCAATGGTCTGGCGCAAACCTTGCTGCGCATGACCGTGCCGGGGGTGCCCGATCTGTATCAGGGCAACGAGTTCTGGGACTTCAGTCTGGTTGATCCGGACAACCGCCGGCCGGTGGATTACGCCGCCCGCGAGCAGGCCCTGCATGCGCATGCAGAGGTCGAGAAGTTGCTGGCGAACTGGCGTGACGGGCGCATCAAGCAAGCGCTGATCGCCCAGGTGCTGAACCTGCGCGCCGAACACGCCGAGCTGTTCCGGCGAGGCTCGTACCAGGCCCTGGAGGTGCTGGGCAGCCAGGCGCATAACGTGCTCGCGTTTGCCCGTGAACACGAGGGGACGTACGCCATCGTGATCGTACCGGTGCGCTGCGCGACGCTGCTGGAAAACAGTGCCATCCCTCAGGTCGATGCGCTGCGCTGGGGCGATACGCGGGTGGTTTTACCGTTCGCCGCCTCCGACACAAACCTGAAGGGACTTTTTCACAGCAGCGCAGTCACAAAAAACAGGGAGCTGAACGTCAGCGCCGCGCTGGGGGATATCCCGGTCAATCTCTTTATCCAACTCTTTACGTAACGACGAGTTCAGTTCAGGAGCATTGCGATGAGTACCGACGATAAACGCATCCGCGAGTTCGCCTATCAGATCTGGGAATCAGAGGGCAAACCTGAAGGTCACGAAGCACGCCACTGGGAGATGGCGCGCAAACTGGCTGAAGCCGAGGCTTTGGCGCCGAAGAAATCGCCGAAGGCAACCGGCAGCAAGACGGCCGGCAAGACGGCCAGCAAAGACACCGACAGCAAAGCCGCAGCGGCCAAACCCAAGGCTGCGGCGGCCGCCAAGGCCAAACCGGCCGGCGCGGCGAAGGTCGTTCCGCCGGGCGAAAAGGCCCCCGAGAAAAAGCCCCGGGCAACCCGCAAGCCCCCGGCCAACTGACCCACCCGGATTATTGAACTGAATGACCGTGTGGCGAGCTTGCTCGCCACCGAGGGCCAACTCGTCCTCAAGAAATGTGAAAAACCCTGACTGGAGAGCGTTTTGTGGTGAGGGGATTTATCCCCGATGGGTCGCGCAGCGGCCCCAAAGCAGCAATGGCGATGTCTCAGACATTCCGCGTGCACAGGTTTTGCGACTGCTTCGCAGCCGATCGGGGATAAATCCCCTCGCCACACAATCTGCTCCCGTAATTGATCAGTTATTCGAACCAACCCGTTTTGCAGGAGCAATCATGTCCAGTCCCAAAAAAGCCGAGCCCGCAACGCACGCCGAGCCGTCCAGAATCCGTGAAGGCCTGCCCTTCCCGCTCGGTGCGACCTGGGATGGGCTGGGGGTTAACTTTGCACTGTTTTCCGCCAACGCCACCAAGGTTGAACTGTGCATCTTCGATGATGCCGGTGAAGTCGAACTCGAACGCATCGAACTGCCGGAATACACCGACGAGATTTACCACGGCTATCTGCCGGACGCCCACCCGGGGCTGATCTACGGTTATCGCGTCTACGGCCCGTACGACCCGGCCAATGGTCATCGCTTCAACCACAACAAGCTGCTGATCGACCCCTACGCCAAGCAATTGGTCGGCGAGTTGAAATGGTCCGAAGCACTGTTCGGCTACACCATCGGCCATCCGGACGCCGACCTCAGTTTCGACGAACGCGACAGCGCGCCCTTCGTGCCCAAATGCAAAGTCATCGACCCGGCGCACACCTGGGGCAATGACCACCGCGTCAGCGTGCCGTGGGACAAAACCATCATTTATGAAACCCACGTACGTGGCATCAGCATGCGGCACCCTTCAGTGCCGGAGAACGTGCGCGGCACATTTGCCGGGCTGATGGTTGACGATGTGCTCGAACACATCCGCAAGCTCGGCGTGTCGTCGGTGGAATTGCTGCCGATCCATGCCTTCGTCAACGACCAGCACTTGCTGCACAAAGGCATGACCAACTACTGGGGCTACAACAGCATCGCCTTCTTCGCCCCGGACCCGCGCTATCTGGCCAGCGGCAAGATCGCCGAATTCAAGGAAATGGTCGCGCACCTGCACGAAGCCAATCTGGAAGTGATCCTCGACGTGGTCTACAACCACACCGCCGAGGGCAACGAACAAGGCCCGACCCTGTCGATGCGCGGCATCGACAACGCCTCGTACTACCGGCTGATGCCCGACGACAAGCGCTTCTACATCAACGATTCCGGCACCGGCAACACGCTGGACCTGAGTCACCCGTGCGTGTTGCAAATGGTCACCGACTCGCTGCGTTACTGGGCCAGCGAGATGCACGTCGACGGGTTCCGCTTCGACCTGGCGACCATCCTCGGCCGTTATCACGACGGTTTCGACGAGCGTCACAGCTTCCTCGTCGCCTGCCGTCAGGACCCGGTTCTGCGTCAGGTGAAAATGATCGCCGAACCGTGGGACTGCGGCCCCGGCGGCTATCAGGTGGGCCACTTCCCACCGGGCTGGGTCGAGTGGAACGACAAGTTCCGCGACACCGTCCGTGCGTTCTGGAAAGGCGATGACGGCCAGGTCGCCGATTTTGCCAGCCGCATGACCGCATCCGGCGAAATGTTCAACCAGCGCGGACGGCGGCCGTATTCGTCGGTCAACTTCATCACCGCGCATGACGGTTTCACCCTCAATGACCTGGTGTCGTACAACGACAAGCACAACGAAGCCAACGACGAGAACAACCAGGACGGCAGCAACAACAACCTGTCGTGGAACCACGGCGTCGAAGGTCCGACCGACGACCCTGAAATCAATGCGCTGCGCCATCGGCAGATGCGTAACTTCTTCGCCACCCTGCTGCTGGCCCAGGGCACACCAATGATCGTCGCCGGCGACGAATTCGCGCGGACTCAGGATGGCAACAACAACGCCTATTGCCAGGACAGCGAGATCGGCTGGGTCAACTGGGATCTGAGCGAGGACGGCAAGGCACTGCTGAAGTTCGTCAAACGCCTGATCAAGTTGCGCATGGCTTATCCGATCCTGCGTCGCGGACGTTTCCTGGTCGGCGAATACAACGAAGACATCGGCGTCAAGGACGTGACCTGGCTTGCGCCGGACGGCACCGAGATGACCACCGAACATTGGCACGACGCGCACAACCGTTGCCTGGGCATGCTCCTCGATGGCCGCGCGCAGGAAACCGGGATTCGCCGCAAGGGCGCCGACGCGACCCTGCTGCTGGTGGTCAACGCGCACCACGACATCGTCAACTTCCAGCTGCCGGAAGTGCCGGAAGGCAGTTTCTGGACCTGCATGATCGACACCAACCAACCGGCGATTCGCGGTCAGGAACGCTTCGAGTTCGGTCACGAATATTCCGTCACCGGCCGTTCGCTGCTGCTGTTCGAACTGCAACGCGAAGAAGAAGACTGATATGGACCTGCACAATTATCTGGCACGCCGCCCGCCGGACTATCGCGACACCGCGGCGCTCGGCCACTGCCTGCGGGCGCTGGTCGAGGCCGGGCTGGATCAGTTGCCGTTACCGGGCAGTGGCCGCACGCTGGAGCGTTTTCAGCGCCTGGCGGAAGTCGGTGGACACGATCTGGGCTTGTGCAAGCTCTATGAGGGTCACACCGACGCGTTGGCGATCATCGAACAACTCGGTGGTTCGCCGACACCCGGCAGCACCTGGGGCATGTGGGCCGCAGAACCGCCTCAAGCGCGCGTGCAAGCGCGCCCGGCCGGGCACATGGTCCGTCTCGACGGGCGCAAGGCCTGGTGCTCCGGGGCGGCGGTGCTCAGCCATGCGCTGCTCACCGCGTGGGACGCCGATGAGCGTCAGCAACTGGTGGCGGTGGCGCTCGATCAACCCGGCGTGAACGTCACCGATCAAGGCTGGCAAGCGGTTGGCATGGGCGCCACCGGCAGCGTCGAGGTGCTGTTCGACGGCGCCGAGGCGCAGGCCATCGGCAACCCCGGCGATTACCTGCAACGCCCGGGTTTCTGGCAAGGCGGAATCGGCATCGCCGCGTGCTGGTACGGCGCGGCGCAACAGCTTGCCCAAGCGCTGCGCCAACACTGCGCACAACGCCAGGAACCGCATGCCCTCGCGCATCTTGGTGCCGTCGATTCGGCGTTGCATGCGGCGGCCAACGTTTTGCGCTTCAGCGCGCTGCACATCGATACTTACCCCGAGGCCCACGCCGAACTGCTCGCCCGACGCGCCCGTGCGGTGGTCGAAGACACCGCCGAACAAGTCCTGCGTGAAGCCGGACGGGCATTGGGTGCGGGACCGTTCTGCAAGGACCGCCACTTTGCGCAATTGAGCGCCGATCTGCCGGTATTCCTGCGCCAGAGCCATGCCGAGCGCGACCTGGCGGCCCTCGGCCAATGGCTGGCCGAACACCCCGAGGAGGCCTGGACCCTATGAATGCCGCCAGCAAACCCGATCCGATCATCGGCCACCAGGGCACTTCGCTGCTGCAATGGCAACACTCCCGGCACCTTGCGGCGCTGGACAGTGTCGATGTCCTCAGTCTGGTTCCACCGGGCGCCCGTGCGGTGATTGTCGCCCCGCACCCGGACGACGAAGTGCTCGGCTGCGGCGGCCTGTTGCAGTTGCTGGCGGCCGCCGGGCGTCAGTTGCAACTGATCTCGGTCACCGATGGCAGCGCCAGTCATCCCGGTTCCGCACGCTGGCCCGTCGAACGCCTGAGCGTGGTGCGGCCGCAGGAATCGGCCGAAGCCCTGCGCCGCCTCGGCGTACCGCTGCACCGGATGAAATGGCTACGCGGTGGTTTCAGCGATAGCCAGGTCGCCGCGGATGAGCCGTCGCTGGTCGCGTTCATCGAACGCCACCTGCGCCCCGGCGACGTGGTGTTCAGCACGTGGTGCGAGGACGGCCATTGCGATCACGAAGCCGCGGGGCGCGCCAGTATCGAAGCCGCGCGGCGGGTCGGCGCCACTTGTCACGAATTGCCGGTGTGGACTTGGCATTGGGCCTCCCCCGAAGACGCCTCGGTGCCGTGGCAACGCGCGCGCAAGATTCTGTTGTCAGCGGAGCAAGTGGCGCGTAAACGCCACGCGGTGCACGCCTTCGCCAGCCAACTGGAAGGCGACCCGCAAGCCGGGCTGCAACCGGTATTGGCGCCGTACGTGCTGGATCGTCTGCTGCAACCGTTTGAAGTGGTGTTCCTATGAGTGTCGATGATCGCTATTTCGACGGGTTGTTCAGCGCCAACGACGATCCCTGGGCCTTTCGCGAACGCTGGTACGAACAGCGCAAACGCGCCATCACCCTCGCCGCCCTGCCCCGCGCACGTTATCGGACGATCTTCGAGCCCGGTTGCGCCAATGGCGAACTCAGCGCCGAACTGGCTGAGCGTTGCGACCGCCTGCTGTGTTGCGACACCGCCAGCGCTGCAGTGAATCTGGCCCGTACCCGTTTGAGTCTTTTTGACCACGCCGAAGTGCGCCAGAGTCGTTTGCCCGACGACTGGCCGGAGGAAAAATTCGACCTGATTGTATTTAGCGAAATCGGCTACTACCTCGATGCCCAGGATCTGACAGAAGTGATCCGGCGCATCAGTCAATCCCTGACGGCTGACGGCCAATTACTGGCCTGTCACTGGCGCCCACCGATTGACCAATGCCCGCTCAATGCGCGTCAGGTCCACGACCTTATCCATGAGCATCTGGCGCTGCCGCGTGTGGCGCTGCATCAGGAAGCGGACTTCCTGCTTGAAGTCTGGAGCCGCGAACCGCGTTCGGTGGCCGCACTGGAGGGTCTGCGATGATCGGTATTCTGATTCCTGCGCACAACGAGGAAGCGCTGCTCGGGCAATGCCTCAGCGCCGCGTTGCGCGCCAGCAAGCACGGGCTGTTGGCCGGCGAACGGGTGGAAGTGCTGGTGGTGCTCGACAGTTGCACCGACCGCTCGGCGCAGATTGTCAGTGACTTTCCAGTGCTGAGCCTGCACATCGACGCGCGCAACGTCGGTCAGGCCCGGGCCGCCGGCGCGCAAGTCCTGCTGGAGCGCGGTGCGCGCTGGATCTCCTGCTCCGACGCCGACAGCCGCGTGGCGGATGACTGGCTGGTGGCGCAGCTGGGCCTGGGTGCCGACGCGGTGTGCGGCACCGTGACCGTCGAGCACTGGGATCAGTCGTTCAATGAGTCAGCCCAGATCCGCTATCACCGCCACTATCAGGCCCGTGACGGCCATCGGCACATCCACGGCGCCAACCTCGGGATCAGCGCCGACGCCTACCGCTGGGCCGGTGGCTTCCCGCCGCTGGCCTGCGATGAAGACGTGCAACTGGTGCGGCGCCTGGAATTGTCGGGGGCGGACATCGCCTGGAGTCATCGCCCACAGGTGCACACCAGCGCGCGCCTGGACAGCCGCGCGCGCGGAGGATTCGGGGATTATTTGCGGAATCTGGCACAGATCGATCAAAAAAAACCGGGTCAGTTTGATCTGTGACGCGACGAACCGGTGATCTTGAGCAATACTCTGCTGCGCGGCAATCCAGGGTTCGGAGCGTCGCACGGCAATCCATCCGCCTTCACGGGTCGCGCGCGCCTGATTGTTCACGGCGTCGGTACGACTGAGGGCCAGACTCAACAAGGACGTAACACCCATGAAACCGTTATCCCTCAGCGATAATCCGCTGCCGGCGCAGATATGGAACAACGCCCCGCAGCTCGACAACATTCCCGTCATCAATACCCACAGTCTGGTGCCACCCGGTGCCCGAGCCGTCGTGGTCGCCCCGCATCCGGGCGATGAAGTGGTGACCTGCGGCGGTCTGCTGCAACTGCTCTCCAGCCTCGACCACCCCTTGCAATTGCTGTCGATCACCGACGGCAGCGCCAGCCACCCCGGCTCGCGGCAATGGTCGGAAAAACGCCTGAGCGTGTTCCGCCCGCAAGAGAGCGTCGAGGCGCTGCGGCGCCTGGGTCTGCCGATGCACAGCCTGAAATGGGTGCGCGGCGGGTTCACTGACAACGCGCTGCTCGACCGGCAGACCGAGCTCACCGAATTCATCGCACGCTACCTGCGTCCCGGTGACGTGGTGTTCAGCACTTGGCGCAACGATGGCAATGCCGACCACGAAGCGGTCGGACGCGCCAGTGCCCAAGCGGCAGCGCAAGTGGGCGCGACCTTCCACGACGTGCCGGTCTGGGCCTGGCACTGGCCGGAGCGCGATCACAGCCTGATCCCCTGGGAGCGGGCGCGCAAACTGCGCCTCGATACGTGGACCGTGGCGCGCAAGAGCCACGCCACCCACGCCTACGCCAGTCAGCTCAAGGGCGAACCGGCAATCGGCATTGCGCCGATGCTGCCGCCGGTCCTGCTCGAACGCATGCGGCTGCCGTACGAAATCGTCTTCATCTGAAACACCTTCTCCCTGTAGGCCTTCGCCTGTTCGCGATAGCGGTCGATCAAACAATAACTGCGTTGACTGACACACCCCTATCGCGAACAGACCCGCTCCCACAAGTAATGCTGCTCACTTCAGAAATTTTGCGTTCAATTGAAACCCGTGGCGAGGGAGCTTGCTCCCGCTTGAGTGCGCAGCGCTCACAAGCTTTTGGATCTGCTGCGCAGCCCAGCGGGAGCAAGCTCCCTCGCCACAGTCACAGTGTCGGGCTTAAGTGAACAGCATTACGCTTCCACAAGGGATTTTTGTCAGGGCACATGACCTGTGACCAACGCAGATCCACTGTAGGCCATCGCCTACTCGCGATGAGGCCACACAGGTGACGCCTAATCCTTGGGCACGACGTTATCCAGCGCCTGATTCACTGCCAACTCCCCCAGCATCACCACTTGGGCAATGCCCAGCGCCGTATTGCGACTTGGCCCTTCCAGCGTGCCGGCGAAATCGCCGAGCATGACCGTGACTGAGGCCAGGGATTCGCAGGCGTTGGCCAGCAGGGATTCGGTATCGGTTTGCGGGTTGACCATGAACATGCTGCTGGGGGTGTAAGGCGTCGCCATGATTTGCGCGGGCGCGAGGTAGTGGTCGAGGGCGCGTTCGGCGGCTTCGTGGAGTTTTCTGGAGTTGTGGGATTCGTAGGGTGATACCGCGTCTGTGTTCGGCGGATTGGGGGTGGTTTCGGGCATCAGATGGAACTCCGATCGAGGCACTTTTGAAAGAATGAGTCTCTGTAGGAGCTGCCGCAGGCTGCGATCTTTTGATCTTGTTTTTAAAAGCAAGATCAAAAGATCGTCCGAACGCGGCCCGAACCTGCGGCAGCTCCTACAGGGACCGGTCAGTTAGTTCGGCACGCGGCGGCCGTCCAGGACTCGGTTGACCATCAGTTCACTGAGCATGATCACCTGATGCAGCATCAGCACGGCGCGGCGGTGTGAGTCGTCGAGCGCGCTGCCGATATCGCGGGCCATGTCGCTGGCGGCGGCTAGTGATTCACAGGCTTCGACGAGCAAGGTTTCTTCGTCCACGGTCGGGTCGATGAGGAAGATTCTGTTGGATTTGCGTGACGGGGTTGAAGGGATCGAGATCTTCAGTGCGCCGGGGTTGAGGTAGAACTTGATGGCGCGGTCGGTCGCCTCTTTTATCTTCTGCGGATCGAGGGCCGGGTCGTATGGGATCGGATCGGCGTCTGGGGGGTTGGGTGTGGCTTTGAACATAGATGAAGCTCCGTATCGAGAAACAGGAGCCATCACCCTCGCTACCAAACGATGGGTGGCGGCCATGCGCGGGTTGGTAGACCGGTCGATACGGAACCCGGCGCTCACGAATGAGCCCCACGCATGTCCACCATATATAGCTGAGCCGCAAGAAAGAGGCTGCATAAGGTGCTGCCATACAGTCGTACCGAAACGGGCTACCAAACCCGATCACTGATTTTCAGTGACAGGGAAACGATATAGCCCGGCCCATAGCCGTGTAAGCCGGCGGATTCTGGCGTACGCGTAGGTAACGGCGCAAGGCGCTGTAGCCGTTATGGCGTAACGGTTCGTGTACTTTAAACGTGGTTGCGGGTTTGTGTTTATGCCCGAGGTTTGCCCGGTTGTATTGGCCGGAGCCATCTGGAAGGAACTGCCCGCTCACAGACCAGTCGCATGAACAGGAAGCCTGTTTTTCAGAGGAGTGAACGTGTCCAGCGATCCCAAGCGTCACGCCGTCGACGCCCCCGTCATCCATCGCCTGCGCGTGCTGACGGTCAATACCCACAAGGGCTTCACCGCCCTCAATCGGCGCTTCATCCTGCCGGAGCTGCGCGAGGCGGTGCGCAGCACGTCGGCCGACCTGGTGTTTCTGCAGGAAGTGGTGGGTGAACACGAGCGCCATTCCAATCGCTACAACGAATGGCCGCAAACCTCGCAATACGAATTTCTCGCCGACAGCATGTGGAGCGATTTCGCCTACGGGCGCAACGCGGTCTATCCCGATGGCCACCACGGCAACGCCCTGCTGTCGAAATACCCGATCCGCGAATACCGCAACCTCGACGTATCGATCACCGGCCCCGAGCGCCGTGGCCTGCTGCACTGCGTGCTGGACGTGCCGGGCCACGCCGAAGTCCACGCGATCTGCGTGCACTTGAGCCTGCTCGAAAGCCATCGCCAGTTGCAGTTGCAACTGCTCTGCCAGTTGCTGGAATCGCTGCCCGAGGATGCGCCGGTGATCATTGCCGGTGACTTCAACGACTGGCAGTTGCAAGGCAACCAGGCCCTCGCCCGCCGCGACTACCTGCACGAAGCGTTCGAGCGTCACCACGGGCGACCGGCCAAGACCTATCCGGCACGTTTCCCGCTGCTGCGCCTGGACCGCATCTACCTGCGCAACGCCAGCAGCCACGACCCGCAGATCCTCGGCAACAAGCCGTGGACGCACTTGTCGGACCACTTGCCGCTGGCGGTGGAAGTGCATCTGTAATCGCGGTTCTGACATGACCGTTAGTCAGGCGCACTTGATCGCAGATCAAAACCATCTACACCTAAATCAGCTCAAGGAGTAGCGCATTCAATTCGTTAGAGCATGGATCTCATCTAGTGCCTCAGTAGCATCGCGAGGCTGATCGTATGCTCGCTCAAGGATGATTTCCCCGAATTTGGCTGTAGGGAATCGCCATGACGCGCTACTCCAGATACCTGCGGGCACTGCCGCAGACGTTGTTCTTGCCTGCCTCGCTATTGCTCGCCAGTTCACCCGCCTCCGCCGCTTGCTCACTGGTGCCAGGGCCCGGCGACGACGCCTTCACCTGTGACAGTGGCACCAGCGGTTCGCTGACCGATCTAGCGGGCAATAACCGCCTCACTTTGCCCGCCAACGGCACCGGCCTGATCAACGGCAACGTGACCTTCGGCGCCGGCGCTGACCGGGTCGTAATCAATTCCGGAACCATCACCGGCGCAGTCAACCAGGGCGCCGGCATCGACGATTTCGTCATGAGCGCAGGCTCGATCGGCTCACTGGCGCAAGGCGATGGCCGCGATACCTTCCTGATGACCGGTGGCACCATCATCGGCGCTTTCGAAGACGGCGATGTCGCCCGCATGACCGGTGGCACCATCGGCCGGGTCGACATGAAGCTCGACAACAATATTTTCGACCTGTCCGGCGGGCAGATCCTCGGCAACCTGGTCACCGGGTTCGGCAACGACACCATCATCGTTTCCGGTGGCCGCATCGGTGGCAACATCAGTGTCAGCGGCGGCAATGACAGCATCACCGTGACCGGCGGCGAAATCGTCGGCGAGATCCGCGCCAGCGTCGGAAACGACACATTGTTATGGGATGGCGGCGGAGTCATCCGCTCGGCGATCCTGATGGGCGACGGTAACGACAGCGCAACACTGCGCAACCTCGATGACAGTGTGCTGGCACTGACCCCCACCGTGGATGGCGGCGCGGGCAATGACGTCCTGACGTTTGACAACACCCGTACCGCGTTGCCCGGGCGCTTTGCCAATTGGGAAACCGTGAATCTGACCAACGCTTCGCAGCTGGATCTGGGGACGAGCAGTCTGGTGCTTGGCGATGCCGTCAGCGGCGTGCTCAACGTCGATGCCCGGAGCAGCGTGTTCTCGACTCAGGGCGCGGTGTCACCCGCCGTGGCCGGGCAGGCAGTGACCTTCAACAATGCTGGGGTCATCGACCTGACCCGCAACAACAGTCGCACCGATGACACCCTGAACGTCAACGGCAACTACGTCGGCAACGGCGGCCAGTTGCTGCTGCAAAGCGAACTCGGTGCCGACGGCGCGCCTAGCGACAAACTGGTGGTCAACAATGGCAACCTCAGCGGTAGCACTGTCATCAGCGTGACCAACATCGGCGGCCTCGGTGGACTGACCCAGGAAAACGGCATTCAAGTGGTGCAAGCCCAAGGCTCGACCGTCAGCACCGACACTGCGTTCAACTTCAGCGGTCCCGTGTCTGTGGGGGCTTACGATTACTACCTGTTCAAGGGCGGCGTTACCGCCGGCACCGAAAACAGTTGGTACCTTCGCTCCGCCGTGGTCGCGCCGCAGGTGGTCAGCGTGCCCAACCCCGATCCGAGTCTGCCGCCGGTTCTGGTACCGGTGGTGGCAACCCCGGTTGCCGCAGCGATCACCCCGTTGGCAACAGCGCCAGGCGAATCTGCGCCGATCGTCAGCGCTAACCTGCCTGTGCTGCCCGCCGCCGTGGCAGGTGCCGAGCCGATTCCACTCTATCGCCCCGAGGTACCGAACTGGTCGGTGCTGCCGCCCGCCGCCGCGCAACTGACCCTCAGCGCCCTCGGTACGTTTCATGACCGTCAGGGCGATCAGCGTCTGCTCAGCGAAACCGGTGCATTCGGTGCTGGTTGGGCCAGGGTCTATGGCAAGAACCTCGACCAGACCTGGGCCGGGACTGTGACACCACGCCTGAACGGTTCGCTCAATGGTTTCCAGGTCGGCAATGACCTGTGCAGCGCACAGACGTCGGGCGGGCAAACGCAACGCATCGGCCTGTTCGTCGGCCATAGCCGGATTCAGGGCGATGTCGACGGTTTCAACGAAGGCTTCGAAAACAACAGCGCGGGCAAGATCAAACTCGAGGGCGACAGCTATGGCCTGTACTGGACGCTGACCGATCCGTACGGTTGGTACATCGACACCGTGGCAATGGGCACGCGTTTCGACGGCGACAACCGTTCCGACCGTGGACTGAAACTGGACAACCGCGGCCATGCCCTGACGCTCTCGGCCGAGGCTGGCTACCCGTTCCCGCTCAACGACACTTGGGTGTTCGAACCGCAAGTGCAAGTGATCCACCAGAAAATCTCCCTCGACAGCCAGGACGACGGCATCTCACGGGTGTCATTCGATTCCGACGGCGCCTGGACCGGTCGCCTCGGCGCGCGGCTCAAGGGTCGTTATCAAGTCAATGGTCTGCCACTGGAACCGTACCTGCGGGCCAATCTGTGGCACACCTTTTCCGGCACCGATTCGGTGACCTTCGATGGTACCGATACCATCAACAGCCAGCAGAAATCCTCGACCGCAGATATCGGCCTCGGTGTGGTGCTGACGCTGGACCGTGCAGTAAGTGTTTATGCCAGCACCGATTACAGCAGCAACATCGACAGCAATGACCTGCGGGGGCTGGCAGGAAATCTGGGGGTACGAATAAGCTGGTAAGCGCCTTCACGCGGTGTCACCACTGACCCCATCGCCAGCAGGGTCCCTCCCACAGTTGAAATGCATTCCCCCTGTGGGCGTGAGCCTGCTCGCGATGGCAGCGACGCGGTTCCGGATCAGCCCTCCGGCTTGAGAATCAGCACCGCCAACGGCGGCAGATTCAATTCCAGCGACAGCCCCTGCCCATGACTCGGCACTTCTTCAGTAAATGCCCCACCACCGTTGCCATAGTTGGAACCGGCATAGGTGTCGGCATCACTGTTGAGCAACTCAGTCCAGCGCCCGGGGAACGGCACGCCAACGCGATAGGACTGACGTGGTACCGGCGTGAAGTTGGCAACCACCAGCACCGGTTTGCCGTCCTTGCTCCAGCGCAGCCACGCATACACGCTGTTGATCGCATCATCGCCAATCAACCACTGGAAGCCCTGCGGCGCGTCGTCCTGATCGTGCAGCGCCGGTTCGTCGCGGTACAGGCGGTTGAGGTCGCCGACCAGTTTCTGTACGCCTTTGTGTTCCGAGTATTGCAGCAAGTACCAGTCCAGCTGCTGATCGTGATTCCACTCGCGCCACTGGCCGAATTCGCAACCCATGAACAACAGCTTCTTGCCCGGGTGGGTCCACATGAAGCTCAGATAGGCGCGCAGATTGGCAAACTTCTGCCAGCGATCACCGGGCATCTTGTCGATCAGCGAATGCTTGCCGTGTACCACTTCGTCATGGGAAATCGGCAGGATAAAGCGCTCGGACCAGGCGTAGACCAGACCAAAGCTCAGTTCATTGTGGTGATGCGCGCGGTACACCGGGTCCTGCTGGATGTAATGCAGCGAGTCGTGCATCCAGCCCATGTTCCATTTGTAGGCGAACCCTAGGCCGCCCTGCTGGGTGCTCTGGCTGACGCCCGGCCATGCCGTGGACTCTTCGGCAATCACCAGCGCGCCGGGGGCTTCCAGCTCGACCACGTCATTCAAGTGCCGCAGGAAATCGATGGCTTCGAGGTTTTCCCGGCCGCCGTGGCGGTTCGGAATCCATTCGCCAGCCTTGCGCGAATAATCGCGATAGAGCATCGAGGCCACGGCATCCACGCGCAGGCCGTCGATGTGGAAATGCTTCAACCAGTGCAGCGCCGACGCCAGCATGTAGCCGTGCACTTCGGTGCGTCCGAGGTTGTAGATCAGCGTGTCCCAATCCTGGTGGAAACCTTCCAGCGGATTGCCGTATTCGTACAGCGCGGTGCCGTCGAACTGCGCCAGGCCGTGGGTATCGGTCGGGAAATGCGCCGGCACCCAGTCGAGAATCACCCCGATCCCCGCCTGGTGGCAGGCGTTGACGAAATCGCCGAACTGCTCCGGCGTGCCATAACGGGCGCTCGGGGCGAATTGCGAAAGCAGTTGATAGCCCCACGAACCGCCGAACGGGTGCTCCATGATCGGCATCAGTTCGATGTGGGTGAAGCCCAGTTCCTTGACGTAAGGAATCAGCCGCTCGGCCAGTTCCGGCCAGGTGTATTGGCGGGCAACTTCGCCCAGATCGTCCAGCTCGCACTGCCACGACCCGACATGCAACTCGTAGATCGACAGCGGCTGCGAGTGCTGTTGCCGCTCGCGACGGCCGTTCATCCAGTCCTGATCCTGCCAGTCGATCTGCAGCGGCGCGGCGACTTTCGAAGCGGTGTCCGGTGGCAGGCTGGTGGCCAGGGCCATCGGGTCGGCCTTCAGCGGCAGAATGCCGTGGGCGCCGAGAATTTCGTACTTGTACAACTCGCCCGCCTGCAGGCGCGGAATGAACAACTCCCAGACCCCGGACGGATGCCGCAGGCGCATCGGATGCCGGCGCCCGTCCCACACGTTGAAATCGCCGACCACCGAGACGCGCCGGGCATTCGGTGCCCACACGGCAAAGCGCACGCCTTCCACGCCGTCGACCGTGGTCAGTTGCGCGCCGAGGCAACTGCTCAGATCGCGGTGATTGCCTTCGGCAAACAGATACAAGTCCATTTCACCGAGCAACTGACCAAAGCTGTAGGGGTCCTCTGCCACCTGCTCACCGCCGGCCCAGCGGGTGCGCAGCAGATACGGTCGGGCCTGCTCGAAGTGCCCGACAAACAGCCCCGGGGTTTCGCTGGCCGTCAGTTCGCCGCGTTCTTCGCCGCTGTCCTTGTCCAGCACTTCGACTTTCAGCGCACCGGGCAGGTAGGCCCGGATAAATTGCCCGCCGGCACCATCGCCGTGCGGACCGAGAATGGAAAACGGGTCGTGGTGTTCGGCACGCACCAAGGCATCGATGTCCTGTGCGGCCGGCAATAATGCTTCTTTAGCGTGACCCTGTTCCTTGTTCGAGAAACTCATGACTACTCTCCACCAAGATCGGAAAAGGGTTTAAGCCCTGTCAATAACCCATACAAACCGTGCAACGGCACGGGCAACCACGTGGGGCGATTTTCGGCTTCATAGGCCACTTCATAGGCCGCCTTCTCCAGGCCGAACAGCGCAAGCGCAGCGTCGGCACCCGCAGGATCCTGCCAGGCATGTTCAAGACTAGCTGCCGCCCGGCGATATGCCTCGACAAATGCTTCTCGCGCTTCACGCAAATAGCGATCCGCCACACGGCGCCGTGCCTCTTCAGACTCCGGACTGTGATCAACGTTGTGCACGTTGATGGTCATCGCCGCCGCGTAATCGAAGGAACGCAGCACCCCGCTGACGTCCTTGTACGGACTGTGTTTGCCGCGACGTTCGTGCAGCGGCCGTGCAGGTTCGCCCTCGAAATCGATCAGATAGGCATCGCCCTTGATCACCAGCACCTGCCCCAGGTGCAGGTCGCCGTGGACACGAATGCGCAAGCCGCCGACCGCTTGTTTTGCCAGCTCCTGCACATGGCCGAGGATGACCTTTTTGTTGTCCACCAGGCGCGTGACCAGCTTCTGATCTGCCGCGCCCAAATGGCCCTGATGCTGCTTGAGCAACTTCAACGCATGTTCGACTTGCGCCGCAACGTCCTTGCCGGTCGCTTGCGCGTCCTTGGCCCTGGTGATCTGTGCAGCGAAGTCCGGGTTGTCGCTCGGCGCCGCCAGCACCTGGTGCATTTCGCCCAGACGCTGACCGAGCATGCCGGCAAAGTCTTTCAGTTCACCGAGGGCGTTGTAATGCTGCTCCTGCTCGGACATGGCATCGGCCAGTTCGTCACGCAGCGCGCGTTCGAGGTTGTTCTGGGTCCATTCCCAGGCATCGCCCTGATTGCTCAGATAGCCTTGGGCGATCATCAGCAGATTGTCGTCGCCGTTGGCATCACGGCGAATCACTGAACCCAGCAGCGGCGAGATGTTCTCGAACCCGGCCTCGGTCAGGTAGGCGCTCATTTCCAGTTCCGGGTGCACGCCGGAGGCGACTTTGCGGATCAGCTTCAGCACCAGGCTGTTGCCGATCACCACCGAACTGTTCGATTGCTCCGCCGACAGATAACGCACTTCCGACTCGGCACCGAGGCCGAGCGCTTCCAGCTGAGCCGTCGGGGCGAAACGGATCTCGCCTTCTTCGGAGTTCAACACCGTGTTGTTCTGCATTCCCTCAAGTACCGCGCGGACAAACGTTTCAAGGCTGAACGCATCGGTGATCAGTCCGACCTGACGGCCACGCCGTACCCGGGACAATGCCAGTTGCTGTGGCAGTGCCGGGCCGACCTGATCTTCCGAGATGAAACCAAACGGCAGTTGATAGCGGCTGGTCTGCCCGGCGCTGGTGACTTCAATCTCGCTGAGCAACACCGGATGCTGCGCGTCGCCGAAGCGCACGCCGTAGGCCAGATGCACCTGCTCGATAGCCGCGTCCTTGCCAGCAAACCAGCGACGGTTCTGCAGCCAGCTCGGCAGAATGCTCTGCTCCAAAGTCGCCCGGGTTGGCGCTTCGAGCAGCTCTTCCATGCGTTTCTTCAGCACCAGCGTGGTGAAGTCCGGCAGGCTCTGCGCCGGTTCCACGTGCCAGCTCGGCATCTGGTTTTCCGTGGCCAGGGCGAACCAATAGAAGCCATAAGGCGCCAGGGTCAGGAGGAAATTCAACTGGCCAATCGGCGGGAACGCGTTGCCGCCCAGCATCTCCACCGGGACCATGCCGACGTATGCCGACAGATCGAGCTCCGCCGCCTGCGCGCTGCGCGACACGTTGGCCACGCAGAGAATGATTTCATGCTTGCCGTCGGCGTCGGTGAATTCCCGGGTGTAGGCCAGAATCCGTCGGTTGCTCGGCGAGAGCATTTTCAGCGTGCCGCGACCGAAGGCCTTGGACTGCTTGCGCACGGCGAGCATGCGGCGGGTCCAGTTGAGCAGCGAATGCGGATCGCCGGCCTGGGTTTCGACGTTGACTGACAGATAACCGTATTGCGGGTCCATGATCGGCGGCAGCACCAGACTCGCCGGATCGGCGCGGGAGAAGCCGCCGTTGCGGTCGATCGACCATTGCATCGGCGTGCGCACGCCGTCGCGGTCGCCGAGGTAGATGTTGTCGCCCATGCCGATTTCATCGCCGTAATACAGGGTCGGCGTGCCGGGCATCGACAGCAGCAGGCTGTTGAGCAGTTCGACGCGGCGGCGGTCTCGCTCCATCAATGGCGCCAAACGCCGACGAATGCCGAGGTTGATCCGCGCGCGGCGGTCAGCGGCGTAGTAATTCCACAGGTAGTCGCGCTCCTTGTCGGTGACCATCTCCAGCGTCAACTCATCGTGGTTGCGCAGGAAGATTGCCCACTGGCAGTTGGCAGGGATTTCCGGGGTCTGCCGCAGAATATCGGTGATCGGGAAGCGATCTTCCTGGGCCAGCGCCATGTACATGCGCGGCATCAGCGGGAAGTGAAAGGCCATGTGGCATTCGTCGCCATTCAGGCCTTGAGCATCGGTATCACCGAAGTACAGCTGGGTGTCTTCCGGCCATTGGTTGGCCTCGGCCAGCAGCATGCGGTCGGGATAATTGGCGTCGATTTCGGCACGGATCTGCTTGAGGACGTCGTGGGTCTCCGGCAGGTTTTCGTTGTTGGTGCCGTCGCGTTCGATCAGGTAAGGAATCGCGTCGAGACGCAGGCCGTCGATGCCCATGTCCAGCCAATAGCGCATCACCGACAGCACTGCTTTCATCACTTGCGGGTTGTCGAAATTCAGGTCGGGCTGGTGCGAATAGAAGCGGTGCCAGAAGTATTGGCCGGCGACCGGGTCCCAGGTCCAGTTGGACTTTTCGGTATCGAGGAAGATGATCCGGGTGCCGTCGTATTTCTGATCGTCATCCGACCACACGTAGAAATCCCGCGCCGCCGAACCGGGCTTGGCCTTGCGCGCCCGCTGGAACCACGGGTGCTGATCGGAGGTGTGGTTGATCACCAGCTCGGTAATCACCCGCAGGCCACGCTTGTGGGCCTCGGCAATAAAACGCTTGGCGTCGGCCATGGTCCCGTAGTCGCTGTGCACGCCGCGGTATTCGGCGATGTCGTAACCGTCGTCGCGACGTGGCGAGGGATAGAACGGCAGCAGCCAGATGGTGTTGACGCCGAGTTCGGCGATGTAATCGAGTTTGGCGATCAGGCCGGGAAAGTCGCCGATCCCGTCATTGTTGGAGTCGAAAAACGATTTGACGTGTACTTGATAAATCACCGCGTCCTTGTACCAGAGCGGGTCTTTGATAAAGGTGGCTGCCTTGGGTTTCTTCGCCATGTGAAACTCCTGTTGAATTCTGGAAGCCACAGCAGAAAACCTGTGGCGAGGGAGCTTGCTCCCGCTGGGTTGCGAAGCAGCCCCATTGCATTTATTCAGATGCACCGTGTCTGCCGGTTTTGCGACTGCTGCGCAGCCGAGCGGGAGCAAGCTCCCTCGCCACAGGTCGGTGTGTGTCTTAGGCGGCCGTAATCCGCCAGATGCCAAATGGCTGATACGCCGGGTCAATGCGCATGAATTGATACTTGCCATGCCAGTCCCAACGATGCCCGTTCATCAAATCCTCACCGTGGGTGGTCGCGTCATCCGACAGGCCCATTTCCCACAGCGGCAGCTCAAAATTCGCCTCCTGCACGTTGTGCGGATCGAGGCTCACCGCCACCAGAATGAAATTGCTGCCATCGAAGCTGCGCTTGCCGAAGTACAAAATGTTGTCGTTCCACGCGTTATAGATTTTCAGGCCCAAGTGCGTGTGCAGCGCCGGGTTCTGTCGGCGGATGCGGTTGAGCTGGGCGATTTCGGCAATGATGTTGCCCGGCGCATTGAAGTCGCGGACGCGGATCTCGTACTTCTCCGAATCGAGGTATTCCTCCTTGCCCGGCACCGGCGCCGCTTCGCACAATTCGTACCCCGAATACATGCCCCACAGGCCCGAGCCCATGGTCGCCAGCGCCGCACGGATGAGAAACCCCGGACGTCCGGATTCATGCAGGAACGCCGGGTTGATGTCCGGCGTGTTGACGAAGAAGTTCGGCCGGTAGCATTCGCGCCACGGCGACTCGTTGAGCTCGGTGAAGTAACTCGCCAGCTCGGCCTTGGTGTTGCGCCAGGTGAAATAGGTGTAGCTCTGGGTGTAACCGACCTTGCCCAGCCGCGCCATCATTGCCGGCGTGGTGAAGGCTTCGGCAAGGAAGATCACTTCCGGGTGCAGGGCGCGCACATCGGCGATCAGCCATTGCCAGAACGGCAGCGGCTTGGTGTGCGGGTTGTCGACACGGAAGATCTTCACGCCTTCGTTGACCCAGCCCACCACAATGTCGCGCAACTCGACCCACAGGCTGGGAATCGCGTCCGGCGCATAGAAGTCGACGTTGACGATGTCCTGATACTTCTTCGGTGGGTTCTCCGCGTATTTGATCGTGCCGTCCGGCCGCCAGTTGAACCAGCCCGGGTGTTGCTTGAGCCACGGGTGATCCTGGGAGCACTGAATGGCGAAATCGAGGGCGATTTCCAGTCCGTGCTCGGCAGCGGCCGCCAGCAGGCGGCGGAAGTCTTCACGGGTACCGAGTTGCGAGTGAATCGCCTCGTGGCCGCCCTCCTCGCTGCCAATCGCATAAGGACTGCCCGGATCATCCGGCCCGGCCGTCAGGGAATTGTTGCGGCCCTTGCGATGGGCGCGGCCGATCGGGTGAATCGGGGTGAAGTAAAGGACGTCGAAGCCCATGTCCTGAATCATCGGCAACCGTGCATGCACGTCATTGAAGGTGCCGTGCCGGTTGGGATCGTCGGTGATCGAGCGGGGAAACAGCTCGTACCAACTGGCGAACTCGGCCAGTTCCCGTTCGACATCCATCGGAAATTCGGCGCTCAGGCTCAAGTAGGCGCGGTGATCGGCCTGGGCCATCAATTGCGCACTGCGCGGGTGCAGAAACAGCGCCACCTGCTCGGTTTCGAGCAGGCCGGACAACTCATGGTGCAGCGCCGCCAGCTCTTCGCTGAGCGGCCCGTCGCTGCGCTCGGCAGCCTGTTGCACCATGCTCCGGCCTTCCTGCAATTCCAGCGAGACCGGGACGGCGGCGTTGTGCTTTTTCTCCAGCTCGTACTGGAAGCTGGCGAAATGGTCGATCCACGCCTCGACGCAAAACAGATAGCGCCCCTGATGTTCGGGACGGAAGCGCCCTTCCCAGCTGTTATTGCCGAGGTCGCTCATGACCTCGCTCTGCCAGGTTTCTTCGCCTTCTTCGCGCCAGCGGATGCGCACGGCGAGCTTGTCGTGACCATCGGCAAATACTTTGCTGGTGACAACGACATCGCGGCCGGCAATCGACTTGACGGCGAATTGCCCGCCGTCGAGGGTCGGCATGGTGTTTTCGATCACGATGCGCGGCAGCAGCAACGCTTGCGACAGCGGCATGTGCGGGTTGTAGCTCAGCTCTGAAGATTTTTCAGCAGACATCGAGCATCTCTCCTTTACGCCCCAAGGACGCTCTTGTGCCGGATCCGTGTTCACAAGGAGGCACCGGCCCCGACATGAACTCACTTAGGTTCCGAGCGACCGGCCCGGGGAAAAGTTCACAGGGATTTGCCTGGATAAAAAAGCGGATCGAATTCACCAGGAGGTGGTCAATCCACTTAAGCACTTCTCACGCCATGTGCCACACGGAGGTCTACAGATGAACATCCCGATCCCGGCAGAAACGCCTGATCCGAACATCGACAAACCCACCTTGCCCGAGACCGAGCCACCACCGATTCCCGAGCAGGAACCACCGGGCACCACGCCACCGCCGAAGGAAGAGCCACCGACGACGATGCCGCCCGTGATCCTCTGATCTGAGCAGCGCGCCCCCTGTAGGAGCTGCCGAAGGCTGCGATCTTTTGATCTTGTTTTTAAGGATCAACATCAAAAGATCGCAGCCTCCGGCAGCTCCTACAGGGATCAGAGAGTCCGCGCGGGTTGTTACAGATGTTGGTTTTTCTCGTCGCTCTTCTCGAACAGCCTGACAATTCGTGGCATCACGCTGAAAATCCCCAACGCCAGTAACGTGCTGAGCAACGCCGTCGCTTCCTTGCCCAACCCGGTCGCCACGCCGATCGCCGCCGTCATCCACAAACCCGCCGCCGTGGTCAGCCCTTTGACGTGGCCTTCGTCACCTTCATGATTCTTCAGGATCGTCCCGGCACCGAGGAACCCGATCCCGACGATAACGCCTTGCAACACCCGACTCATCGCATCGGATTCCGCCCCAGAGGTCTGCGGCACCAGTACGAACAGCGCCGCCCCCAACGCCACCAACATGTGCGTGCGCACCCCGGCGGCCTTGCCCTTGTGTTCGCGTTCGAAACCCAGAATCCCGCCCAACACCGCCGCCATCAGCAGGCGCACGGTGATGCGAGTCAGTTGCGAGGCATCGCCGATGTCGGCGAACTCCGCTTGCAGCGTTTCCCACACTTCATCCCACCAAGCGTTCATCGCACGGTCCTTTTTATTGGTCGTTGATCGATGGACAGCGCCGACCATTAATCGGTTGCGTCGAACGATCATCCGGCGCTGCGCCCTAACCTTTCAGATACCCCCCGGAAAAAGGACAGCCCCATGCCCGTTCGAATCGATGAATCCAATCCCGAATCAAAAGTGTGTTTTTTCACCGTCGAAAATGGCGAGGAAATTCGTATCTGCGACACGCTGGAAGTCTGCACAGACAGTGACAAATCCATGTCTTTCGTGGAAATCGAAAGCCGGCGCATTTACATCACCGAAGCAGAAGCCGACGCCTTGACGGTTGCAGGCGCCAGGGATGGCCGGAAACACCTGAAGGCTGACGAGAGTGATTCGGTGATTTGACTGACCCTGATCAACACTCGCCGCAGACGCCTGCGATAGGCGTTTGCGCCTGTGCCTGCGGGCTGCTTCAAGTTGTCGCAGATCGGCCGCAAAAAGCCATCTGATACGCTTTTTAATGAAATAGCTGAGTCTGTTATGCAAACAGTTCGGCGCTCATAGTTCATTCGCCTGATGGAGGCTGATGAGCGAACGACCATGAGCGAACTAATCCCCGTCCGAACCGTAGAAGCAAGCCCCACCATAAGAAATGTGCCGGGTCGCCCGATGAAGGCGAAGGCCGGTTCCACCGACAAGCAGATTCATACCCGCAGCTTCACCGGCCTGTTCCGCACCTTGCGCATGAGCGGCGCGGGGTTTCTGTTTTTGCTGTTCTTCGGCACCGTGTGGCTGAACTGGGGCGGCCGTCAGGCAGTGCTGTGGGATCTGGCCGAAAGCAAATTCCACATCTTTGGCGCGACCTTCTGGCCCCAGGATTTCATCCTGCTCTCGGCGCTGCTGATCATTGCCGCGTTCGGCCTGTTCGCCATCACCGTGTTCGCCGGCCGGGTCTGGTGCGGTTACACCTGCCCGCAAAGTTCGTGGACATGGATCTTCATGTGGTGCGAGAAGATCACCGAAGGCGAGCGCAACCAACGGATCAAACTGCAGGCAGCGCCCTGGGGCCTGAACAAACTGGCGCGGCGCGCGGCCAAGCACACCCTGTGGCTGGCGATCAGTGTGATGACCGGGCTGACCTTCGTCGGCTACTTCACGCCGATCCGTCCGCTCGCCGAAGAACTGTTCACCCTGCAAATCGGCGGCGTCAGCCTGTTCTGGGTGCTGTTCTTCACCGCCGCCACTTACATCAACGCCGGCTGGCTGCGCGAAGCGGTGTGCATGCACATGTGCCCGTACGCACGGTTCCAGAGCGTGATGTTCGACAAGGACACCCTGGCGATTTCCTACGACGTGGCCCGCGGCGAAAACCGTGGCCCGCGCAAACGCGATGTGAAGCCCGCCGAGGCCGGCCTCGGCGATTGCATCGACTGCCAATTGTGCGTGCAGGTTTGCCCGACCGGCATCGACATCCGCGACGGCCTGCAGATGGAATGCATCGGCTGCGCGGCATGCATTGACGCCTGCGACTCGATCATGGACAAGATGAACTACCCGCGCGGTTTGATCCGCTACAGTTCCGAGCGCGAACTGCAAGGTGGCAAGACCCACCTGCTGCGGCCGCGACTGATTGGCTACGTGGCGGTGCTGCTGGTGATGATTGGCGCCCTGGCGCTGGCCTTGGTCGAACGGCCCATGGTCTCGCTGGACGTGACCAAGGACCGTGGGCTGTTCCGCGAGAACGGTCAGGGCCAGATCGAGAACATCTACACCCTCAAGGTCATCAACAAGACCCAGCAGCGTCAGGACTACAACCTGAGCCTGGTGGACGGCGACGGCTTCCAGTTGCAGGGCAAGACCGAGCTGAGCCTGGCGCCGGGAGAGATTGTCGATGTGCCTGTGTCGGTGGCGATGACCACGGAGCGCCCGGCCAGCAGCTCGCAAACCTTGAGCTTCAAGATTGCCGACAGCGATGAGCCTGAGATTTATAGCGTGGCGAAAAGCAGGTTTGTGGCACCGATGAATCGCTGAGCCATTAAGATGCATTTCTGTTTTGACACTGCGATACCTGTGGCGAGGGAGCTTGCTCCCGCTTGAGTGCGTAGCACTCACCAGCTTTGGGGGCCGCTATGCAGCCCAGCGGGAGCAAGCTCCCTCGCCACAAAAAGCAATCCGAATTCAGTCCATCGCGGGATACCGATGAAACGCTACGAAAAATTCGCCGACGACATCGCTGAACTGATCCGCTCCGGCGTCCTCGGGCCCGGGCAGCGAGTGCCGTCGGTGCGCTACGCCAGCCAGACTTACGGGGTCAGCCCGTCCACGGTGTTCCAGGCCTATTACCTGCTGGAACGTCGCGGCCTGATCCGTGCGCGGCCGCGCTCCGGCTATTTCGTCAACACCCACGCGCCCAGTCCGTTCTCGGAACCGGTGATCAGCAGCCACGTCAACGACTCCACCGAAGTCGACGTCAGCGAACTGGTGTTCTCGGTCCTCGAATCGATCAAGGACCCGAGCACCGTGCCCTTCGGCTCGGCGTTCCCCAGCCCGACCCTGTTCCCGCTGCAACGCCTGTCGCGCTCGCTGGCCAGCGCGGCGCGGGAGATGGACCCGCGCATGGTGGTCACCGACATGTCGCCGGGCAACCCGCAACTGCGCCGGCAAATCGCCCTGCGCTACATGGTCGGCGGGCTGATGCTGCCGATGGAAGAGTTGCTGATCACCAACGGCGCCCTGGAGGCGCTGAACCTGTGCCTGCAAGCCGTAACCGAGCCGGGCGATCTGGTGGCCATCGAAGCCCCGGCGTTCTACGCCAGCCTGCAAGTGCTGGAGCGCCTGAAACTCAAAGCCGTGGAAATCCCCGTGCACCCACGCGACGGCATCGACCTCGGCGTGCTCGCGCAGACGCTGGAACGGCATCCGATCAAGGCCTGCTGGTGCATGACCAGTTTCCAGAACCCGATGGGCGCAACCATGCCCGAGGCGAAGAAACAGGAACTGGTGGAACTGCTGCGCCGGCATCAGGTGCCGCTGATCGAAGACGACGTCTACGCCGAACTCTATTACGGGCAGCAAGCGCCGAAACCGGCCAAGGCGTTCGACACTGAAGGATTGGTGATGCACTGCGGTTCGTTCGCCAAGAGCCTGGCCCCCGGCTACCGCATTGGCTGGGTCGCCGCCGGGCGTTACGCGCAGAAAATCGAACGGCTGAAACTGATGACCTCGCTGTGCGCCTCGATGCCGGCGCAAGCGGCGATCGCCGACTATCTACAACACGGCGGCTATGATCGCCACCTGCGCAAATTGCGCTATGCTCTGGAAGAACAGCAGAGCGCGATGCTCGCAGCCATCGCCCGCTACTTCCCGGCACAGACCCGGGTCAGCCAGCCGGCCGGCGGCTATTTCCTGTGGCTGGAATTGCCGCCGCAGATGGATTCGTTGAAGCTGTTTCAGATGGCCTTGGCACAGGGCATCAGCATTGCACCGGGGCCGATCTTCTCGCCGACCCAGCGCTTCAGGAATTGTATCCGGCTGAATTACGGCAGCCCTTGGACCGAGGACTCGGAGAAGGCGATGGAGACGTTGGGGCGGATTGTGCGGTCGTTCTGACAGCCCTGTGTTGTCTGGGCTATTGCCTTCGCGAGCAGGCTCGCTCCCACCCTGGATTTGTGCGGGACACAGAACCAATGTGGGAGCGAGCCTGCTCGCGAAGAGGGCCGACCTGACAGCGAAACGCTCTGGACTTAACGCCCACCACCCAAATCAACAAACGTCCCCGTCGCATAAGAAGCCTTGTCCGACAGCAACCAGACAATCGCCTCAGCCACTTCGTCCGGGCGTCCGCCCCTGGCCATCGGGATCGCCGACTCCAGTTTGCTGACCCGATCCGGATCGCCGCTCAAGGCATGGAAATCGGTATAGATGTAGCCCGGACGCACCGCGTTGACGCGAATCCCCTCGCCCGCCACTTCTTTGGACAGACCGATGGTGAAGGTGTCGAGCGCACCTTTGGACGCGGCGTAGTCGACGTATTCGTTGGGCGAACCCAGACGTGCAGCGACCGACGAGACGTTGACGATGCTGCCGCCCTGCCCGCCGTGTTTGGGCGACATGCGCAGGATCGCGTGTTTGGCGCAGAGGATCGGCGCCAATACATTGGTTTTCATGATTTTGAGGATGCGGAATTCGGACATTTCATCGACCCGCGACTTGTGCCCGACGGTGCCGGCGTTGTTTACCAGCGCGGTGACTCGCCCCAGTTCGGTGTCGACCCGGTGGAACAGCGCGATCACTTCGTCTTCGATACTGACATCGGCGCGCACCGCAATGGCTTGCGCCCCCAGCGCTCGCACTTGCTCCAGCACGCTTTGCGCGGCTTGTTCATCCGACTGATAGTTGATGCAGATCCGATAGCCCTGCTCGGCAGCCAACAACGCCGTGGCGGCGCCGATTCCACGCCCGCCCCCGGTGATCACAATGACTTTATCCATGCTGGCCCTTCCCCCCAATGCACACGTAACAGTCGGGTGGAAGAATAACCGCCATTCGCGGGTTTTGCATGGGCTGTGTCAAAGGCTTGAGCGCTCACGCCGTTTGTGGCGAGGGAGCTTGCTCCCGCTGGCCTGCGCAGCAGGCCCATGCTTGAAGAGAGGGGTCGCTTCGCGACCCGGCGGGAGCTTGCTCCCTCGCCACAGCAGGCAGTCAGTCAGCCGCCAGCGCCTCTCCACGGGCAATGTTCTGCATGAAGCGATCAGCCGGCATCGGATGCCCGAGCAGGTAGCCCTGCAACGAATCACAGCCCAATTTTGTGAGGAAGTCCTGCTGCACGCCGGTTTCCACACCCTCGGCGACAATCCGCAAGCCCAACGCCTGACCCAGCGCGACAATCGCCGAGACGATGGCCGCGTCGTCGCTGTCATGCTCCAGATCGCGGACAAATCCACGGTCGATCTTCAGCTCGTTCGCCGGCAAGCGCTTGAGATACATCAGGCTCGAGTAGCCGGTGCCAAAGTCATCGATCGACAGATCGACGCCCATGTCCGACAACTCCTGCAGCACCGTCATGCTCGCGTCGGCGTCGCTCATGGCCGTGGTTTCGGTGATTTCCAGGGTCAGGCTGTTGGCCGGCAGATGGTGCGTCGCCAGCGCCTTGGCCACGCTGCGCACCAGTCCTGTGTGGCAGAACTGCAAGGCCGAAAGGTTCACCGCGATACGCCAGTCGGTGTAGCCAAGCACATACCACTCGCGCATCTGCCGGCAGGCCTCGTTGAGCACCCATTCGCCAATGCCGATGATCACGCCGGTCTTCTCCGCCAGATCGATGAATTTGTCCGGCAGCAACATGCCCTGTGTCGGGTGCTGCCAGCGCAGCAGCGCTTCGGCGCCCACCGGGTGGCCATTGGCGGCATCGAACTTGGGTTGGTAATGCAGGCTGAACTGGTTGTGCTCCAGCGCTGCGCGCAGGTCCTGCAACAGTTGCAGTTGCTTGCGCGCGTTGTTGTTCATCGAGGCGTCGAAAAAGCTGTAGCCGTTCTTGCCACCGCCCTTGGCGTGATACATCGCCGCGTCGGCGTTCATCAGCAACTCCTGGGCGCTCTGACCGTTGCCCGGATACAGGGCAATGCCGACGCTGGCGGAAATCTGCAAGTCATGTTCGGCCACGCGGAACGACTGACCAATCAGGCCGACCTGGCGCGCGGCCAGGCCCAGGGCGTCATCGGGTTCGGTCAGGCGCACCAGCAGCACGAACTCGTCGCCGCCAATCCTGGCCAGCGTATCCAGGCTGCGCAAATCTTCGCGCAAGCGCAGGCCGACTTCGCGCAACAGTTGGTCACCCATGTGATGGCCGAATGCGTCATTGACCGGTTTGAAACCGTCCAGGTCAATGAACATCAAGGCAAAACAGCCACCCTGCTCGTTGACCTTTTTCATCGCCTGATTGATCCGGTCATCCAGCAGCATGCGGTTCGGCAGGCCGGTCAGGGTGTCGTGCAGCGCCAGTTGTGTCAGCTCACGGTTGGCCAGGGTCAGCGAATGCGCCAGATCGGCGGTGCGCGCTTCGAGGCGGGCATCGAGGATCGACGTCAACAAGGCAATCGACAGCACCGCCAGCGTGGTGATCAACACCAGACTGTCGAGGCCGTTACCCTTGAGGCCGTTGAGCGTAGCGCTACAGAAACTGCCGTCGGCAAACTGCGCGGCCGCCATGCCGGTGTAGTGCATGCCGACAATCGCAATCCCCATGATCACCGCCGCTCCGGCACGAATCAGGCGCACATACGGTGATTGCTGGCGCAGGCGGAAGGCGATCCACAAGGCGGCCGCCGAGGCTCCGACGGCGATCAGCAATGACGCGCCGAACAGCGTCGGGTCGTAATCGATTCCCGGGGTCATGCGCATCGCGGCCATGCCGGTGTAGTGCATGGCGCTGATGCCGGCGCCCATGATCAGCGCGCCGAACGCCAGTTGCAGGACCGGCAATTTCGGCTGGCTGACCAGCCACAAGGCAAAACCGCAGGACAGCACCGCGATCAGCAGCGACAGCGCGGTGAGGGTGAAGTCATAACCGAGCTCGATCGGCAGTTTGAAGGCGAGCATGCCGATGAAGTGCATCGACCAGACGCCCACCCCCATGGCAAACGCGCCGCCGGCAGTCCAGAAATGCACGGCCCGGCCTTTGGCGGTGGCGATGCGCCCGGTGAGATCGAGAGCGGTGTAGGAAGCGAGGATCGCCACACACAACGAAATGAAAACCAGCGTGGAGGAATAACTACCGATGAGCATGAAAATTCTCGCGAACACCCGCGCCGTACTGCGTCCATTCTCGGTCGGGCAAATGCGGCGATTGTACTGATTGCGCAGAAGAACGCACTGACAAAGTAACCATTTTGCCATCAAGCCGATGAAACGCTTGTTCGACCGTCCTGCGAGGCTCTGGCCCGCGACTCACATACTGAAATACTTGCACGTGTGGCGAGGGAGCGTGCTCCCGCTGGAACACGCAGCGCTCCCCGACCTCTTGGGGTCGCTGCGCAACCCAGCGGGAGCAAGCGCCCTCGCCACAGTGGCAAATTTGTTGCCTGGATCAGTGGTTGTCGCTTACTTCCAGATCGCCATCCCAGCCACCGCCCAGCGCAGCAATCAGCTGCACACTGGCAATCAGGCGGCTCTGCAGAATGTTGAGAACGGTGCGCTCGTTGCTCAGTGCAGTGGCCTGCACCACGACCACGTCGATGTAGGCAATCAACCCGGCCTTGTACTGGTTTTGAGTCAGGCGCAACGAATCGCGCGCAGCATCCAGCGCTTCCTGGCGCACGGCGGCTTCGTCTTCATACACCTTCAATTGCACCAGATAGTTTTCCACCTCGCGGAAACCGTCGAGCACGGTCTGGCGGTATTTGGCAACGGTCTGGTCATACGCCGCTTCGGTGCGATCGACTTCGGCCGAACGAATGCCGCCATCGAAGATCGGCAAGTCCAGTTTCGGGCCGACCGACCAGAAGCGATTGGGCAGGGTCAGGAGATTTTTTGACGTACTGCTGCTGTAACCGCCACTCATGCTCAGGGTCAGGTCCGGGTAGTACGCCGCTTTCGCCACACCAATATTGGCGTTGGCGGCGATCACCGAACGCTCCGCCGAAGCGATGTCCGGACGACGCTCCAGCAACTGCGACGGCAGGCTCAACGGAATCTGCGGCAGGTTTGGAATGTTCTGGCTCTCGGCGATGCTGAACTCGGCCGGAGCCTGCCCGGTGAGCACCGCGATAGCGTTTTCGAACTGCGCGCGCTGCCAGATCAGATCCACCAGATCGCCCTGGGTGCTTTTCAGCTGAGTCTGCGCCTGGGCCACCGCATCGCGGCCGGAGATTCCGGCGCGGTACTGGTTCTGGGTCATTTGCAGCGACTTTTCGTAGGCCGCCACCGTCGATTCCAGCAAGCGCTTCTGTTGGTCGATCACGCGCAATTGCAGGTAGTTCTGCACCAGCTCCGACTGCTGGCTCAGGCGCATCGCCGCCAGATCGGCAAAACTGGCCTGGGCACTGGCTTCGTTCGCCTGCAGGCTGCGGCGCAACTTGCCCCAGATATCCGCTTCCCAACTCACGCCCAATTGCGCGTTGTAGGTGTCCCGAATACCACTGGCGGAACTGCTCAGGCTGGAACTGCTGCTGCCGGTGCCCTGGCTGGAGCGGGTCTTGCCCACGCTCAGGTCGACACTCGGGTAAAACGCCCCGCGGGCGCTGCGCACCAAGGCCTGGGCCTGACGGTACTGGGCTTCGGACTGGGCAACGGTCTGGTTGGCGCTGTTGAGTTTTTCGACCAGGGCGTTGAGTTGCTGATCGCCATACAGCTCCCACCAGGCGCCACGGGCCAGCGAGTCGCTGGGGTTGGCCTGACGCCAGCCCTTGGCCTCTTTGTATTGCGCGATTTCGGCGGTTTGCGGGCGCTGATAGTCCGGGCCGACGGCGCAGGCACTGAGCATCGCCACGCACAGCGACAGGCTCAACAGACGCGAGCCCCGAGCAGTGGCCAGATTGAGAAGCGAACGGTCGGTCATAGCGGAGTTTCCAGAGCAGCGTCAGTACGCACGCCACGCCACTTGTTGAAGCGGTGGCGCAGCTTGTCGAGATAGAGGTAAACCACCGGGGTGGTGTAAAGGGTCAGCACCTGACTGAAGATCAGCCCGCCGATGATGGTCAGGCCCAGCGGCTGGCGCATTTCCGCGCCCTCGGCACGGCCGAGCAACAACGGCAAGGCGCCGAGGATCGCCGCCAGGGTGGTCATCAGAATCGGCCGCAGACGTTGCAGGCAGGCGCTGCGGATCGACTCCAGCGGCGACAGGCCCTGATGGCGCTCCAGTTGCAGCGCCAGGTCGATCATCAGGATCGCGTTCTTCTTCACCACACCGATCAGCAGGAACAGCCCGAGCAACGAGATCAGGCTGAACTCGCCGCCCAGTGCATAGATCGACAGCAACGCGCCAACCCCGGCCGATGGCAACGTCGAAAGAATTGTCAGCGGGTGAATGTAGCTTTCATACAGCACACCGAGCACCAGATACACCGCCAGCAGCGCACCAAGGATCATGAACGGCTGGCTTTTCTGGGTCGCGGCAAAGGCATCGGCGGTGCCGGCCATTTTCGCGATCACGTCTTCGGGCAAACCGACTTTGGCAATCGCCCGCTCGATGGCGGCACTGCCCTGCTCCACCGTCACCCCTTCGGCCATGTCGAAGGCAATGCTTTCGGAAGCGAACTGGCCTTCGTGGCTGACCCGGTCGTCTTCCAGGCTGTTTTCGTAATGGGCGATGGTCGACAACGGAATCCGTGCGCCGTCAGCCGTGATCACCTGCACCTGCTGGAGCGTCACCGGGTCCTGTGCATACTTCGGATTGACCTCCATCACCACCTGATACTGGTTGAGGCTGTCGTAGATGGTCGAGATCTGCCGCTGGCTGTAGGCATTGTTCAACACCGCCGTGACCATGTTCATGTCGACCCCGAGGCGCTTGGCCTGATCGCGGTCGACAATCAGCGTCACCTGCTGCGCACCGCGGCCTTCGCGGGCGTCAATCGCGGTCAGCTCCGGCAGTGCGCGCAGCGCGGTGACCACTTTCGGATACCACTCGCGCAATGCGCCGAGATCTCCGCTTTGCAGGATGTAGCTGTATTGCGAGGTGGTCTGCTCGCGGCCACCGCCGAATTGCAGGTCCTGGTCGGCCATCAGCATCAACTGGGCACCGGGCACCTTAGGCATTTCCTTGCGCAGGCGTTCGATGACCTTCTGCGCCGACAGGTTGCGTTCCTTGATCGGTTTCAGGCGCACCAGCATGAAGGCGTTGTTGGTGCCGTTGGTGCCGCCGATGAACCCGGCCACACTTTCCACCGCTTCGTCCTTGAGCACGGCGCGGCGGAAGGTTTCCATTTTCGGCTGCATCACGCTGAACGACAGGCCGTCGTCACCGCGTACGAAACCGATCAACTGGCCGGTGTCCTGTTGCGGCATGAACGTTTTCGGCACCACCACGTAAAGAGCGACGTTGACCCCCACCGTGACGATCAGGCTGAGCAAGGTCAGGCGCCGATGGCGCAGCACCCAGTCGAGGCTGGTGGCGTACTTGCCGACCATCCAGTCGTTGGTTTTGCGGCTCCAGCGTTGCAGGCGGTTTTCCTGGCCAGGCGTGTGCGGCTTGAGCCAGCGTGCGCAGAGCATCGGCGTGAGGGTCAGCGAAACCACCAGCGACACCACGATCGCCGCCGCCAGGGTGATGGAAAATTCGCGGAACAGGCTCTCGACAATCCCGCCCATGAACAGGATCGACAGGAACACCGCCACCAGCGACACGTTCATCGAGAGCAAGGTGAAGCCGACTTCCTTGGCCCCGAGGTAGGCGGCCTTCATCGGTTTGACGCCTTCGTCGATGTGCCGGGAAATGTTCTCCAGCACCACGATGGCATCGTCCACCACCAACCCGGTCGCGAGAATCAGCGCCATCAGCGACAGGTTGTTCAGCGAGAATCCATACAGGTACATCACTGCGAAGGTGCCGACCAGCGACACCGGCACCGCCAGCGTCGGGATCAGCGAAGCGCGGAAGTTACCGAGAAACAGGAACACCACCAGAATCACCAGCGCCACGGCGATCAGCAGAGTCATTTCCGCTTCGTGCAGCGTGGCCTTGATCACTGGCGAACGGTCCATCGCCAGGTTCAGCTTGACGCTGGCCGGCAGCACCGCTTGCAACGCGGGCAGTTGCGCCTTGATTTCGTTGACCGTCTCGATGATGTTGGCGCCGGCCTGGCGGTTGATCACCAGCAGCACTGCCGCGTCATCGTTGAAGAAGCCGCTGTTGTAACGGTCTTCGACGCCGTCGCTGACCTTGGCCACGTCCTTCAGGCGCAGGGCTGCGCCGTTGTTGTAGTGGATGATCAGCGATTCGTAATCCTTGGCCTTCTCCAACTGGTCGTTGGCCTGGATCTGCCACAGGCGCTCACTGTCTTCGACCGAGCCCTTGGGCCGGCGCACATTGGCCCCGGCGATGGTCTTGCGCACATCGTCGAGCGCTACGCCGTACTGGTTCAGCGCCTGTGGTTCGAGTTCGATGCGCACCGCCGGCAACGAGCTGCCGCCGATCTGCACTTCACCCACGCCCTGCACCTGGGACAGGCTCTGCGACAGGATGGTCGAGGCCAGGTCGTAGAGCTGGCCTTTTTCCAGTACGTCCGAGGTCAGCGACAGCACCATGATCGGCGCCTGCGACGGGTTGACCTTCTTGTAGGTCGGCATGCTGCGCATCCCGCTCGGCAACAGGTTGCGCGACGCATTGATCGCCGCCTGCACCTCGCGCGCCGCGCCGTTGATGTCGCGGTCGAGGTCAAATTGCAGAATGACTCGGGTCGAACCCTGACTGGAGCGGCTGCTCATGGTGTTGACGCCGGCAATCGCGCCAAACGAGCGCTCCAGCGGCGTGGCGACGGTGGACGCCATCACCTCGGGACTGGCGCCGGGCAAACTGGCCTGGACCACGATCACCGGGAAATCCATTTGCGGCAGCGGCGACACCGGCAGCAGACCGAAGCTGACACCGCCCAGCAGCATGATCGCCAGGCTCAAGAGCATCGTCGCCACGGGGCGTTTGATGAAAGGACCGGAGAGGTTCATTGACCGCGAACCCCGTCTTCACCGCACGCCCCTGTAGGAGTGAGCCTGCTCGCGATAGCGGTGTGTCTGCCCACACTGATATTGAATGTGCCGGCCTCATCGCGAGCAGGCTCACTCCTACAGGGGTTATGTGTCAGGGCAGTCATACCACCACCTCATCGCGGTCGGCATTGGTCTTGCCAAAGCGCCGTCCCAGGCGATCGAAGTACAGGTAAATCACCGGCGTGGTGAACAGGGTCAACACCTGGCTCACCAGCAACCCGCCGACCATCACCAGACCCAGCGGCTGACGCAGTTCAGCCCCGGAACCGGTGGCGAGCATCAACGGCACCGCACCGAACAACGCCGCCAGCGTAGTCATCAGGATCGGTCGGAAACGCAGCAGCGCCGCCTGATAGATCGCCTGCTCCGGGGCCATGCCCTGGGTGCGTTCGGCGTCGAGGGCGAAGTCGATCATCATGATCGCGTTCTTCTTGACGATACCGATCAGCAGGATGATGCCGATGATCGCGATCATCCCCAGGTCGTTGCCGCTGAGCAGCAAGGCCAGCAACGCACCCACGGCCGCCGAGGGCAAGGTCGAGAGGATGGTGATCGGATGAATGTAGCTCTCGTAGAGCACGCCGAGCACGATGTACATGGTCACCACCGCCGCCAGAATCAGCAGCAAGGTGCTCGACAGCGAGGCCTGGAATGCTTCGGCCGCGCCCTGGAACTGGGTCTGCACGCCAATCGGCATGCCGATGTCCTTCTGCACCTGATCGATGATGTCCACCGCGTGCCCCAGCGCCACGCCGGGTGCGAGGTTGAACGACATCATCACCGCCGGGAACTGGCCGATGTGGGTGATCGCCAGTTGCGCCTGACGTTCTTCGACGTGGGCCAGACTCGACAGACGCACTTGCGCGCCATCCGTGGTCTTGACGTGAATCTGGTCCAGCGCCGCCGGCCCGATCTTCTCCCCGGCCTGCGCCTGCAGCACCACGCGGTACTGGCTGGCCTGGGTGTAGATGGTGGAAATCTGCCGCTGACCAAAGGCGTCATACAGCGCATCGGTGATGTTCTGCACCGAAACACCGAGGCGCGAAGCCGCATCGCGGTCGATCACCAGATAGACCTGCAAGCCCTTGTCCTGCAAATCGCTGGCAACGTCGGTCAGTTCCGGCCGCTGGGCCAGCGCCTCGACCAGCCGTCCGCTCCACTGGCTGAGCAGTTCGGCGTCCGGCGAGGACATGCTGAACTGGTACTGGGTACGGCTGACCCGATCTTCGATGGTCAAGTCCTGCACCGGTTGCATGAACAGGCGGATGCCGACCAGTTTGTCCAATTGCGGTTGCAGCCGCGCGATCACCTCGGTGGCGCTCAGGTCGCGCTGACCGTGCGGCTTGAGGTTGATCAGCAGGCGGCCGCTGTTGAGCGTGGCGTTGTCACCATCGACGCCGATGTAGGACGACAGGCTCTCCACCGCCGGATCCTGCAGAATCACTTTCGCCAGTGCTTGCTGACGCTCGCCCATGGCGGCAAAGGAAATCGACTGCGGCGCCTCGGAAATGCCCTGGATCACCCCGGTGTCCTGCACCGGGAAGAAACCCTTGGGCACCACCATGTACAGGAACACGGTCAGCGCCAATGTACCGATGGCGACCAGCAAGGTCAGGGGCTGGTGCTTGAGCACCCACTGCAACTTGCGCCCGTAGGCGGCGATCATCCAGTCGATGCAGGCACCGCTGGCCCGATAGAAACGGCCCTGTTCATGTTCTTCCGGCTCACGCTTGAGCAGGCGCGCGCACATCATCGGGGTCAACGTCAGCGAGACCACCAGGGAAATCAGGATCGCCACCGCCAGAGTGATGGCGAACTCACGGAACAGCCGCCCGACCACATCGGCCATGAACAGCAGCGGAATCAGTACGGCGATCAGCGACAGGGTCAGGGAAATCAGGGTGAAGCCGATCTGTTTGGCGCCCTTGAGCGCGGCCTGCATCGGGCTGTCGCCTTCCTCGATGAACCGCGCGATGTTCTCCAGCATCACGATCGCATCGTCGACCACGAAACCGGTGGCGATGGTCAGTGCCATCAGGGTCAGGTTGTTGACCGAGAATCCGGCCAGGTACATCACGCCAAACGTACCGATCAGCGACAACGGCACCGCAACCGACGGGATGATGGTCGCGCTGGCCCGGCGCAGAAAGAGGAACGTGACCATCACCACCAGGGCGATGGCGATCAGCAGTTCGTGCTGCACGTCGGTGACCGAGGCGCGGATGGTCTGGGTGCGGTCGGTGAGCACGGTGACGTCGAGGCCGGCCGGCAGGTTATCGGTGATGCTCGGCAGCAACGCCTTGATCCGGTCCACCACCTCAATCACGTTAGCCCCGGGCTGGCGCTGGATGTTCAGCAGCACGGCCTGATTCTGGTTGGCCCACGCGGCGAGACGTTCGTTCTCCGCGCCGTCGACGATTTCCGCCACATCCTTCAGGCGCAGCGGCGCGCCGTTCTTGTAGGCGAGGATCAGGTTGGCGTAGTCCTTGGGCGAGGTCAGCTGGTCGTTGGCATCGAGCATCGACACCCGGGTCGGGCCGTCGAAGTTACCCTTGGGCTGGTTGACGTTGGACGCGCCGATCAGGGTGCGCACGTCTTCCAGGTTCAGGCTGTTGGCCGCCAGTGCCTCCGGGTTGACCTTGATCCGCACCGCCTGACGCTGACCGCCGGCAATGCTGACCATGCCGACGCCGCTGATCTGGGCGATCTTCTGCGCCATGCGCGTGTCGACCAGGTCATTGAGCTTGGGCAGCAGCATGGTTTTCGAAGTGATCGCCAGGGTCAGCACCGGGGTGTCCGCCGGGTTGACCTTGTTGTACACCGGCGGCGCCGGCAGATCGGTCGGCAGCAGGTTGGTCGCGGCGTTGATCGCGGCCTGCACCTGCTGTTCGGCGACGTCCATGTTGATGTCGAGGCTGAAGCGCAGGGTCAGCACCGAAGCGCCGCCGGAGCTGGTCGACGCCATTTGGGTCAGGCCCGGCATCTGCCCGAACTGGCGTTCGAGCGGCGCGGTCACGGCGCTGGTCATTACGTCCGGGCTGGCGCCGGGATACAGGGTCATGACGCGAATGGTCGGGTAATCGACCTGCGGCAATGCCGAGACCGGCAGCAGGCGATAGGCGATCAGGCCGGCCAGGACAATGGCCAGCATGCTCAGGGTAGTGGCTACCGGACGGAGGATGAACAGCCGCGAAATGTTCATGCGCCCTTCTTGGCCTTGTCAGTCACAGCGGCGTCCGGCGCACTGGCGGCGGGTTTGCCCTGCAGGTGGCCGGTCGGCGTGGTCGGCACGTCATTGCTGTCGTTGACCACTTCCACCTCACTGCCCTCTTTCAGACGGTCGGTGCCTTCCAGCACCACGCGATCGCCTGCGGCGAGGCCTTCGGTGACCACGGTGTTGGTGCCGTCGCTGGCGCCGATCTTCAACTGGCGGATGGTGACTTTCTTGTCGCCGTCCAGCGCGTAGACGAAGGTGCCGTTGGTGCCGAACTGAATCGCCGCCGACGGTGCCAGCACCACGCCTTTGAGCGTGTCGGCCAGCAGGTGGACGTTGACGAACTGATTGGGAAACAGCGATTGATCGCGGTTGTCGTAACGGGCCTTGAATTTCAGGGTGCCGGTGGCGACGTCGATCTGGTTGTCGAGGCTTTGCAGCACGCCATTGGCCTGGATTCTGGTATCGCCGCGGTCCCATGCCTCGGCCGGCAGTTTGGCGCCGCTGTGGTAGCGGGCGAGCACGGTTTCAAGGCTGTTTTCCGGCAGCGTGAACACCACGCTGATGGGCTGGGTCTGGGTGATGACCGCAAGGAACGTGGTGTCGTTGGCCGCCACCAGGTTGCCGACATCGACCTGCCGCAGGCCGACGCGACCGGCAATCGGTGCGCGGATCTTGGTGAATTCGAGATTGAGCTTGGCGTCGTTGACCGCCGCCTGATTGGTCTTGACCGTGCCCAGATACTGGCCGACCAGCGCTTCGGCGGTGTCCAGGGTCTGCTTGGCGATGCTGTCTTCCTTGTACAGGCCGCGATAACGCTCGACATCGACCTGAGCATTTTTCAGCTGCGCCTGATTCTGCAGCAAGGTGCCCTCAGCCTGGAGCAAGGCGTTCTGGTACGGACGCGGATCGATCTCTGCCAGCAGGTCGCCAGCCTTGACCATCTGCCCTTCCTCGAAATTGATTTTCACCAGCTCGCCGCCCACCCGGCTGCGCACATTGATGGTGTTGAGCGCGGTCACCGTGCCCAGCGCCTTGTAATACAGCGGGAAATCACCGGTGACGGCCGGCGCCACGCGCACCGGAATCGGTCCGGCCGCGCCACCGAAGCCCGGTCGCATCATCCCCGAACGCCCGGTATGACCGGCGGCGGCCTTGTCACCGCCCTCCTTGTGGGCCGAACCGGCGGGCCAGAATTTCCAGCACAGTACGGCGATGACCAACAGGACGAGCAGGCTGATCAGCCAGCGACGGGAGTTGCGAGGGGACGATTGCATGGATTGATTAACCATTGGGCGCGTGGGCTTCTTTTACGGGAGGCTGAACGATAAGCACTGGCAGGATTTAAGCAAAGCAGCTTTACCGGCAATTTACCTTCAACTTACGTTTCAAGGTGTAAGGCAAAACACTGATACACAAATGAAAACGGCCTGGACAGGGCCAGGCCGTTAACAATTGTAAAAGCGCTTACTTCAGAACAGCGAGCGCTGCTTCGTAGTTCGGCTCTTCAGCGATTTCCTTGACCAGCTCGCTGTGCAGCACGTTGTCGTTCTCGTCCAGAACAACCACCGCACGGGCAGTCAGGCCTTTCAGCGGGCCGTCAGCGATGGCTACGCCGTAGTTCTCGATGAATTCGGCACCGCGCAGGGTCGACAGGTTCTGCACGTTTTCCAGGCCTTCGGCGCCGCAGAAACGGGCCTGGGCGAACGGCAGGTCAGCCGAGATGCACAGCACCACGGTGTTGGCGACTTCGTTGGCCTGGGCGTTGAACTTGCGCACGGAAGTCGCGCAGGTCGGGGTGTCGACGCTTGGGAAGATGTTCAGCACTTTGCGCTTGCCGGCGAAGCTCGCCAGGGTGACGTCGGACAGATTGCCGGCAACCAGGGAAAAGGCTGGCGCCTTGGAACCGGCTTGTGGCAACTGGCCGTTGACTTGAACCGGGTTGCCTTTGAGGGTGACTTGAGCCATGACTTTAGTCCTTCTGATGTTTTGATTGGAAAGCATGCAAGAGGCCGAAGTTAACCACGAAATTGTCCGACGACCTATGCCCTGACTGAAATTGTTAGGTGCCTGCGTGAAAAATTGTATACAACCGCGCAACCGATCCTCTGTAGAAGTGAGCCTGCTCGCGATGGCGGTGAATCAGGCAGCTGTTTGTTAACTGACACGACGCCATCGCGAGCAGGCTCACTCCTACAGGAGATCTGTGTGGTCAGCAGTGCTTTTGCTGCTTGTTAAAACGCCGGACTGCATCTTTATTCAGTGGACCTGTCGATTCATGCCCTGCCCGTTCGACCAAGCAGTGAATCCCCCCACACTCCACGGAGCAACCACCATGCGATTCATGATCCTTGTCAAAGCCAGCGCCGACTCCGAAGCCGGCATCATGCCCAGTGAAGAGCTGATCACCGCCATGGGCAACTTCAACGAAGAACTGGTCAAGGCCGGCATCCTCATCGACGCCGATGGCCTGCACCCAAGCAGTAAAGGCGCCCGCGTGCGCTTTTCCGGCGACAAGCGCACGGTCATCGACGGGCCGTTCATCGAGACCAAGGAGCTGGTCGCCGGCTACTGGATCTGGGAAGTGAAATCGAAAGAAGAAGCCATCGAATGGGTCAAGCGCTGCCCGAACCCGATGCCGGGCGAGTCTGAAATCGAGATTCGCCAGATATTCTCCGCCGAGGACTTCGGTGCCGAGTTCACCCCTGAAGCCCGTGCGCAAGAAGAGCGGATTCGCGAGCAAGCCAAAAAAAACCTGTAATGCTCCTGCCCCTGTAGGAGCTGCCGCAGACTCGAGCCTTCGGCAGCTCCTACACGGCGCCTGGTTATTGGGACTTGAGCTTGAGATACATCTGATGCATGTCATTGGCCCAGCCATCAATCACAGGCTTAACGTCGTTGGCGGTCATCGCCTGCTTATCGTTTTGCAGCGGTTTACCGGTGCCTTTGCGCACCGCTTGCGCCACGACCTTGTTGCTCGCGCCATCGAGGAACACCGCTTCGGTGGCCAAGGTGGTTTCCTGATCGCGAATACCGCTGGCGGTGCTGACGGCTGCCGCCACCAGGGCAACCGGGATCACTTCATACGCGTGCAGGCCTTCGGTCTTGCTGCTGACGGCGGTGATCGCTGCTCGCACCACAATCACGCCCGGGCCGGGGCCGTTGGCCAATGGCAGGTCTTTGCTGATTTCACGCTTGAGGGCTTGATCGTAGTAGGAGGTGATGCCGTTGAGGGTCTGTTGGGAAATCTTCGCGGTCGGTTGCGGCTTTGGATAGAGCTGGGTCGGCTCGATGTACACACTGGTGAACTTGCTCATGTCGAGCTTCGGATCAATCCAGCGCATCACTTCGGCGCCGGAAGGCGACTTGGCTTCCTTGAGCTGACTGTAATCCTTGAGAAAGCCGGAATACTCATCGGGAGCGACGGTTTTGCTGGAGCAACCCACCACGCCAAGGGTGGCGATGCAGAGGGTGCCCATCATCACTGCAAGCTTCATGCTGTAACTCCTGTCAGAACGCCGAGATATATTGCCTGGCGGGAAATACAGTTATAGCCAATGCCGGGGAAATTACCTTGTACACACGCAAGATTTCCACGCGGCTGCACAGACACTGATGCTTTGTGGGAGCAAGCAGGCTCGCTCCCACAGGGCCTGTGTCGAGATCAGGTTCCGGGCGTTACCAGGAAGACGTCGCCCCGCTCTTCAACGCCATCTCCCGCCGACTGTTGGCGCGCATCGCCTTGATCAGCGACACCGAACCCACCAGCAGGATCGCCGCGCCAAACAGGAAGTCGATGTTGTACAGCTGAAAGTCCTGCACCGGCCCCACCAGCACCACGCGCACCACGGCAATCGCCACCAGCGTAGCGAGGAAGTCGATCCCCGGCTCGTCGCGATAGAACACGTGCAGCAATGGCAGGCACAGCACCAGCAGCAACAACAGCACCACGACCTTGAACGAGCCTTTGCGCTCGACGCTGAATGCGCACTCGTGCGGACCGTAGGCCTTGTAGTCCTCATCGCGGATCATCGAGTTTTTCTCGTTGATGTATTCGACGCGGTTGTACTTCTGGATCGGCGTGAAGGTGTTGGACAGGTCCATCAGCGTGGTGATGTTCTTGAAGCGCAGATCGACGCGCTCGCTGCCCTTGAGGTAATACAGCACCGGTTTGTAGCCGTAGCGATAGGTGTCGAAGGGGAATTCGGTGACCTGGCCCTGCACGCCGATCGGCCGAGGCTCGAGTTCGGCGTAGGCGCTCTTGGTCGGCGAAGCGAGGTTGCGGCTCAGGGGCTGAACCTTGACCTGCTCCAGGAAGATCGGCGTGACGCCGTACGACCACTGCAACGGTTCCAGGCGCAGACGCAGTTCGTTGCGACCCAGGTCATAGCGGTTAAAGGTGCGTTCGGACACCACCAGCGAGCCACTGAGCATGAACTCGCCGCGCAGGTTGTTGGTCACGCGCAAGGTCAGTTGATCCTTGCCCAACAGCGCTGCTTCCGTGGACGGCGGCGTGCCGCACCACGCGGTGCTTTCACCGGCGCCGCCCAACTGGCCGTCGCGGTTTTCCTTGATCACATAAAAGTAACTGGCCCACAGCGTCAGCATCAACAGCATCGCCGTGAGGCCCAAAATCTTTTTGCCCGCACTCACTACCCAGACTCCCTTCTTCATTCCGTCGTCCAGCCGAAAACCCGCTGGCGACGGGGACTCTACCAAAAGGCCAGCATCGACCCAAGGGAAAATCCGGGAATGGTGCGGGATGTAGGGGTTTCCCCGGTACTGGCAACACCGAACACCGTGGCGAGGGAGCTTGCTCCCGCTGGAGTGCGCAGCACTCCCAAAGAGAGCCAACACCTATCCCCTGACGTATCGCATTGTTTAGCTTTGGGGCGGCTTCGCCACCCAGCGGGAGCAAGCTCCCTCGCCACAGAAGTATCAGCGGCGGCGAAACAGCGGGCGCGGCTCGATCACCGAGCGCCCGTACAGCACGCTCATGCCGGCCAGTCCTTTGAGGGCATCTGCAGCCGATTTGTCCTCACGCACCGCAAAGCTGTCGAACCCGCACTGGCGCATGTGACTGAGTTGATCACGCAACACATCGCCGATCGCGCGCAACTCGCCGGCCCAGCCAAATCGACTGCGCAGCAGATACGCCTGGCTGTAGGCGCGACCGTCGCGAAAGCTCGGGAAGTCCAGGGCAATCAGCGGCAGCGAGGCCAGCCACGGCACCACGCTTTCGACCTCATCGTCCGGCCCCAGCCACACCGCGTGGGTCGAAGGCGATTGCAGCCAGTGCGCCAGCGGCAGGATCTGCAATCCGGGCGGCCGGCCCTGCTCCGGCTCGCGTACCAGCGTCCACGGATCATCCTCGACCTGCCGCGCGACACCCTGCTCCAAGCGCAGCAGATTGTTCATGCCGATACCTCCAGCGCTTTCGGGTAGACCCGCTCCTTGAACGGCTCCAGGCCAATGCGCGCCAGGGTGTCGACGAACAATTCCTCACTTTCGCGGTAGCGCACGAAGGTGCCGATAATCCGCTCGATCACTTGCGGCACTTCAGCCGCGCTGAACGACGGGCCGATGACTTTGCCCAGCGTGCTGTTTTTGCCCTGCGCGCCACCAAGGGTGATCTGGTACCACTCGCTGCCGTTTTTATCGACGCCAAGGATGCCGATATTGCCGATGTGGTGATGGCCGCAGGCGTTGATGCAGCCGGAGATGTTCAGGCTGATGTCACCCAGGTCGTGCAAGTAGTCGAGGTTGTCGAAGCGCGCCTGAATCGCCTGGGCGATCGGGATCGACTTGGCGTTGGCCAGCGCACAGAAATCCCCGCCCGGGCAGGCGATGATGTCGGTCAGTAGGCCGACGTTGGCACTGCCCAGATTACGCTCGCAGGCCAATTGCCAGAGTTCGTACAGGTCAGACTTTTGCACATCGGGCAGGACGATGTTCTGCTCGTGGGCAATGCGAATTTCGCCAAAACCGAAGCGCTCCGACCAGTCGGCCACCGCCAGCATCTGCAACCCGGTGACATCCCCCGGCGGCGCGCTCAGACCCGGTTTGGTCGACAGCACCACGCTGGTGTAGCCCGGTTTCTTGTGCGGCTGCACGTTGCGCGCGACCCAACGGGCAAACGCCGGGCTCTCGGCCAGGCGTGTGCCGAAGTCCAGGTCGGTGTCGGCGAGGCTGTGATAGGTCGGCGGCACGAATGCGCTGGCAACCCGCTGGTATTCAGCGTCGGTCAACTGCGCCGGGCCGTCCTTGAGGTGTTGCCATTCCTCTTCGACTTCCCGGGCGAACACTTCGATGCCCAGCGCCTTGACCAGAATCTTGATCCGCGCCTTGTACTTGTTGTCACGCCGACCGTGCCGGTTGTAGACCCGCAGGATCGCCTCGACGTAGGACAACAGATGCTGCCACGGCAAGCCTTCGCGGATTTGCAGCCCGAGAATCGGCGTACGCCCCAACCCGCCGCCGACGATCACCCGCAGGAGCATTTGTCCGTCACGCCCCGGGTAAAGATACAGGCCGATGTCATGCATCATGATCGCCGCACGATCCTGCTTCGCCGAGCAGATGGCGATCTTGAACTTGCGTGGCAGAAACAGGAATTCCGGGTTGATTGTCGACCACTGCCGGAGGATTTCCGCCAACGGGCGCGGGTCGATCATCTCGTCCGCCGCGACCCCGGCGAACGCCTCGGTGGTGATGTTGCGCACGCAGTTGCCGGAGGTCTGGATCGCATGCATGTTGACCTGCGCCAAGCGCTCGAGGATGTCCGGCACCTGGGCCAGTTCGATCCAGTTGAATTGCAGGTTCTGCCGGGTGGTGAAGTGGCCGTAGCCGCGATCGTAGTCAGCGGCGATGCTCGCCAGGGTGCGCATCTGCGCGGCGCTCAAGGTGCCGTAGGGAATCGCCACCCGCAGCATGTAGGCGTGCTTCTGCAGGTAGAGACCGTTTTGCAAACGCAGCGGCAGGAATTCCTCTTCGCTCAACTCCCCGGCCATGAAGCGCTCGACCTGATCGCGAAATTGCGCAACGCGCTCGAACACCAGTGCGCGGTCGTAATCATCGTATTGATACATGCAGCGGCTACCTCATCAGATTTGTGCGCAATTCCTGTAGGAGTGAGCCTGCTCGCGATAGCGGTGTGTCAGTCAACAAAGCCGTTGCCTGACACACCGCTATCGCGAGCAGGCTCACTCCTACAGTTTTCTTCAGAGCACTATGACGAAGCAGCGCAGTACGCAACAGATTCACCTGAAACGATAAAAACCGTATCAGGACGCGGCAGAGCGCCGCAGGCAGCACTTCAATCTGATCCGTACAAATGAAATATTCCTGAGCCTGTTTTGTTTCCGGCGGTGTTCCTACAGTGCAGCTCGTGCCAGACCGGGTGGCCTGGCAAGACTTTGCAACCGTGGAAGAACTGACCATGAGCACAGCAACAATCGGACAGGCTTACAACTACAAGGTCGTCCGCCAATTCGTTATCGCGACGGTTTTCTGGGGTGTCGTCGGCATGGCGATGGGGGTATGGATCGCCTCGCAACTGGTGTGGCCGGACATGAACCTCGACCTGCCGTGGACCACCTTCGGTCGCTTGCGGCCATTGCACACCAGCCTGGTGATTTTCGGCTTTGCCGGCAGCGCGCAATTCGCCGCCAGTTATTACGCGGTGCAGCGCACCTGCCAGGTAAGACTGTACTCGGACAAGCTCGCGGCCTTCACGTTCTGGGGCTGGCAATCGGTGATCGTGATCATGCTGATCACCCTGCCGATGGGCTACACCACCACCAAGGAATACGCCGAAATCGAATTCTCCGGCGCGGTGTGGATGGCGGTGGTCTGGGTCGCCTACGGCATCGTGTTTTTCACCACCGTGGTGCAGCGCAAGACCAAGCACATCTACGTCGGCAACTGGTTCTTCGGCGCGTTCATTCTGGTGATCGCCATGCTGCACGTGGTCAATCACCTGTCGATTCCGGTGGACTGGTTCAAGTCGTATCCAGTGTATTCCGGCGCCACCGACGCCATGGTGCAGTGGTGGTACGGGCACAACGCGGTGGGGTTCTTCCTGACCACCGGGTTCCTCGGGATGATGTATTACTTCGTGCCGAAGCAGGTCAACCGCCCGGTGTATTCGTACCGGTTGTCGATCGTGCACTTCTGGGCGCTGATCACCCTATACATCTGGGCCGGCCCGCACCATTTGCACTACACCGCGCTGCCGGACTGGGCACAGTCGTTGGGCATGGCGATGTCGCTGATCCTGCTGGCGCCGAGCTGGGGCGGGATGATCAACGGCATGATGACCTTGTCCGGCGCCTGGCATAAGTTGCGCACCGACCCGATCCTGCGCTTTCTGGTGCTGTCGCTGGCGTTCTACGGCATGTCGACCTTCGAAGGGCCGATGATGGCGATCAAGACCGTCAACGCCCTCTCCCACTACACCGACTGGACCATCGGCCACGTCCACGCCGGGGCGTTGGGCTGGGTGGCAATGATCACCTTCGGCGCGACCTATCACATGGTGCCCAAGGTGTTCGGCCGCGAGCAGATGTTCAGCACGCCGCTGATCAACCTGCACTTCTGGCTGGCGACCATCGGCACCGTGCTGTACATCGCCTCGATGTGGGTCAACGGCATCACCCAGGGCCTGATGTGGCGGGCGATCAACGAGGATGGCACGCTTACCTACTCCTTCGTCGAAGCGCTGCAGGCCAGTCACCCGGGGTTCATCGTACGGTTTGCCGGCGGGGTGTTCTTCCTCAGCGGGATGCTGCTGATGGCCTACAACGTCTGGCGCACGGTGCGGGTTGCCGACGTATCGCTGGCGCGCAGCCAGGCGCAGATCGCCTGAGGCAGGGAGCCGAGAATGTTCGAGATGTTCTTGAATGTGCTGGGGGTGGTGTTTCTGTGGCTGGCGGTGGAGTACTGCCTGCGCCACCAGACGGCGGAAAGCCTGGACGATGCGAGCATGGTGCCGTTTGCCGATGACCCGGAGGTGGCGCGGCGGGTGGAGCTGGCGACGGGGAAAACAGTGAAAGCGGTGGCGCCGGAAGAGGCTAAGCCGGGCTGGGTCAACCTGGATATGTGAGGGGTGTCAGGTGGGTTGCCCTCACCCTGGCCCTCTCCCAGAGGGAGAGGGAACTGACCGAGTTGTTTGTTCGGGTTACACCGACCTGAAGTATCGAAAGTGAATGCAATCTCAAATACAGCGAAGATCGGCTCCCTTTCCCCCTCGCCCCCTGGGGGAGAGGGCTGAGGTGAGGGGGTCAGCTCTTGATCTTAACCGCGGTCGCGAGGGATCAAACTCTGCAATTGCTGCGCGAGAAAATCCGCATCAAACACAAACGTGTCCGGGTCCTTCAGGCCGTTGGTCTTGCGCCACTGCCACTCGCCGCTCGGCAGCCCCACCAGCGAAATGCTGCCATAGCGCGCCGCCGTCAGGCCCATCACCGCCAGGGAAATCTGCCCGGCGCTACCCATCACGTCCGGCACGAACTCCACCGGTTTGCCGGCGATCACGATGCTCAGTTTTTCGGTCTTGAAGGTCGAGGTTTCCACCGGTGTGCTCGGCCCGAAGGCGACATAAGCCTCGCGGCTCACCTCCAGCAGATTCGGCGCCTGCACCGGTTCCAGCCATTGCTGAATGTTGCCGAACAGCTCGGTGATCCGGGCAGCCCACACCTGGGACTGGGTTTCGAACAGTTGCTTCTTGTGCGCTTCACTCTCGGCATAGTGGCGAAGCATTTCGCCCAGTTGTTGTACGTCGTTCATCGGTACGTTCCTCGGGAAAGCCTGCGACAGTCGATAGTGACAGATCGAGGCGCTGGCGTACGTTAAACCTCAAGCGTTGGCACCGGGACACTTGGCAAAAGGCTCAACGGTACAGTTGCTTTGCACTGGCATCCGTCCTTGAACCGATGGACACTCGGCCCAAGCCCGACTTTTCCAATACGGGCCACTGCCAGAGGAATTTCAATGCGCACCATCGGCCTGATCGGCGGCATGAGCTGGGAATCCAGCGCCGAATACTATCGCCTCATCAATCAACAGGTCCGCGACCGCCTCGGAGCGCTGCGCTCGGCGCAAATCCTGATGTACAGCGTCGACTTCGGCCCGGTCGAACAGGCCCAGCATGCCGGGCGCTGGGACGATGCGGCGGCGATTCTGGTGGATGCGGCGCGCAGGCTGGAGGCCGGTGGCGCGGAATGCGTGGTGCTGTGTACCAACACCATGCACAAGGTGGCGGAACAGATTCAGGCAGCGATCAGTATTCCATTCCTGCACATCGCCGAACCGGCGGCGCAGGCTGCGCTGGACATTGATGCGCATACGGTCGGCCTGCTCGGCACGGCGTTCACCATGGAGCAGGACTTTCTCAAGCAGCGTCTGCTTGCCAAGGGCTTGACGGTACTGGTGCCGGACGCCGCCGAGCGCAAGGACGTGCACCGGATCATTTACGACGAATTGTGCGTCGGGGTGATCAGTGACGAGTCGCGCAAGCTCTATCAACGGGTGATCGAATCGCTGACCGCGCGCGGCGCCCAGGCGATCATCCTCGGCTGCACGGAAATCGGCCTGCTGGTCAAACCCGAACACAGTGCCCTGCCCCTGCTCGACACCACCGAACTGCATGCGCAGTCGGCGGTGGCGTTCGCCTTGCGCGACTGAGTCAGGTTTTGTTGCGCGTGCGCAGGCGGGCCATGCTCAGGGTGTCGACCCATTGCCCGTCGCGCACGGCGTAGTCACGGAACAGGCCTTCGTTCTCGAAACCGAACTTGCGGTACAACCCGATGGCCGCCTCGTTGTCGGCGTACACCGAGAGTTCGACCCGGTGCAGGTTCATCCAGTTGTCGGCGATGTCCAGCGCCGCCGCCAGCAGTTTCGAACCGACGCCCTTGCCCTGCCACGCCACGGCGACCGGCATGCCGACACTGCCGGCGTGTGCGCGGCGAATCCGCGAGTAGTTTTCCAGCCCAAGATGACCGACCACCGCGCCCTGATGCAGCGCCACCAGTTTGACCATCCGCTCGTTCTCCGCCAGCAACCGCTGACGCCAGATCTCGGTGGATTGAAACGGCATCTGCAACACCTGGCGGGTCACGGCCGGATCGTTGTACAGCGCGGTGACGGCCTCGATGTGCGATTCGTTGAAGCGTTCGAGGCTGATGGCCGGGTTGTGGTCGGGCATGGCGGATCCTTCCTGGATCGAAGTGTGGCCAGACACTCTAAACTGCAAAGTCCGACTCATACAAACGGTAGGAGCTGCCGCAGGCTGCGATCTTTTGACTTGGCTTTTGAAGAGCAAAAGATCGCAGCCTGCGGCAGCTCCTACAGGAGATTGAGTTAATTCTGGAACCATTCCTGGCGTTCGTTGAAGGTGTGGTGGATGAGTTCGACCAGCGTGCGGACTTCTTCTATCGCCTGGGAATCAGCATTGACCGCCAGCCATGCCTGCAACTGCATCGGCTCGTCAAACAGCCCCGGCAGCGCCACCAACCCGCGATCAAAGCGGCTCATGTACGCCGGCAGCAAACCGATGCACGCGCTGCAGCGGATCATTTCCAGCATCAGCTCATAGGACTGCATCTGCACCACGCCGGCCAGACGTTGTTCGACCAACTCATTCCACGGCCGAAAGCTGTCGATCTGCCGGTCGTGCTGCCATTGCACCAGCATGAAATCGCTCAGGTCGTCGGCGCTGGCCGGGCGTGCGGTGACACGGGAATAGCGTTTGGCGATGTGCGGCAGGTAATCCACACGCGCCAGTGCCTGCGGCTGACTGGTGGCGAAGGTCGGGCCGGGGCTGGGGCTTTCACCGTGGGCCAGCCACAGCACCACGTCGGCACTGACTGCACGCAACGACAGTTCGCTGTCCAGCGCAATGATCTCCAGACGCACGCTGGCGTTGCGGCGCAACAGCGCGATCAGGTCCCGACCGAGGATGTCATGCAGGATCGATTCGGCAACGGCCAGGCGGATCAGCGGCTGCTCGACCACCGGCAATTTGCGTTCGTGGGCCAGCGCCACCAGTTGCGCCTGCAGTTGCTGGCCCTCGCGCGTCAGGCTGAGGGCGCTGCCCTGAAAGCTGAACAGCGAATGCTGCAGCTCCTGTTCAAGCTGCGCCAGTTGCTTGCGCAGCAAAGTCGAACGCACATTGAGGCTGCGCGCCGCCTGCATGAAACAGCCACAACGAGCACTGACCAGAAAGTATTGCGCGACCTCGGCATCGATGGTCGCGGCTTGCGCCAGCCACGGCTCGCGCTCGCCCTGTGCCCAAAGGTAGTCGGGACTACCCTGTCGCCCTGCGGGTTCGGTGAATGACATCGATGACTCCCTGTCGATCTTTGTATTTAGACATTGCGCAGATCCCTTGTAGGAGTGAGCCTGCTCGCGATAGCGTCGGCACAGCTGACATCTCTGTGCCTGACACACCGCTATCGCGAGCAGGCTCACTCCTACAGGGATTGTGGTGTGCCAGTGTTCTAATGGTTGGTTTCGAGGACCTTGTTCAGCTCAGCCCCATCGATACTCAGCGTCGCGGTATTGAGCATCCCGTCCAGGTACGCCTGGGCAATTTGCTCCTGGCGCTGGGCCCGCAAGGCCTGGGTCAACTGGTCGCGCAACTCATCCAGTGTCGCGGTGCGCGCCGGTTGCTGTTCGGTGAGTTTGATCACATGGAAGCCGGCGGCGCTCTGCACCGGATCGGACACCGCGCCGACCTTCAACTTCGCTACCGCCCCCCGGACCTCCGGCACCAGTTGCTGCAACGGTTGCAGCCCGGTATCGCCGCCACGTTCGGCGGTGAGGCGATCCTGTGAATACTGCGTCGCCAGCGCGGCAAAATCCCCCGGCGTGCTCTGGGCTTTCTTGCTCAGCTCAGCGGCCTGTTTGCGCACGGCTTCCAGGCTCTGGGCATCCGGCACCGCAAGGAAAATCTGGCTGACGCGATACATCGCCGGCGTCATCCAGTTGGCCTTGCCGGCGTCGTAAGCCTGCTGCAATTCAGCCGCACTCGGGTAGTCCGCCGGCACCTCACTGACCGAGCGCAGATAATCACGGAAGATGATCTGCTCGCTGGCCGCCCGGGTTTGCCGCACCACGTCCGGACGCTGCGCCCAGCCCTGGGCGTCAGCCTGTTCAAGTACGGCTTTCTCCGCCAGACGCGTGCGCAGCCAGCGCTCCAGTGCTTCACGGTTGCCGCGCAATTGCTCGCGGGTCGCCGGCGGCACTGTCGCCAGCAACGCCTGCAATTCCTGCGGCGTCACCTGCTGATTACCCAACCGCGCCACCGCCGGCCCCGCAGCAACCGCCGCCATGGGCGACGATTGCTGAGCGGCAACCGGGTCAGTGCCCGGTCGCAGCACCAGCGCCACGGCTACCACCAACAGCGCTACAGCCGCAGCGCTGATCACCATGGCAGGCTTTTTCACAGCGCGACTTCCTCTTGCTCGGCGACCGCGACGTTGGCTGTCGAAGCTTGCGCGGCCTGGCTGAAATCACGCAGGTAGACGATGAACTCCTGCAGCAGGCGATCCCACAATTCGAGGTTGCCCCGCAGGTGATCATTGCTCACGCCGGCCGCCACCACCACGTCCATCTCCATCACCAGAAACTCGCCCTGCAACGACAGTCGCGCAAAGCGGCGGCTGGCGTTCCACTGTTCGGCCACGCCCTGTGGCAACTCACCTTGCACCCGCAGCGCGCAGCTGAAAGTGAAATCGACGTAGCTGCCCTGCTCCACCGCCGGGTTACCGAAACGCACGGCATAGCCGATGCCCTGGCTGGCGCTGAGCAGTTGCACGATGCCGTTCTGTTCGGTCTGGTTGACGCGATATCCGGCCGCTTGCAGGACTTCGGTCAGCGATTGCGGGGAAACGTGGGTGATCAATTGAGTCATTGTGTCTTCCTTGTTTATCAGTGCGCGAGCGCGGCTTGCGGCGCGTCGAATTGAGTCTTGTAGAGCTCGTCGCCGAACCCCTGGGCCAGTTCATCGAACTTGACCCGGGCGCTGCCCGCAAAGGGCTGGCGGATCTTCATCACCTCGGCCACATCGATGTTTTCGTAGGCAGTGAGGATCTGCTTGGCGACGCCGTACATCTGCTGATTCTTGACTGAACATTGCTGCACTTGTGTGTCACGTTCAGCCAATTGCGCTTGAAGCTTAGACCGTTCTGCCTCTTTGGCACGGGCCATGACCAACAACTCGTCATAGGCCTTTTTGAACTTGCCGACCTGTTCGTTGCTCGCCGCGACTTGCGCCTGCGCCTGGCTGTGCAGGTTCTGCTGCTGGTCGGCCAACTGCTCGGCGACGCCCTTGGCCTTGGCCAGTTCGGCGGTCAATTGCTTGATCTGCGCCTGCGCAGCCTTGGCTTCGTTCTGCGCCGCCAATTGCGCGGCGCTGGCCTGGGCCTGCTGGCTTTGCAACGCCTGCAATTGCTGGGTGGTGCTGCGCAACTGGGTACGCAGGCGCTCCTCCATGCCTTCGGCACTGGCGCCCTGAGCGATGAACAGACTCAGCCCCAACAGTAAAACTCGTGCGTGCATGACCGTACTCCCGGCGCCTTAGAAGCGCGTGTTGATCTCAAGCTGCAAGACGTCGATGTCGAACGGCGCGCCGTACACCGCTTCGGTGCTCATCCAGCGGCCGGTGGCGTAGACGTTCTTCGCCAGACCGTAATTGCCGCCGAGGAAGTAGCCCTTGGCGTTGGTGCCGCCGAGGTGGAATGACGAATCGTTGAAGCCGTCAGGCAAGGCGTCCGGCTGGATGTACTTGTAGCCGGCGAACATGTTCCAGTCGCCCTGCTTCTTCAGGTCCAACGCGTTGCCGAGGGTGAACTGCACCATCCACGCATTGGCACCGCTTTCGATCTCGCCATTGCTGTTGAGGTTGTTGACGATCTGCCCCTCGGAGCGCTTGCGCATGTCGCCTTCGTCGTAACCGAGGTTGTGGATGTAGTTGCCCTGGCTGCGCAATTTGAAGTCTTGCGGCAGATCGGCGTCCCACACCAGGTTGAGGTCCAGCAGATTGAACTCCGACGCCAGACCGACGAATTGCGGCTGCGGCGTGGTGGTCGGGTTGGCCGGGTTGGGCGTGATGTCGCGCAGCAGGAACACGCTATTGCCTTTCTGCATGAACGCCGCGCGGGTACCGTCGGTGTCGCAGCCCGGGGCGCCGGCCCAGGGTGCGCAAGGGCTGGAGCGCTGGCCTTGAATGTCGTCGAAGCGGTAGTAGGCCAGGGCCCCCTTGAGCCGGTTGTTGCTGTTGATCGCCCACTTGGCGCCAAGCTGCGCGCCGTACAGCCATTTGTTGTCGCTTTCTTCCTTGTCGAAACCGTTGCTGGTGGTCGTGTCGTTGGTGTAATCCACCGGGAACGCACCGACGGTGCCGAACACACCCCAGTCGCGGTTGAGCTTGTGGTCGAAAATCGCCGCCACGCCGTCAAAGTTGAGGTCGTTGGAATACAGCATGTCGGTGGACATGAACGGGTTGGCGAAACGCCCGCCGGTCAGGGTCAGCTCGTCGGTGGGTTTCCAGTTCAGGTAGCCCTGATCGAGCCAGATGTCTTTCTTGGCGAAACCGCCGCCGAGGTTCTGCGTGGTCGATACCGGATTGTTGTCCGAGCCGGTGCCGATGCGGATGCCGGCGGTCCATTCCGGCGAGATCACCGCTTTCATGCCCAGCCGTGCGCGCAGGCGGAACAGGTTGGTGCGGTCTTCGCGGGTGTTGAGCAACGGCGGCAGGTTGGTGCTGCTGTTGGGGTTCACGTCGTACGGGCCGTTGTTGTTGAGTTTGGCGAAGTCGACGATTTCGTTACTGTTGCTGCCCGAGTAGTAGCGCGATTCGTCACGCAGGCGAATGTCGCCGTCGAAGCTGATGCGCGACGCCCAGTCCGGGAAGGTGTTGGGCGCGGCCCAGTTTTCCTGCTTGGCAGTGGCCATGACCTCGGCCTTGACCTGATCACGGATCTGGTCACGCACCGCGGCGGGCACGTATTGCACACGCACATCGCCCGGGGCGGCCACCGGACCGGCTGCGACCGCAGTGGATGCAGCGGCCTGCTTGGCCTGAGCCGCTTCGTTCTGCGCCTGGGCGATCAGCGCGTCGGCCTTGTCCTGTTTCAGAATGCCCTGCTCGACCAGCAAGCGGATCAGATTGATCGTGGCGTTCTCCGAGGGCGCAGGCGCTGCCGCGGCCTGACCGACCAGGGTCGCGATGACCATGCCGACCGCCAGGGACAATCGATTCACATTGGAAATCATCTGCACACAACTCCTTTTGGCAAAGCTCAAATGCTTGGCAATAAATAGGTTCGGTTAACCCGGACGCCGCCCTTGCAGGGACAGGCGCACAGGCAAAGTCATGGAGGCCGGGGGCCGTTCGCTCAGGTGCGGCGCATTGCGCAGCGCCGCCAGTACCTGGGTGTCGATTTCGAGGTTGCCGCTGGACTTGATCAGTTCCACGCGCGTGATCTCGCCGACGGCGCTCAGCCAGACATCGGCCTGCAACGAAAACGCGAGGTTGCGCAGGTCCGGGTTCTCGCGCAGCAGCCTCTGAAAGGTGAACGCGAGGAACTGGCTGTAGGTGCCCGTGCCCAAACGCCCGCCGCCAGCACCGGCCATACCGCCACCCTTGCCGGCGCCGATGTTGAAGGCGTCGCTGCCGCTCTGCGCGTCGCCGTCCATTTGCATCGGGTTGGCCAGATCGTCCGCCGGCGATGGCGGTGCTTCCTCCTCGGGCTTGACCTCCTGCGGCTCGGGCGTCGGCTCGGGCTCGACGATTTTTTCTTCCACCGGGGTTTCCGGCTCCGGCGGTTTTTCCGGGGGCGGTGGCGGTGGTGGCGGCAACGGAATAATCGTCGGCACCTTTGGCGCTTCACGGCGGATGCCGCTCATGTCGTTGGCCCACTGCCACAGCAAGTACGCAGCGAGCGCGCCGAGCAGCAGCCCGGCGCCCCACTTCACGTAACGCAGCGGCGAGCGCTTCACCGGCAGTGGCTCGATCGGGAGTTGTGCAGTCATCACTCAGCCCTGCGTCGGTTTGCCGGTCACCAGACCGACCTGGGACAGTTCGAGCCGGCGCAGCAGATCCAGCACTTCAATGACTTTCTGGTACTGCACCGTCGCGTCACCGCGCACGATCACCGGGAAGTCAGGGTTCTGCGCTTTCTCGATGCGCAGGCGTTCCTCCAGTTCAGACAGGGTCACCGGGTAGGCATCGAGGAACACCTGACCGCCGTCATTCACCGAAATCGCCTTGGTCTTGGCCTCCGACAGCGACACCGAGGCGCTGGCCTTGGGCAGGTTGATCTGGATCCCCGAGACCTGCGCGGTGGCGGTGAGGATGAACATCACCAGCACCACCATCAGCACGTCCACCAGCGGAGTGATGTTGATGCTGTCCACCGCTGCATCTTCGTCATCGTCGTGGGAGGCATTTACGGACGCCATGTCAGTGCTCCTCAGGCCGGTACGGAGTGGTTGGCGTGATGGCCGCGCGGGTGCGACGCCTCACTGAACTGGCTCTCGCCGTGCATCTCCGCCAGACGGGTAATGAACTCGTCGACGAAGACGCGCATGTCGGCGCTGACTTCCTTGTTGCGAGTGATCAGGCGGTTGTAGCCAAACAGCGCCGGGATCGCGACGAACAGGCCCATCGCAGTGGCGAGCAAGGCCGCCGCCATACCCGGGGCGATGGCGTTGATGTTGACGTCGCCGGCCATCGCGGTGCCAAGAAACACCACCATGATCCCCAGCACGGTGCCGAGCAGACCAATGTACGGGCCGCCGGCGATGGCGTTGGACAGGGTCGAGAGTTTCGAGCTGAGCGCTTGGTTCTCGCGGGTGCGCACGCCGTCCATCGAGCAGCGAATGGCTTCGATGGTCGCGGCGGAAACCGAGGAGGTATCGGCGCCCTGCTCGCGGCGGGTGCGGATTTCTTTGACCGCCACCGTGTACAGGCGCCACAGCGGCGAATGTTGCAGGCGCTGAGCCAATTGCGTGTCGTCGGCGAACATTTCCAGACGCGTGCCGACCTTGGCGAACTGCTCGCGGAAGTCCTCGTTAGCCTTGCTCACGCGGCTGAGGGTGTGGTTCTTGCGCAGCATGATGATCCACGACTGGAACATCATCAGCACCAGCACAGCGATGATTACCCAAGCGTCCACCGGCACCGCATTGAGCAGGAAACCGAGGCTGCCGAAGCCGAAACCGGACTGTTCTTCGTCGACGCCGTAGGCCACCAGTTTCGACTCGGCGCCTTGCGCGGTGGCATCGGCCAGCAACAACGGCGCCGGACGCGCGACTTTCGACAGACGCAGTTCATCGATGGCGCCCACGAATGGCTGGAAGGCGCTCGGGGAAAGATCCGCACCGATGGCCATGACCGAGTTGAATGCCGGCATCGCCTGAGCGAGCGTGGCGCCTTCACGACCATTGATGAACAGGCTGACTTTCGCGCCTTCGGCGGTCAGTGCGACGTGTTGCCATTGGCCGGGATTCAGCGCCTGAGTGGCGACCGCGCGCTGGCCGTCGATCTCCACGAACGGCACGCCTTGATTGACCCCGACCAGCAGGCTGTTGGCGCCTTCCCGACGGGCCAGAATCAGTTGCTCGCCATTGGCCTGATCCAGTCGCAGCCAGGCGCTGAAGGTGAACGCGCTGCCCGCGTTATGCTGCAGCGACGGACTGGCCGGCAGCAGCAACGGCTGGCCGCTGAACTGCAAGGCGCGCCCGACTACACCGTCAATCGCCGCGCCAGTGGCGCTTTGCGCGGTGTTGCCGTAGGCGGTGGTGTCTTTGGCCGGGGTGCCGGTGGCGCCGTCGAAGTGATACAGCGCGGTGTAATTCGGATCGAACGTCAGTTGGCCGTTGCCGGTGGCCGGGGCCTTCTGATTGCCGTAGTACATCCAGATGTCCTGGCGCTGGCCGCCCTCGACATTCGGCACGTCAACCCAGATCAGCGCCATGCCCATCAGCGCATCGAAGCTTTCGATCTGATGATTGAGCACGGTCTTGTCATCGGCGGCGACAAAGCGCAGGTCCGAACCGTCCTCCTTGACGCCATCGAAGGTGAAGTTGCCGGTGTGCAGGCGCACCAGCAGCGCGGTGCGGCCCAGGGCCTGATTGATCCCGGCGCCCTGCGGCGTGGTATCGACGGCGATCTGTTTACGGTAGTGCCAGTCGTCCTGCCACCAGGCCTGAGCCGTGGCCGGGAGCACGAAGCCCAGGCAGATCAACAACGAAAGAATGAGGCGCTGCATGAACGTGCTCCTTTAGAAAGTGGCTTGAAGGTTGAAGTGCAGGCGCGATTCCTGCTTCGAGGTGTTCGGCCCTTCGAGTAGCGGGTAGCCCCAGTCGAGGCTGCCGGACAGCCATTTGCTGAGGCTGGCGCGGGTGCCGAGGCCGACGCTGGCCAGGGCGTAACTGGCGTCCTGATCCGGCAGTTCGTCGCGCAGGTACAGTTGCGCGCCTTCGGCAAAGGCGTAGAAGCGCCACTCCTGCATCCAGCTGCCGGCGTATTTCGCGAGTGACGGTGTACGCAGTTCCTGACTGAGCAGCACGCCGTCATCGCCGGTACGCTCGGCGGCCAGATAACCGCGTACCGAGGTCGCGCCGCCGGCGGAAAATTGCTCGTTGGAGACCAGTGGCCCCGACGCCAGCTGGAACGCACCTTTGCTCGCGCTCTGCCAGTCGTTGTCGAAGGTCCAGGTGAAATTGCTGTCCCCCTTGACCACGGCGAAACTCGGGTTGGCGCGGTAGCGTTTGTAGTCGAACTCTTCGTCGGAGCTGCCGTAACCGAAGAGGCTGCGCGTGGCCGCCACCAGGCTCAGGCCGAGGCCGAGCTGACTCTTTTCGGTGTAACGGAAGCCGTTGTAGGCGAAGGTGAATGGCGCGTATTTGAGCGGCACCTTGTCGCTCTCGCCGGACAAGGTCAGGCGCTCGTCGAAGTCCTTGAAGTCGATGCCGGCCGACAGCGAGTTCGACCAGCTGCCGCTGGACGGCAGCGTGTAGATCGCCGACACGCCATAGGAATGGCCCTTGCCCAACACGTTGCTGCCGCCGATGGTGGCGACGTTGCTGTCGGACTGGTAACCGGAGAACTGCACGCTCCAGCGCTCGGTCAGTGGCGCGGTGTAGGAGCCCGACCAGACCTTGGCGTTGTCGGTGTCCTGCGGCGCGGTAAAGTACGTCAGGTTGATGCTGTGGCCGAGCTGCCAGAGGTTGTTGTAGCCAAGGCTGGTCACGGCGCGCAGCTTTTCGGTGTCGGCGCTGTAGTCGTTGTTGAGGCCGACACTGGCGCTCCACGGGTTCTGGTCCTCAACCTGCAAATCGACGTCCATGGTCCCCGGGCGCTGACCTTCGCGCACCAGCGGCATGACCTGGCGGCCCGGGGTTTTGTTGAGTTGCGCCAGCTCGCCCTGGACCTTGGCGAAGTCCGGCACCTCGCCCTCTTTCAGCGCCGGGACGTTGTCGCGGATGTCCAGCGGCGAATAGTGTTTGGCGCCGACCACCCGCACCCGGCCGACCTTGGTTTCGCTGACTTGCAGGTAGACGATGCCGTCGGCCACCGCTTGCTCCGGCAGTTCGACGAACACCGATTGGTAGCCGCGTTGCTGATAGGCCTTCTGCAAGGCATCGCGGGCGCCTTCGATGTCGCTCATTGCCTTTTGCGGGCCGAGAAACGGGTACACCGCCTCTTCAATCGCCCGGGCATCGAGCACGGTGTTGCCGCGCACGAAGTATTCGTTGACGTCCACCAGACGCTGCGGCGCTGCGCTGGCGGCGGCCTCGTCGGCGAACGCTGGCTGAGCGCCGGCCGTCACCAGCAGCCAGCCCCACAGCGCCAGCCGTGACGTGAAAATCTGATCCACACTACCCCCTGAATTCGCGATGACCCTGTTGGCGCTGTTGCGCGCCTCGTGTGTTGCGGCAATGGCGGGCGCGGCTAATTGCTGACGTGCGAGGCACCGCTGTGCTTGCCGAGCCAGGTGTGCAACAGCGCGAAGTTCAGAGAGAACTCGGGCATTTGCAGCAAGGCACCGCAGAACACTTCGCCGATGATTTTTTGAATGAGCAGCACCGCACGCGGCTCATTGAGCAGCGTGGCGATGTCGCGACTGAGGACGTTGTAGCTCCAGACTTTCTGGTTCAGGCCGAGGCCGACGAACCAGCGGAACAACAGGTTGTAATTGAGCTGTTCGAACAGCTGCTGTTCGCTGGGCACCGAATACAGCAGTTGCAGGAGCAGGATGTGCATGACCGTTTGCGCGGGGATCAGCATGCCGGGCGCGGCGTTGAGGTCATGCAGCAGGCCTTGGTGGGCGTCAAGCAAGTCGTCGATCTGCGGGCGCAGCAACACCAGCGAGTGGCCCGGCGGAATGTAGCTGGAGACCTCTTTCAAGGCGCCCTGCCAGTCTTCCTGCGACACGATCCAGACCCACGGCGCACCGTAGCGATACACCGAAACCGGCTTCTTGCGCGCCGCTTCGACGATCTTCGACAGGCGCTGATCGAGCTCCTGCATGCCCACTTTCGAGTAGCGTTCCATAGTCCCCATTGCCTCACTCCCGGCGTCCCGCCTCGGCTTGTGAAAAGCGCCCCGTTGGGCCCCTCAAGCGCGTTACATAGGCATGACCGGACTGGCTATGTGCTACCGAACTTTTGTCATAAAAGCTTCATTACAGAAATTGCTGAGGGTTTTGCAAACACCACAAATACTGTGGGAGCTGGCTTGCCAGCGATGGCGCCGGGTCAGCAAGCCATTTCTTTGCTGACAGACTGCAATCGCTGGCAAGCCAGCTCCCACAAGGTTTTGTGTAGTTTTTAAGAAGTCAGCAGATCAGGTGTAGACCGGCCATGTATCGACGATCTTGCCGCCACGCACCGCCAGCAAGTTGCCGAATTGCAAAAGGACGGCTTCGGTCTGGGTCGGCCGCAGAAAGACCTGATCCTCCACAGTCAGCCCCACGGCATTCGAACCGTTGACCATCTCCTGATGAGAGCTGCGCCCGTAAACATTGCTCTGAAGCCCCGGCGGCGATTCGAACTCGATCATCCAGTTGCCGCCATAGATTAGGAAGGATTGGCTATTATTTAGTAAATTAACGAAAGCTTCTGGCTAGGAGCATCAAAAATTTCAAACTCAAAGCTCGGACTATGAAATATTGTTCTCATGAAAAAAAAGCGCTACCTGTTTTGCACTTTCGCTTTGAGAATGATCAGAACTTACTATCAAAATGTACTTATCGACATCCTCCCTTAACTTCTCTAACTCAACTGGAAAGGCAGGCCCAACGAACACCTTAAACCTCAACCCCAAAACATCGAAACCGATGGTCTTTACATCACTATTCGAGATTAGCGCCGGCAACGACAAAATACCGTTCATCTCGACACAAGTATTAACATCAACAACCACAAAAAAATCTGACAATCGGCCGTTACCAGACAATAAAAAATCAACCACTTCATGCATTTGCCGATCTGAAATAGCACCTCTACAACTGGAAACACCGACATTGTCTTGTGGCCACATCACCGCGCGCCAAACAACACTTACAGCAAAATAATACAAAGCATCCACTAAACTTTCCGAAAGCTGGGCAGATGCATAAATTTTTCTTCTAGCGCTGAAAGATACAGGCACGAGCCCATTTGAAAATTTGAGCATCGGAAATCCAAAGTGAGTTCCCCAAGCCTTTGAAACTGAGGCCTCACCAAATCTCGAAAAAGCCCCTTCACAACTACCGCACAAAAAATCAGCTACAATTTGTTTATCTGTCCTCCCAAATCTCCCACCTAAAATATCTATACGCATTGGAGACCCTCCGCCATCAGAGGGATGATCACGAACCTGTTTATAAGCCGACTTGGGTAACAAGTGACTTCTCTTAATCACCCTGCTCTTGCCACATAGTCCACATTTGCCTGTTTTCAATCGCCACTCCCTAGTACTACTTTATAAAAACTTCAGAAGCACGACCACTTAAAAGCTAACGACGGACTGGACCTTTATGCTCATTTATTCGGTCAGCCATAGCTGTTATTCTCGGTCCATGTTGATCATAGACCTTACTTAAAACATACTCCAACATTTCCAAACCGTCTAACGCATCGCTATGTGAAAACATTTGATCGGCATGGCTTCCGCTATTACCAAGCCATTTGACCGCCTTTAGAAAATCCAAATATTTTGAATAATTCTCCGGAAGCAGGCTTAGTCTATTGCCAAGGGGAATATATTTCTCGCCTTCTCCCCTTAACGGAATCCCCCAATCTGTAAGCAAAACTTCGACAGCACACCTAATGCTATTACAGCAGGCTGAAGGGCTAGTAAAATATAGAGAGAACGCGCTATCAATCTGCTTCCGAAATTCGTCTGACACTTGATCCGGACAGTCAATAAGCTTTAAAAAAGGCTGAAAGTATCTGACTGTATGATAGGAAAACAAATCCCGACACGGTCGACCAGTTTCATCTTCATACTCATAAGACTTCGGCTTGCCGGACCCAACTAGAAACACCGCTTCATCGCAACCAGTGCAGCGCAACATTCCACTAAAAACAAAATCAGCATGATCCTCCCAGTCAAACCACTCTTCATCTTTATAAAGCTCAGTCTGAGCTGTGAATTCAGACTGCAATTCACCCTTTAGCTTCAACTGTCCGCGGCCACATGAAGGACAAGGATATTTGGGGACCTGATCCTCGCAGAAACTCACGTTTTCAAAAATTTCCCGTTCCAAGGATCGATCTCTTTTCGGTTTGTGGGTGTTTAGAAAAGCTACCTCAATAATTCAAAATTGACTAGATGAACGACTGACTAGCTAAGCCCCCACTTACCAAGTTATTTTCCGATCGAAACGAGTACCTCATTCACCCGTCGTTTTGCGTATTTCTCCTGCCTGTGAGCTAGCCTCTACGCCATCGGACTCCCTCGGAAGCTTCAGCCGTTTAATAGTGTTTACTGTTTCATCCTGTAAGCCACACTGCCTTGCGCCTTTGCCTACAGCTAGGCCAGAATCCGCCGGCTTGTGTGCCTTGGTCTCGAGATCTATCGTTTGCCGGTCGCTGACGAATCAGCGATCGGGTTTAGCGACCCGAACCTTTGTAGGCGCACCAGCGCTCCAAATTCTTTTTCGGATGCTTTGTCTGCGATCGAATTTATGGCGGCTGTGCGTGGGAGACTTTCGAGTCTGCCGGGCGCCTACACCCGGTTCGCTAACCTGCGTGCAGCCGCCACCCTTACTTGTTTAGCGACTGGTTTTGGTGGCTCCATTTACTGTAGGAGCTTCATTTATGTTCAAACCGACGCCGAACCCACCCGAAACTGATCCAACCTCGCCTTACGAAACTCTCGATTCCAAAAAGCTCAATGAGGCCGCCGAACGCGCACTGGATCACTACCTCAACCCAGAGGCCAACGGAGCAGACAACCCTTCACGCAAACCGAGCACGATTTACCACATAGCTCCCAACATCGGCACAGAAGAGCTGTTGGCGAATGCGTATGAAACCCTCGCCTCGGCGAAAGTCATGGCAAGTGATATTGCTGGCGACCTGCGAGCACCGCAGCGTCACGCGCTTCTTGGAATTGCCCAACTGATAATGCTGGCAGAGCTGGCAGTTGACCGGGCGTTGGATAATCTGGAACTGGCAGCCTATTCCGCTAACTGACTGAAACCGTCGCCCTCACCACAGCTTTTTTCAAGACTGGTTTCAAATGCTGAGTAGGTAGAGCACCGAAATGCAAAAGCAAAAGATCGCAGCTTTCAATGGCTGCGATCTTTTTTTCAGGAATAAACCGGCCAGGTATCGACGATCCTACCGCCACGCACCGCCAGCAAGTCGCCGAATTGCAGGAGGACGGCCTCGGTCTGGGTCGGCCGCAGAAAGACTTGATCCTCCACCGTCAGCCCCACGGCATTCGAACCATTGACCATCTCCTGATTCGAACTGCGGCCGTAAACGCCGTTGCTCTGCAGTCCGGGCGGCGATTCGAACTCGGCCATCCAGTTGCCGCCGTAGATGAAGAAGGTCTGGCGCTGGTTAGCGTCCCACCACGAAAACAGCCTGGATTTGTCGTCCAGCGCCGGAATGTTCACCGCGCCGGTGCTTTTCAGCACGGGGGTGGCGATGTAGGTCGCCGGCAGGTGGTCAACCAGTGACGGCAGGTCATAGTGAGTCGGTTTGAGCATCGCCGTGCCCACCGAAACCTCGGTGCTTAGTTTCTCGTTTTCGTGGATGCGATAGCTCGGGCTGCCGGCGGTGTTCAGGCACAAGTTGTCATGCCACAGCGCCGGAAACTGCTGCCGGGTGAAGTCCACGCAGCGCTGATAAATCAGCATGACCTTGGCGAACAGTTCCTCCGGGGAGCCGAGAATCCCCGGCACGCCCATGCCCACGAACGGGTCGTAGCCCATGAACCCGGCGAACTCCAGATGCTGCGGGTTGGCGCTGATCAGCGTGAGCATCTGCCCCAACACCTTCACATCACTGACCCCGCCGCGATGCAGGCCGACATCCAGTTCGATGTTGATGCGCATCCGAGTGCCGAGTCCCTGCGCCAACGCGAGGTATTGCTGCAAGCGCTCTGGTCCGTCGAGCAGCCATTGCAGTTGCTTCGACGGATCGAACGGGCCTTTGTGGCTCTGATAAAACAATTCGGCTGAACGCACCGGCAGTGGCTTGCCCAGCAATATATCGGACTGGGGAAACGTGACCGCATCGTGATTGAGAAACGGTTGATGAAACGACATCAAGCGCTGCGTCCCGGCCCGTTGCGCGATGTAGCGCAACAACCCCGGTGACGGTAGGGATTTTTCCACCAGCCGCAAGTGCTTGGCGCCGCGCCTGACTGATTGCATCACCACGTCGATGTTGTGGTCGAGGCGATCCAGGTCGATCAGCAGCACTGGACGCATCGGCCCGTTGTCTTTCAGCTCTTCGTTCAGCGCGCGGAAATACTCGCTGTACGGCCCGCCACGATCACCGGGTCGCAGCCAGGCGCCCACGCCCACTAATAAAGCCCCGACGCCCAGCGTGCCGAGGAGAAAATTGCGTCGATTGACCGCCATCAGCTCACCCCCAGAATCGACGACAGATGCGCGTTGAGAAACTTGCCGCTGGGGTCCAGCGCCTGACGCACCTCGACAAACTCGCGCCAGCGCGGGTACAGCGGCTGCAGGGTGCGCGCATTGAGCGTGTGCAACTTGCCCCAGTGCGGACGGCCGTTGTACTTCCAGAAAATCGGCTCGACCGCGGCGAAAAAGTTGTGGTGATCCATCTGGTAATGCTGGTGCACGGAGATCGAACAGCTGTCGCGGCCTTCGAACATGCTCAGCGGAATGTCGTCGGCCTTGACGTAGCGGTACTCGATGGGAAACCAGGTGCGCAGGTCCTTGTCCTGAATCAGCTTGAGGATTTCGCGCAAGCAGGCCGGGCCGTGCTCGGCGGGCACCGAATATTCCATCTCGTTGAAGCGCACGGTGCGCACGTTGGCGTAGATGTCGAACGAGTCGCCCACCCGGTCATCGAAACTCGCCAGATGGCGCAGGCTGTTGAGCAGCGTGCGGCGCAGCTCGGGGAAGTCGCTGCCGTATTTGTCGATCTTCTCGATCAGCGTCACGAATTCGTTGCCGCCCTCCTCTTCGGGCGGAATCGGCGGCGTGGCCGGGTCGTTGGTTTCGTTAAGGGCGATCGACAAGGCGTAGTCGGAATGGGTGACCACCAGCATTTCCCAGTGCTGGTTTTCCCGGGTGTTCTTGTCGAGGTCTTCGAGCAGTTCTTCGGTCTTGGCGATCCACTGGGTTTCCCGCAAGCGATAGGCCGGGCGGTTTTGCAGGCGGATTTTCGTCGCCACGCCGAGCGCGCCGAGCGACACGCGAGCGGCGTTGAACACTTCAGGGTGGCGCTGGCTGTCGCAGTCCAGCACCTCGCCGCTGGCCGTCACCAGTTGCATGCCGCAGACATGCGCCGAGTACGACTGAAAGGTCTTGCCGGTGCCATGGGTCGAGGTGGCAATCGCCCCGGCGAGAGTCTGGTAATCGATGTCGGCCATGTTCTGCAGGGCCTGACCGACATCCTTCAAGGGCACGCCCATGCGCGACATCGGCGTGCCGGCGGCGAACTCGGCCTGCAGGGTGTTCGGGTCGTGATCGAGCAGACCGGTGAAGTAACTCAGCGACAGCAGCGTGCCGTCAGTGGGCACCAGCGCGCTGAAGGAATGCGCCGAGCCGACCGGGCGGATCTTGCCTTGGGCCTGGCGAATCGCCGCGGTCAATTCATCAAGATTTTTCGGCGCCAGCCGCGCCGCCGGCAGGCAACTCTGCCCGCCCGACCAGTTGCGCCAGGGAATCAGGCGCGGTGCGCGCATCAACTGCCCCAGCGCGGGGTTGGCCGCCAGCGCACTGAACGCGCCGACGATGCTTGCCCGTTGCAACAACTGACGCCGTGTCAGATCCATGGTCATGCGCGCGCCCTTATTGTGGGAGGGGCTGGTCGGCCATGAAGCCGATCAGTTGCAGGAATTGTTCTTCCGAGCATTCGACGCACTGGCCCATCGGCGGCATGCCGTTGTAGCCGTTGATGGCGTGGTCGAGCAGCGTGTCGGCGCCCTGCTGAATGCGCGGCTCCCAGGCTTTGCGATCGCCGGTGAGCGGTGCGTTGGCGGCCGGGTTGGCATGGCACAGCTGGCAGCTGTTGGTGTAGATCTGCGCCAGTGCGGAGTCGGAAGGTGTGGCGTTGCGCGTGGTCGCTGGCGGTTGGGCTTTTTCGCCACAGCCGAACAACGTCAGGGACAGCGCCAGCAGTAAGGTGAATCGGATGGCCCGCATAACGATCCTCAAGGGTGGCATCGCTTATTGTTGTGATCCCACCTTAAGGCAGGCACGGCAGCGGGTTGAGGGCATTGCGGGACAACGAGGGGGGCAAACGGGGCCAGCCCATTGCCGTCTGTAGGAGCGGCCGCAGGCTGCGATCTTTTGACTTTGTTTTTCAAGAACAAGATCAAAAGATCGCAGCCTTCGGCAGCTCCTACAGGGATTGGACTGAGCATTGCCGCTCTGTTCCGGGGTTTGGCGTGACATTCGCGTGACATTCACGGGTTTAAATTTCAGCGTATTCAGGCGTATAACCTGTACAGACTTTTTGATCTGTATGCGGACATCAACACGGGGTAGCGACATGACCACAGCAAATATCCTTGGCAACCTGTTCCCTTCTGTCAGCGACATCCCGGAAAAATACCGTCTCGACGGTCAAGTCGAACAACGCGAATACCTCGTCGACGGCGAACTGCGGCGCTGGGACGGCCCGCTTGCCACCGTGCGCAGCCCTGTGTACCTGCACGGCGAAAACGGTGATGAACAAGTCATCCTCGGCAGCACGCCGCTGCTTGACGCCGACACCGCCCTTACCGCGCTCGATGCCGCCGTGCGTGCCTATGATCGCGGTCAGGGCCTGTGGCCAACCATGCGCGTGGCCGAGCGTATCCAGCACGTCGAAGCCTTCCTCGGCCGCATGCGCCAGCAGCGCGAAGCGGTGGTGAAGCTGCTGATGTGGGAGATCGGCAAGAACCTCAAGGACTCGGAAAAAGAGTTCGATCGCACCTGCGACTACATCGTCGACACCATCAACGCACTGAAAGAACTCGACCGCCGCTCCAGCCGTTTCGAACTGGAACAGGACACCCTCGGCCAGATCCGCCGCGTGCCGCTCGGCGTCGCGCTGTGCATGGGGCCTTATAACTATCCGCTGAACGAAACCTTCACCACGCTGATTCCGGCGCTGATCATGGGCAACACCGTGGTGTTCAAACCGGCCAAGCTCGGCGTGCTGCTGATCCGCCCGTTGCTCGAAGCGTTCCGCGACAGCTTCCCGACCGGCGTGATCAACGTGATCTACGGCAGCGGCCGCGAGACCGTCAGTGCGCTGATGGCCAGCGGCAAAATCGACATCTTCGCCTTCATCGGCACCAACAAGGCCGCCAGCGACCTGAAGAAGCTGCACCCGAAACCACACCGCTTGCGCGCCGCGCTGGGCCTGGATGCGAAGAACCCCGGCATCGTCCTGCCGGAAGTCGATCTGGATAACGCCGTCAGCGAAGCGGTGACCGGTTCGCTGTCGTTCAACGGCCAGCGCTGCACCGCGCTGAAGATCCTGTTTGTGCACGAGGAGGTGGTCGACGCCTTCATCGAAAAATTCAACGCCAGACTGGCCACCCTCAAGCCGGGCATGCCGTGGGACAGCGGCGTGGCACTGACGCCGTTGCCGGAGTCGGGCAAGGTCGACTACCTGCACGGTCTGGTGGCCGACGCGCAGACCAAGGGTGCGCAAGTGGTCAACCCGAACGGCGGCGAGAGTCGCGAGTCGTTCTTTTACCCGGCCGTGCTGTACCCGGTGACGCCGCAGATGCGCGTGTACAACGAGGAACAGTTTGGCCCGGTGGTGCCGATCGTGCCGTACCGTCATCTCGATACCGTGATCGACTACGTGCTGGAATCGGATTTCGGTCAGCAACTGAGCCTGTTCGGCACCAATCCGGTGGCGATTGGCCGACTGGTCGATACCTTTGCCAACCAGGTCGGACGGATCAACCTCAACGCCCAGTGCCAGCGCGGGCCGGACACCTACCCGTTCAACGGACGCAAGAACTCCGCCGAGGGTACGCTGTCGGTACACGATGCCTTGCGGGTATTTTCGATCCGCACGCTGGTGGCGACCAAGTTCCAGGACAGCAACAAGGATCTGATCAGCGAAATCATTCGCGGCCGCGATTCGAGCTTCCTGACCACCGACTACATCTTCTGACGAGGACCTTGCACTGAGTACATTCAGCTCCCACCGACTGCCACCGCTGCTGCGGCGAATCCTGCGTCCGTTACTGGACCCCTATCGCCGCTACCGGCACGCCCGGCTGATTCACGCGGTGCGGGTGGCGCTGGGTTTGCTGGCGACCATTCTGCTGACCACCGGCATCAACCTGCCCCACGGTGAGTGGGCGTCGGTGACGATGCGGGTGGTGATCGGCGGCCTGCAACACCACGGCAACATCGGCAAGAAAGCCGCCGAACGCGCCACCGGCACCCTGATCGGTGCCGGTGTCGGTCTGCTGCTGGTGGCGCAACAGGCGTGGCTGGGCCTACCGTGGCTGACGTACTTCGCCATGGCGGTGGTCTGCGGATTTTTCTCCTATCACGCGATCGGCAAGGGTGGTTACACCGCCCTGCTCTCGGCAATCACCGTGTTCATTGTCGCCGGGCATGGCGACAACCCCATTACCGACGGCTTGTGGCGCGGGGTCGACATCCTGATCGGCATCGCCCTGGCCCTAGCGTTTTCCTTCGCCCTGCCGTTGTACGCGGTGTATTCGTGGCGCTACAACCTGGCCGATGCCTTGCGCGACTGCGCCACGTTGTATGGGCGGATCATCAGCGGCCAACCGGTCAGCGCCGATGAACACCTGAAGCTCATGGCCCGGGTGACTACGGTGATGGTGCAACTGCGCTCGCTGATGCCATCGGTGTCCAAGGAAGTGAAGATTTCCATGACCGAACTGGATGCGATCCAGCGCAACCTGCGGATGTGCGTCAGCACCCTGGAAATCCTCGGTAACACCCGACCGGATGCAAACGATCCCGACGCCATGGCCCACCTGCAATCGGCGCTGCGGGCCGAGCACCGGGTGATCCGCGTGCAACTGATCGGCATGGCCCGGGCCTTGAAGACTGGTGCGGCACAACGTCTCGAGCGCCCGCTCGAACTGCCCGACGCCAGCCTCGACACACCGGTCTACAACACCCTCGACGGTTATCGTCTGTTGACCCGGCAACTGGCGGCCAACATCGGCGAACTGCGCCAGCGCCTGGCCGTGACCGCGCCGCGCTGGAACATCTGAGTTCTCGAAAAAACCCATGTAACAAAAACGACATCATCACTACAATGCGCCGCACAACGGATGTGACATGGACGCATAAATGCAATTCAGGAAGAGTATCAACGCCCTGCGGGCACTGGCCGTGCTATCGGTCGTGCTGTTTCATTTCAAGGTGCCCGGATTCGCAGGCGGATTTGTTGGCGTAGACGTGTTCTTCGTCATTTCCGGTTTCCTGATGACCGGCATCATCTTCAAGGGCGTGCAACAACAGAACTTTTCCCTCCTCGGCTTTTACGCCTCACGCGCGCGCCGCATCATTCCCGCCCTGCTGACCTTGTGCGTTGCGCTGTTGATATTCGGCTACCTGTACCTGCCACTGGACGACCTGCGCGAAACGATCCGCACAATCAAGAGCAGCCTGCTGTTCAGCTCGAACTTCAGCTTCGCCCAGAGTGGCAACTATTTTGCCGCCCCCCTGCATGAAAACTGGTTGCTGCACACCTGGTCGCTGTCGGTCGAGTGGCAGTTCTACATGCTCTATCCCGTGTTGATCATGGGCTTGTACAGGTTCTTCGGCGCCGACAGAACTCGCTTGGCACTGGTGGCCCTGGCATTGGTTTCACTTGCAGCATCCATCATCGTGACCCGCCTCAACCCGACGTTCGCGTTCTACATGCTGCCTACCCGCGCGTGGGAAATGATCGCGGGCGGGCTGGTGTTTCTCTTTCCCCTGCGGCTCGGCCAGCGCGGCGGTGCGATCTGCGAAGGACTTGGGTTGCTGGCGATTGCAGTCAGTGTGCAGGGCTTTTCCGAACAGGATCTATGGCCAGGTTATCTGGCTCTGGTGCCGGTGCTGGGGACGATGCTGGTGATTCACGGCAACACCCGGTCGCTGTTCAGCAGCCATTCCGCGCTGCAATTTATCGGGAGTATTTCCTACTCGGTGTACCTGTGGCATTGGCCGCTGGTGGTGTTGCTGTACCTGTGCGGGCTGTTGAGCAGTTGGCCACACGTGGTCGGCGCGATCATCGCGTCGTTCGCCCTCGGTGCCCTTTCTTTCTACTGGGTCGAATCGAAGGTGAAGAACGGTACCACCGCGACACGCACAGTGATCAAGTTCGCTGCGCTGACCGTGGGGGTGGTTGCCGTGTCGGCCACGATGTCTTCACTGGTCAAGCAACACCCCGATTGGCGCCCGGCACTGGTCGAATTCGGCCAGCCGGAATACACCAGCAAACTGTACCCCCAGGAGTGCTACCCCAATGCCTTCGCGGCCGCAGATTGCAAACTGGGCACAGGACAAGTGTCGGTGATTCTCTACGGCGACAGCCATGCGCAATCGACCGCAGCAGCGGTGCAGATGGAAAACCCTCAGGCGGCGTTGTCATGGTCGCGGGGCGGTTGCCCGACCCTTGCGCACTTTGCAATGCACGACAAGACCGTCGAAAGCCAGTGCCGGGGCTTCAATCAGGAAAAGCTGCAACAGCTGAAAACCGCATATGCCGGCGTCCCGGTGGTGCTGTTCAGCCGCGCGGCTTTGTACGCGGATTCGGGCCGGGAAAACAGCTATCGGATTTCCTTTCCCGAGCGGCAGGCCTCGTTTGCCGAGGCTTACACCGAAGAGTACGTCAGCACCGTTTGCTCGATCGCTGAAAACCATCCGGTCTATATCGTCAAGCCGATCCCGGAAATGCCGTTCAGCGTCTACAAGGGCTTGAACCTGAATCAGCGACTGTTTCGACAAACCACGGACATTTCCTTGCCGTTGCAGGCGTACGAAAAGCGCAACCGCGTCGCCATCGCAACCATTGAAGCCGCGGCCAGCCGCTGCAACGCAACGGTGATCGACCCGACGCCGTACCTGTGCCCCAACGGCCATTGCATGGGTTCAAGGAACGGCGTGCCGCTGTACTTTGATGACAATCATCTGGTGGATGCCGGCAACCAGCAGTTGAAAGGACTGTTCCGCGATCTGATCAAACCGATTTGAGCTGACGCCGGGTTTTCAGGCCCCAGCCTTGCTGCATCCCGGCAGCGGCCAGCAGGATCGCCGCCACGCCAAGCCATTGCAGCGGTTCCAGGCGATGGCCGAAGGCAAACCAGTCGACGAAGATCGCCGCAATCGGGTAGATGAAGGACAGCGCACCGGTCAGGGCCGTCGGCAGTTTCTGAATCGCGCCGTACAGCAGCACATACATCAGGCCGGTGTGAACGATGCCCAGCGTCACCAGGCTGGCCCATGCGCCGGTGGTGTGCGGCAGGCCGTTGAAGTGCGCGAACGGAGCGAGCAACAACACCCCGGTGCAGACCTGAATCAGCGCGATCAGATGCGGCGGCGTGCCGGTCAGGCGCTTGATGATCAGCGCCGCTATCGCGTAGAGCAACGCCGCACCCAACGCCAGCGCAATCCCCAGCAGATAGTCGCCACCGCTCTCGCCCTGCCCGCCATGGGCGCTGACGATCGCCAACATGCCGAGAAAGGAAATCGCCAGCCAGAACAGCTTCTGCAGGGTGATCTTCTCGCCGAGAAACAACGCCGCCAGGCCGACCAGCATGAACGGCTGCACGTTATAGACCGCGGTGCCGATGGCAATCGACGCCCGGGAGTACGAGGCGAACAACAACACCCAGTTGCCGACAATCGCGACGCCGCTGAGCACTGCCAACAGGAACGTGGTGCGGGTCAGAATGCCCGGGCGCAGGAAGCCGAACGCGGCACAGATCAGCAGCAAGGTGCCGGCGCCGAACACGCAACGCCAGAACACCACATCCAGCACCGGTTGCCCGGAGACCAATACGAACCAGCCGATGGTTCCGGAAATCAGCATGGCAGCGGTCATTTCGAATGAGCCGCGCCGGATTGTTTTGTCCATCATCGATCTTCCTTAGCGTTTGACGAAAGCGTGGCAAAAGTATGCCAAGCCGCCAGCGCACGCCTCCAGCGTAAAAAGCAGGCTAAACTGGATTTCTGCCTTCTTTATCGCGGGTGGTTTCCTTCAAATGCCTAATTCAGGAGTTGCCCCATGACCGACGATATCGACCAGATCCTCATCAGCGCCCTGATGGAAGACTCGCGCCGCTCGCTCAAGGCGTTGGCGCAGATCAGCGGCCTGTCGTCGCCCAGCGTGGCCGAGCGGTTACGCCGGCTGGAAGAGCGCGGCGTGCTCAAGGGCTATACGGTCGAAATCGATCCCAAATGCTTCGGCTATCAACTGCAGGCGATCGTCCGGGTGCGACCGCTGCCGGGGCAATTGCAGGAAGTGGAACGGCAGATCCTGTCGATCCCGGAGTTCACCGAGTGCGACAAGGTCACCGGCGAAGATTGTTTTGTCGCGCGCCTGCACGTGCGCTCGATGGAGCAACTGGACACCCTGCTCGACCGGCTCAATACACTGGCTGAAACCAACACCGCGATCGTCAAGAAAACCCCGGTCAAACGTCGATTGCCGCCGATGGCGTGAGTGCGTTTTGCGCGTATTCGGCGTAGATTGAGTTTTTTCCGACTAAGGATTGGCGGTGATGAAAATTCAGGCAGTGATGCTGATGGCATTGGTGCTCAGCGGGTGCGGCACGGTGCAGACCGTTTTGAGCAGTGACCAGAAGACCGCTGAACGTCTCAGGAACGAGAAAACCTACTGCGGTGCGGTACCGCGGATCTACAGTGGCGTGACATACGACTTCTGCCTGATGCATGCCGAACTGAAGGATGGCGTTGATGCGTTCGACTACAAGAACGCCAACCCCGGCGTGCTGATCGATGCCGCCGCATCCGGCGTACTCGACACCCTGTTGTTGCCCTACACCCTCTACAAGCAGCAGGCGGACGGCAGCATTGTGATCAACTGATCGCGCTTGTAATTTTCGCAGACAACAAAAAACCCGCCGAGGCGGGTTTTTCGTTATTTCACAACAGCGATCAGTCGTCGCGGCTCATGATGCCGAAGATCTGCAACAGGCTGATGAACAGGTTGTAGATCGATACATACAGGCTGATGGTCGCCATGATGTAGTTGCGCTCGCCACCGTGGATGATCGCGCTGGTCTGGAACAGGATGCACACCGACGAGAACAGTACGAAACCTGCGCTGATCGCCAGTTGCAGGCCGCTGATCTGGAAGAACATGCTCGCCAGCGTCGCACCCAGCAGCACGAAGAAACCCGCGGTGATGAAACCACCGAGGAAGCTCATGTCCTTGCGGGTGATCAGCACATAGGCCGACAGACCACCGAACACCAGCGCGGTCATCGCGAATGCCGAGCTGACCACTTCAGCGCCGCCCTGCATGCCCAGGTAACGGTTGAGGATCGGGCCAAGCAGGAAACCCATGAAACCGGTCAGCGCAAACGCGGACACCAGGCCCCAGGCCGAATCACGGAGTTTGTTGGTGAGGAAGAACAGCCCGTAGAAACCGATCAGCACCACGAAAATATTCGGGTAGCCGACACGCATCTGCTGGGCCACGAACGCCATCACACCGCTGAATGCGAGGGTGAGTGCGAGCAAGCCGTATGTGTTGCGCAGGACGCGGCTAACCTCTAGCTGCTCAGCCTGCACGCTGTTGTGAACTGCGTAATCCTGTTCGCGCATGGCGACACTCCTGTTGGTTTGAAACGTTCAGTCGCAAAGATCATAACAGACGCTCTGTAACAAGCCATGCACAGAGTTTGACAGTGTGTTTCATTCAGGTATTATGGCGCCCGCAACGCAACGGAGGTGTGGCCGAGTGGTTTAAGGCAACGGTCTTGAAAACCGTCGACTGTAACAGGTCCATGAGTTCGAATCCCATCGCCTCCGCCATCTTAAGTACGACAAAGCCCTGATTATTCAGGGCTTTGTCGTTTCTGGGGTTTGAGAAAATCTACGCCCCCACGGATGTGTTCCGTTACTTTCCCCGGCGTTCCGCCACCTGAAAAACTAATCCCCCCCTTCCCTAATCGTCAAGATCAACGAACACCATCTCACCCTCGAAGCCGCCATCATGGAACTGTCCAACTGGGTCGAGGATCGCGGGTCGGCAGATGTCGCTGAGAACGTCCGCGGCGCACTCTGGACGATCGACAGAAATCAGGAATTCATCAAGATGACGCTGGCGGTTTTGATGGCGCCCGAGTGACCGCTATCGGCCAATAGCGGACCCCCCTAGAAATGACCAACAGACAGTGAGTGGGCGATAGTCCGCCTATGGATGGAACGTCGGTGTCGACTGTGGTGTTAGCTCTCACCGTACCCTCACCACCGTGCTCTGACGTCCTAGTGATGGCGTTCCCTTGAAGGGAGGGCAATGCTGGTGCAGGAGGGCCTCAAAGCGTTGGTATTCCGAAACTAAAACGGCGCCGAACACTAGGCGTGCGCCCCTCAGTTCAGCGATGTTCGGCAGGCCGATATTACCGTTCCTGTGCCCTTGAACGTGGGCCTTGATTCGGCTAACTGGTGAGATGTCCTTGCCCCAGTAAACAGGGTACCAGCCAGGAAAGCCCGGCACTTGGGCTAGCCCGGTCCTGGGGGCTGCGGGCATGTGAGCCCAGATCCCGTACACGGCGGCCGCGGATTGCTGAATCGGGAACTCACCCCCAATTTCAATAGCGCCGTACAGGCAGTCGTGAACTTTGAGCCCGTGCTCTGCGGCGAATGATTTCAAGAACTTTGGGACGAGCGCGACTTCTGGCATGTGAAACCTAATCTTGAGTGATGGGTGGCCTTTGACGAGCTAAAGATACAGTTACTACAGCCGCTTTGGTATGGTCGGATTCGTACCCCCACTTGATGGTAATACTGGTAGGGTGATCACCAGGCGCACCGTAGGGAGTCTGTTTTCGCCGCCGGCTGCACTTGGCCGTTAGGAGCCCATCCTGACGGGCTGCTATGGATCGAAAGCAGTCTTTCGTAGCTGATGGCGTTCGCCCCATCGCGCCTTCTCAGACTAGGCAGATGCCTACCCTGTGAGATCAAAGGGGAGGGTCAGCATCGGGTCCATACACAGGCAACCGCCCCGGCTAGCACGTGGCAGTTCAATGTGCCACTGTAACGTCTACCTGTGGGCACCTGCATGATCATGCTAGCGCGACGTCACAGCTGTTCCGAAATGGGTACGCAATCAATCAAACAGGGAGTTAAAAGATACATGAAAGAACCGAGCGATCCACAATCATTGTTAGTAACGGTCCACGAGCCTTTGTCGCTTGATTGGAATGAGGACAGATTGATTATCGAAAAAGCCGCGGGACAGCCTACGACGGCTGATGGGTACTATAATCATGCGGCCGCAATTCAGGCGCTGTTCGATACACTTACTTGGGACACGTCAGCGCAGCCGCAACACCCACAGAGGATAGGTCTGCTGCGAGACGTACACGATGAGCTGTACCCCATCGCTCACTTCGCGAAACTGTACTTCACATCTCCAAAAAATGTCGTCATCCAGTGGATCGACGGTAATCAGCAGCACGATGCAACAGTTAAATACACGGGAGAGGGATCAAATCAGTCGGATATATGTTATCTCGAAGTCACTACACTTCAGGGTAAAGAAGATGCTGACCAACTTAAAGAACTTTCGAGGAATCCTGGCGTTGCAATTATGGTCAGCGAGACAGCCCAGGAGAAGCATGATAGAAAGATTGAGCAGCTAAAAATAATTCTGAAGAAAAAAGCAAAAATTGCTTATCCAGAAAAAACCGCTTTACTTGTTTATACCGACGAGGACCGATTTCGTCAGTTTTATTTTGGATTACAACCGCCTCAGATTGATAAAAAATCAGATTACGAAGCAGTGCTTCGTGATTTTGAGCCATCGTTGGGTAATTTTTCCCACGTTTTCATTTTCAGCAAGAGCGAAATCTACTGCGCTTTGATCTCGGATTCTGGAAGTAAATAGGGCCTCAGTTTCGCAGAGATTACCAATTCCTAAGACGGTCTTCCACTGACTGTGAGACCGTTCTCTTTCCGCCATTTTCGGCTACTACGAAGGGCGGCTTTTGGCCGTTTTCTGCCCTTCACGAACGGCACAGATCGGCCAGAAGCAGACATTCGTTATGTGTAATTACCTACCTATAGCCTCAGAAAACAGCCTCATCTGTGGATCGACAGCGGTGGGAGTCTTTTACAACTCACAAGCGACGCCATCGTCGTCGAAGTAGTAAATGTTTTCATGCTTGTAACCCCACTTACCGTCTCTGATTCGAATATGTGGCTCGAATGTGAAGCACGCCACCTCGCCCAGTTTTCGTTTGTTACCCGATTGAATGTAAAGCCTTTGATCACGCTGCTCGCAGATGCTGTGACCAACGTTGCCAAGAAAATCGAGATTTTCGAAACCGATATCGATTATTGACTCATTCGCCAACTCGAACAGTTCATTGAAAGTGGTTTCAGGACTGACCGCTTGTAGCATGAGGGCATGCAGACTGCGCTCTGCTTCATACCCACGAGTGAATTCATCTCCGAGCGGCACAGAACTACACACACCATCCTCGACATAGAATGAGCGTGCGCAATCGCCCCAAGCACTCCCTGATCGGGGGCTGAGGTCGACGGTCACAAGATTATTCAGACCAACTTTTTCGCTGCTTGGTTGATAGTCTCGACCTGACACAGAAATCGAACTGCGCGATCCGAGTAGTACGAATGCCGGACAGTCGTAATACCAGGTATCGGGAAACCCTGCTTTTGTCAATAAATCAGCCGCAATTCTCGCGATTGAAGACTCGGTCAAGTCCGGCTTTATTTGGTCAACAAGCTGCGCGAGGACGGATTTCGCTGCTGTCTGTACAAGTACGTTGCGTGGTGCTGGCATAAAGTGAAGCCTCTATCATCATCCTTGGTTGACGGAGCAGGCGTTTGAGCAAAACGGAACGTCAGCTAATGGCCGGTTCCTGCCCTTCGCGACCAGCTAAAATCGGCCGAAAGCGGCCATACACGAACGCTTATCAACAAAACGCGTAAATGCAGTTTAGTGGACGAGACTCAGTGCGTTTTTGGCCCGCTCACCAAAGTAATGCTTCAACTTCATCATATTTCTCAGCCACCTTGAGGAAGGGTTCCGCCCAACCACTGCTGAGGCTGACTTCTTGCAATGGACCGGTTGGAGCAAACAGGACTGCTAACTTTAGCCTTTCGGGTAACACGCCAGATTTCAGCGTACTGACCAAACCTAGCAACTCGCTTTTTGCCTGTTCTTCGTCCTCCCACCTTGACCAGCAGAAGTCATTGTCCGGAAGAGAGATAAGCTCAATGGCTGCTTCAAGAACATGGATGAGACTTTCAATAGGGAACTCCTGATTTAACTCTCCATGAATCAGCCGCTTTGTACGATCCAAACTCATAGGGTGACTGTCTCTTCCTGTTCGGGGCGGTTCATCGAGGCTGGCGCTTACAGGGATGGAGAAACAAGGGAGAAGATCCCCATTTCCGAACGTCTGCTATTGACCGATTGCTGCCTGCCAGAAGCGTCTTAAGTCTAATCCATCTCAAGCACCAGCACCCAACGGTTAAACGGAGCTGAGCCTGCCAAACCCAGCACGTCAAAAAAAACCCATCTCCGGGTCTTTACCGAAAAAGCCTGAACGGATTGCCCGGGGGTAACGCTTTGTGCGTTGCTGGTCAATATGACCTCACCGGACGTGCTTCCAATGTAAGGCGAATTTCCAGGGTCAAGCATACCGACTTGCAAAGTCCCGCAAGTGTCCGGGAGGTCCAAAGACAATGTTGCACCCGTTTCCAGGCGGCCCACGACCGTTCCATCAAACAAGACTGTCAGCGGAATAGCCTGGCCATAGGCGCTATCAAACAATCCTTTCTTCCGTTGAATCGTGATGTCCATGTGCTGTCCTTAAGGTGCTCACCACGCAAAGTCTAGGTGCATTTTCAAAACGCACCGCGAGAGCGCGGGCTGGAGTCTGAGACGCCCCTGATTTAGTAAGCAGATGGGGTGACCGCTTCAGGCCTAAAGCCGCCGTCCAAACACGCCGAATCCGACGACGGCAATTTGGGTCGTTATCCCTCTACCCCAACCTGCACTTCGATTTCAGTAATTCCAACCAGGCTGGCCTGTTCCAGAATCTCGTCAGCAGTCGAGTCCGCTGTCGGCATGATCAAGCTGTTCTCACCATCTCCGAAATGGAGCTGCAGCAGATGCATAGCGGCATCGTGAACGGCAAGCTCAGACTGCTTCAGTTCAAGATGGTGAGTACGGGGCTCTCCGTTGAACAGGTATTGGATCGTGTAGTTGCGCATTGATTACCCTCGAAGAATAGTGACCTGCAACTCTCCTGACTTATCAGTCAATTTTTAGTTCAAATAGACGGCTGACAAGATCAGCCGCTCAATCAATGCCGCACAGCTGAAGTTGTACCGGGTCACGGCAACGCAGATTTAATGATGCCGCTTTTCTGAGGCAGCTTGAGTCCATAGCGCGCAGCCCCTCATTGCCCTGAATCTTGAATGAAGGGGACAGTCAGGGAGAGCTCTGCGGTGTGGATTGAACAAATCGATCGGGTAGAAAAAATGAATTAGCGGCTTGCCCGCCCGGTCAAGAATTATGAACGCAGAAAATCTGACGAGGTGACAGCAATGACTATCCAAGCAGAGACACTCGTACAACTGACCGAAGCGCTCCAAGAGCGAGGCATGAACCTGGTTTCAGATGTTCACTTCACTCGCGCGCCATACCGGCAAAATCACCGCTGGATTTGCATCGTAGAGTGACCATGCTCATTGCCGGCGGCTCGGACCAAGACTCCACCGCCGGCCCCCTTCCCTGCTACGCCCTTTTCATACCTGAAGAAAATTTGAAATCGCAGCAGTGATATCTCAGTAGAAATTTACGGCTTAAACATCTCCATACGCAAACAGCCTCGTCAGTAATAATTGATGGTAAAAGTGGCGGTCGCATTGGCTGGACCGGCGGTGAGGCTGTCTTCGGTCTGGATGTAGCGGGCCTTCAGCGGGATGGTGTAACTGGCGCCCTCCACGGCACGCGGAGTTATGCCACTGGCGCGCAAAGTGGCCAGCGGTAATGGCGTGCCATGACTGTCGGCCACTTGCAGGCCGACGCCGGTAGCCGCCGGATCTTCACCGGGGGCGCTGGGGTTGAGGCTCATGATCCCGAGGTTGGGTGTGATTGCCGCACGGGTCGGATCCAGGCGAACCTGCAGCACGTTATTCTTGCGCGAGTCGAGGTTGTTGCTGCTGCCGTCGCTTAACCAGCGCGGACCGGTGCCTTGGTAATAGCCGTGGAACGCCGGGCAGTTGTTCAGGGCAATCGAGAAGTCCTTCCACGGCGTGAACGAGTTCTTGCCGGAAAATTCGTTGAGCCTGTACGTGCCCATCGGTACCGACACGTCGGGTGTCGAACAAGTGCGCGAAACGATGTTGATGCTGCCGGAGAAGTTGACGCGCTGAACTTCAACGCTATTGCTGCTGATCCGCGACTGAGCCATTGTCGGTAACGACGCGCCCTGAATGGTGCCCGGTGAGACGTCACCGATCTTGATCAACGACAAGTCGAATGCCAGCGGGGCTTGAATCGACACGATGCAATTGGCCGTCCCGTTACCGCAGTTCGTGGAGTTGAGCGATGAAGGAAAAGGAGTACCGCTGAACCACAATGCAACCCCAATACCCGGAACACCGGTTTGGTACACATGCCCGCCCCAAGGTGAACCAGCCCAACTGGACAATGGCAGCGGTGTGGTCGGAAGCCAGCGCCGGGTTTCTATATTGTAAATACCTGCATTACAGAGGATGCGCACGACCGTTGTCGCATTGAACGTCTGACGATAGATTTCCGCGCCCAGCGGAACATCCCGTCCAACGGTCAGATTGCCACCTAACAAAGGCTGCGTGCGGATCATGTTGGTGGTGCCGTCGGTGTAGTCACACTGAGCCATTGCCGCGCTCGCCATCAATGAAAGTACCGCCACCGCCAAACCGGACTTGATCAAACGCATTGTCTTCATAACTTGTACTCCTGGGCGCTGTTCACAGAAGCAACGCGATTATCTGTTTGAGCGACAGCGCACACTGCATCCACTTGCTGCAGTTGCTTGCCCGCGCTTTTCACCGACGGCAACGGCAATGCGCATTGCTGACCGGCCTGAGTGCCCCAACTGATCAACAGTCGGCGCGCGTTGTCCTTGACCCGGGCGTAGAGCTGCCCGCCCTGCCCGACCACCCCGACCGACACGCCACGGTCATCGACCACGCTGGCGCCGAATGGCAGGCTGCTGCCGTCGGCCAACGTGACGTTGAGCAGCAGCGCTTGACCGTTTTGCGTACCGTATTTGAGCGCCACCACTGCGCCGGCACGCGGCGCGACTTGCTGACTGGTTTCGCTCAACTCGACGTTCATGTCGGTGCCCAACGGATCGATCGCCACTTCGTTCAGCTCATAAGGACGCAAGTACGGCACCACCGCGTTGCCACGCTTATCGAGACGCAGGCCCGGGAAGCCCACCACCTTCGCGCCCTCGGCGCCTTCGGCGGTGATGACCGCCATGGTTTCGCCACGATACGGGGTCAGCGTCACGCCGTTCGGGTGCGCGACCACGCTGCCGCTGGCGTTCAGCGACAGGCTGTCGTAGCCCTCACCACGGCTGACGGTGGCGCCGACGATGGCTTTGGGGCCGATGTACTGACCATTGACCGAGGTGCTGTTGGTGCGAGTTGCGCCGTCATGGCCGGCCGTCACACCATAGTTGTACTGACGGTCTTCACCTGCGGTGCCGCTGAGCGTCGCTTGCTCGCTGTAAGTGCCATGGGTGTCACGCATGACCCGCGCCGACAGTTGCGGGCGATTGAGCGTGGAGCCGAACTCCAGCGGCATGCTCACAGTAAACAGCAAGCTGGTGTCCATCTCGCCCATGCCCATGCGCGCCCGGTTGGCGCTGACGCCATAACTGACCGAACCGTGCTGCTTGTTGTAACTGAACTGGTACTGCACATCGCGCCCCGGCAGGTTCCAGTAGTTTTGGGTGAAACCGTTGAAGGCCACCTGGCCCCAGTCGCCCATGCTTTGGTTGGCGGTCAGCGACAGACGACTGCGCGGGCGGCCGTAAAGGCTGGTGTCGAGGCCATTGCGCTCGGCATCGAGCAACTGCACGGCGTTGCTGAAATCCAGGTAGTTTTCCGTGGAAAAACGGGTGGCTGCCACGGCGAAGTTACTGCCGGTGCTGAGAATGTTTTTGCTGTAGCTCAAACGCGCACTCTGGCCACTGGCGGTGCCGCTCTTGAGGTCGGTCTGCGCATGAGTGACGTCCACCGCCATCGCCCCGACCGGCGTGCTGAAGGCCAGGCCACCGAGCGCTGCACGGTAGTCGTCGCTCAGTTGCGATCCACCGTAACCGGTGAAAATATTGTTCAGACCACGCTGATAGGTGCCCTGAAAAAGCTTCGCCTGGCTGTCGATATAGTTGTTGCGGGTTTCCCCGGCAGTCACGCTGAAACGCGAGGTCCCCGGACGCAGCAATTGCGCAGTCGAGGCAAACGGCACGATGAACGATTGCTCGCTGCCGTCGGCTTCGTAGACGGTCACGTCGAGGTCGCCGCCATAACCGGTCGAATACAGGTCATCGATCACGAAGGCGCCCGGCGCCACCGTGGTTTCATACAGCAGATTGCCGGCCTGACGCACGGCGACTCGCGCACTGGTACGAGCGATGCCGCGGATCACCGGCGCATAGCCGCGCTGGGATTCGGGCAGCATGCGATCGTCGGTACCCAGTTGCACACCGCGATAGGCCAAGGTGTCGAAAATCTCGCCGCTGGTGTTGGCTTCGCCCACCGTCAACTGACTCTTGAGCGAAGTGATATCGCGCTGGGCGTAGGTGTTGAGCGCCTGATAATTCTGACCGTTGGACTTGTCCCAACTCGCCGAACCGTTGTGGCGCAAACGCCAGTCACCGATGTTCAGCCCGGCATTCAGCCCCAAATAGGCCGAGTCGTAATTGCCGCTGTCGGTCTTGTTGTGGTTGGCGTTGAAGTTGTAGCTCAGCGTCCCCGCGGTCACGCCGCGATCCCATAACTCCGGGCTGACATAACCACGCGCGTCGCGGCGCAACGCAACCTGCGGAATGCTGATGTCGAGTTGCTGATTGGAGGGCGAAAACGTCGCACTCGCGCCTTCGATCAACTGCACGATATCCAGGCATGAGGCGCCGCTCTCAACGCTCGCCATGGCTTCAGCGGACAGGCGCCGAAAATCCACGCCGATCAATTCCAGTAAGCCACGGCTGAAGCACACCGTCGGGTGGCTGCCATCGGCTTGGGCATTGATGCGGATGTCCTGACGCGTCATCAGCTTACCGTTGACCGCGATGTCGGCACGGTATTCGCCGGGCAACACCGGGTTGCCCTGCTGATAAGCCGCCAGATCGAGGCTGCGCGAATCCTCAGGCAGAAACGCGTCGTTGAACTGCACGTCTTCAGCCCATGCCTGGGTGGCGAACGCACCTGATACGCCGGCCAGCGTCTGGAGAACCAGAACGGTCAGCCGATTCAGGGCAAAGCGAGGTCGAGCCTGCGGGCATGCGCCCAGGCATGGAAGAGTCTTCATAGGTTACTCGTGCGGTGCGCTAAAAACGTTCGCGGGAAAGTCAGGGCTTGAGCGGTTGCTTTAATGGCACCAGAGCGCCGTAGTCATTGATGGCGTTGAACTCGACCTGCGCCGCAGCACCGGGCATCGACTTGAGTGTGGGCAAGGCAAATGTCTTGGTTTCACCCGGACCGACCATGCCGTTCTCGCTCTCGAAACGTTGCGCACCCACTGTCAGGGCCAGTTCGACCTGGGACAGGTGGAACGCGCTCGGATTGAATGCCTGCAAGGCAAATCCCTTGTCCGCCGGCACGACTTTCCATTGCACCTGCTGCATCGCCTCGTTGGGATTACCTGGCAGACCGTCGGGGCGATAGAAAATCTTGATCCGTGAACGGAAAGCCATTTGCAGCATGTTCAGATCCGTCGGGCCTTCGGCCTTCGGCGGGATCTCCAGCACGTTGAGCCAGAACACCGACTCCTTGTTGGTTGGTAACGCTGCGCCGGTGAACATCAGGCGCAGGCTTTGGCCCTTGCTCGGGTCAATACGCGACACCGGCGGCGACAGCACAAACGGCGACTTGGAGCTGGTAGGACTCGACTGGATATCACCGCTGTCGACCCACGACTGCACCAGCACGGGACGCGCGCCGTTGTTGTTCAATTTGACGGTGACTTCTTTCTGACTCGCCGGGTACACCAGACGCGTCCCGGTGATCACCACACCGGCCTTGGCTTGCGCATGCATCAGCATGCACAGCAGCAACACTGCACTGACTCGAAACAGACTTGCGTAACGCATGACGCACCTCTTTTGCCGCACTCGGACGCGCCCTTCCCCCTGGTTCAGGGCACGTCAGAGGGCTATCGGCTTACTGGTAGTCGACGTTGTAGGTCACGGAGCTGACCACGGTGCCCGGCGTGGTTGCGCCAGTGGCGATGTATTGCACGGCATACGGCATGTTGGCCGCGCCAGTGCCATCGATGGTGTTGCGCGTGGTTTTGGTGATCTGGTTGGTGTTACCCGCCTGAATCACTGCGCCGCCCTGCTGGTCAACCAGTTGCAGTTGCACGTTGTTTGCGGTGCCGGTCATGTTGTTCAGGTTGCCGCTGACCGGATCAACGGTCGAACCGGCGTTGAAGAACGCTGCCGCGGTCGTCGCGGTACCGACGCAGCTGCTCAACTGGATGTTGAAACCGGTCTGGCCTTCAACTTGCCCAGCGGTCGTCAGCAGACCCGTGGAGATGGTTGGCAGGGTCACGGTTGCGACAGCCGGTGAAACCACGCCGTCAACGGAGATGGTGCAGGTCTGGTTGACCAGCTCGCCATTGAAATTGATGGTGCCGTCAGCGGCGTTGGCGAACTGAGCGCCAGAGGCGGCAATCAGCACAGCGATAGCGAGAGCTTTGCGATTCATGGGACAACTCCAAAAGTAAGATACGAACCCGTCGCGTAAGTCTGGATGGTTGTCCGGCGCGGAATGCGTCGTGATTTACAAGCCATCTGCCTGGGCGACGAGACAATCCTGGTCGTTTGGAGAGAGGATTCCCGTAGGCGCTTTCCCACCGATTTGTAGGAAATTTCACACCACGGGAGGCGCAGAAGGATCGAGGGCTATAGAAAAATTGCCTGACAGCACAGCCAGTCAATCACCCGTGTGATCAAAGATATGGCGCAGCAATTGGCTCTTCGAGCGTCTCGCCAATGATCCTTCACTATGCAAGCCATCAGGAAACGCTCAAGTGAACGAATCCGTTTTGTTTAGAATCAAAGCGACAGTTTCCAGCGCGTTCCGCAGTCGCCTACTCGATCATTCATTACCGGAGAACAATGCATGCCTCTCAGTGACACCATTCACAGAGCGTTGCTAAGCGCGGAGGAACGTTCCTCTATCGCTGAAATAGAAGCCACTACCAATATTCTCCAGCTCGTCACACGCATGACCGGGACACGCTTCGCGGCGATCGCAAAATTCACCGACACGGAATGGATCGTCTGTTCCGCGCACGATCCGATCGAACTGGGGATCAACACCGGCGACACACTGGAACTCGAGACCACGCTTTGCAGCGAGTTTCGAAGAGATCCCCAAGTGCTTTTCGTGCCACAAATCAGTCGAGACGGCAGGTTCTCGACGCGTCCGGTGGTGAAACAATATTTGATTGAAAGCTACGCCGGCGCGCCCATTTTCCTTCCCGATGGACAACTGTGGGGCGCGCTGTGTGCTTTGGACTCCAGGGCCGTCATATTCGACGACCCGGATCTGGCGGACACTTTAGGCCTGTTCGCCAGACTGATCGGCTGCATCTTCTACTCGAATTTGACAGAGCCCGGCAGCGGCTACAGCAAGAACGGTTCACGGGTTACAGAATAACCAAGACAAGGCCCTGAATAGTCGGGGCCTTGTCGTTTGTGTGTACTCAGAACCCGCTCAGAAGCAAAAACCGAGGGCGATGACGCGATACGTTAAGAATGCCCTCCATTCGCAAAGTCTCTACGTCCCCCCCAAAAGCCCCTCTGTCGTCTGGGCGAAATTCGTGCCGGCCTTTCGCACGAGTCGACGCCATTCAGTCGCATTGATCAGCCCTTCCAGTTCCATCGAGTCGGCCATTTTCAGCAACTCGTCGTACTGATCCTCGGCGTCCATGCGGATCTCTGGCGTTTCGAGTAATTTTTGCCAGGCGGCCAACGCCTGCTCTTTCCGACCGTCGCTCATGGTTTATCACCCTGGTGAGTTGTGAGTCGGTAGAGGGCTGCGCGTCTGCAGTGTTCAGTGAAGGCGACTGACGGTGCAACAGAGGGCGTGGCCTGGTCAGGCTGTGGCGTTCGATTCGCCAAGATGAGCTGCAGTGGCATGGCGCCCCGCCAGCCAGGCCAACACAGACGCCAGCACCAATACCGCAGCGCTCAGCTCGAAGGTGGCTTTGTAACCGCTCAGGTCAAATGCCAGGCCACCGACGATTGCCCCTGCGGCGATCGCCAGTTGCACAATGGCCACCAGCAAGCCTCCTCCAGCTTCGGCGTCGTCCGGGAGGGTCTGCGCCAGCCACGTCCACCAGCCCACGGGCGCCGCGGTGGCGACCAACCCCCAGAATCCGAGCAGCACAGCCGTGAGCAGTGGCGAGGCACCGAAGTTCACCAGCGCCAGCGCGATAATCGCCATGATCAGCGGGATCAACGTCAGCGTGCGGTAGAGACCGTTGCCGATGAATCGCTCGATCAGGAAGGTGCCGATAAAACCGGCAAGGCCCAGCCCCAGGAGCATGAACGACAACGTCGTAACGCTGACCCCGGTGACGCCTTCAAGAAACGGGCGCAGGTAAGTGAACAGCATGAACTGGCCCATGAAAAATACGCTGACGGCGATCATGCCCAAGGCAACAGGCCAGCGTGTCATCAACCGCAAGGCGTTGCCACTGTTGCCCCGGCCTTCGGCCTTGAAGGACGGCAGGCTGATCAGCAGCCACACGGCGGCCAGCGCGGCGACGGGCACCACGCAAAAGAATGCGCCGCGCCAGCCGATCAGCGAGCCGAGAAAGCTGCCCGCCGGCGCGGCGATGACTGTCGCCAGCGCGTTCCCGCCATTGACGATGGCCAGCGCCCGGGACACTTGCTCGGGTGGCACCAGACGCATGGCGGTCGCCGCCGACAATGACCAGAAACCGCCGATGGCGATGCCGATCAAGGCACGCCCAAACATGAATGACGGGTAGCCCGGGGCGAACGCGACCACCGTGCCCGAGACGATCATCAGCAAAGTCAGGCACAGCAGCAGCTTCTTGCGCTCGACGCGCGCGGCAACCGCGGCAATCACCAGGCTGGTGAGCAAGGCGAAGGCACCGGATACGGAAATCCCCTGCCCGGCCTGGCCCTCGGTGATGTGCAGTTCTGCGGCAATGGGCGTCAGCAGGCTGACGGGCATGAACTCTGAAGCGACCAGGGCAAATGCGGCCAACGACATGGCCAGCACGGCGCTCCAGCCGCGTTTTTCTGTAGAAAGAGAAGTCATTGGAACTACCTGTATTGCGAGAGGCGTCCGGGCAACGGCTCGGACGCGCGTTTTTTCACTGTGCTTGCGTCGCTTCGTCGATCACGAAAAGGACGTGATTGTCACCCTTGAGTTTGCATAGGGACTTTCTTTGTAAGGGCTACCTTGCAAGGGCTCTCCTGCAACAGTTCGACACATTCTCCCGGTCGATCCACCTCTGCCCTAGTGCATTCCTCTTGAATGCTTGCCTGATCCTCTGAGGATGCAGGGTGATGGATAGGAAACCCCTCGGCAGCGTATTAGAGTTCGATCAACAGGAGTGACCCGACATGATCGATACCCCTCCGCGCCCTGAATCATCCTTGGCGTTGAACATAGACCCGCGCGTGAGCGTGCCGGGTGACTTCCCCACGGCCATACCCGGGCTGTCGCTGTTTCGGCGCGACCGGCCGGCGCCCCCGGTGGTGTGCATGATCGAGCCGAGCCTGATTCTGGTGGGCCGTGGCGAAAAGCGTTTGTGGGTCGGTGGCGAGGGTTACTGCTATGACCCGGCGCGGCTTCTGGTCACGTCGCTGGACCTGCCCGCCAACTCCGAAGTGCTGCGTGCCAGCCCCGAACAGCCCTGCGTCGGGCTGGTGCTCAAGCTGGATGTCGGCATGCTCGCCGAGGTCCTCAGCAAGGGTGGTCTGCCGGCGAAACGGCAGCCGTCGATGAACACCGGCGCAGGCATTGGCAGCCTGTCATCCGCCCTCGAAGACGCCCTCGAGCGCCTGCTGGCATTGCTCGATGAACCCGAGGCGATCCCGGTGCTGGCGCCGCTGATTCTGCGGGAAATCCACTATCGGCTGCTCAACACCGATCAGGGCGCCAGGCTGCGGCAGATCATTGCCGTGGACGGTCAGGGTTATCGCATTGCCAAGGCCATCGACTGGCTCAAGGTCAATTACACCGACGCGCTGCGTATCGATGAACTGGCGGCGCGGGTGCAGATGAGCGCGCCGACCTTTCACCATCATTTCCGTCAGCTCACCGGCATGAGCCCTTTGCAGTACCAGAAATGGCTGCGGCTGAACGAGGCCCGGCGGCTGATGCTGAGCGAGCGCCTGGACGTCTCGCGGGCGGCGTTTGCGGTCGGCTACGAAAGTCCTTCGCAGTTCAGTCGGGAATATGCCCGCCTGTTCGGCACTGCACCGAGTCGGGATATTGCCCTGATGCGCGGGCAGCCACTCGAGGCAGACGCGCCCGGCGCAGTCGCGAACTGAACGAAAAACCGTGATGCGCCTCGCCGCGTGTCACCGCTTATAACAATGCACGTCAACCGATGATCAGCGGGTGAACCATGGAACTACGAATCAACCAGAAGACCTATCAGGTCGATGCCGACGCCGATACGCCCCTGCTGTGGGTGATCCGCGATGACTTGGGCATGACCGGCACCAAATACGGCTGCGGCCTGGCGCAATGCGGCGCCTGTTCGGTGCTGGTGGACGGCAACGTCGTCCGCTCGTGCGTAACGCCGGTGGCCGGTGTGGTTGGCCGCGAGGTCACCACGATTGAGGCGATCGAGGCCGATGACGTGGGCAAACGGGTCGTCGCGACCTGGGTCGATCTGCAAGTCGCGCAGTGCGGCTATTGCCAGTCCGGGCAGGTGATGGCGGCCACCGCCTTGCTCAAACAGAACCCCAAGCCAAGTGATGCACAGATCGAAGCGGCGATGGTCAATCTGTGCCGCTGCGGCACTTACAACGCCATTCATGCCGCCGTGCATGAGCTGGCCGGCAAGGGAGAGGCCTGATGAACGTTCGAATCGACCCTGCGCAGGAAGCGTCGGTGCTGGCTCTGCATGACCCGGTCAACCTATCGCGCCGGCGTTTCCTGACCGGCACCGCCGTCGGTGCGCTGGTGCTCGGCTTCGGCCTGCCGTTGGGGGTGACCCGCGTGCAAGCGGCAGCAGCAACGACTAGCGCCGAGCGCGGCACGCAGGTCCCGGCGTTTCTCGAGATCCGCCCGGACAACCGCGTGCGCCTGCTCTGCCCGTTCATGGAAGGCGGACAAGGCACGTTCACCGCAATGGCGCAGATTGTCGGCGAAGAACTGGACGCCGACCCGGCGACTTTTCTGGTTGAAGCCGCCCCGCCCGGCGAAGCCTATGTGGTGATGGAAAACGGCCTGCGCATCACCGGCGGCAGCATGTCGGTGCGCATGAGTTACCCGGTCATGCGCCGCCTCGGCGCCCTCGCCCGCGCCATGCTGCTGCAGGCCGGTGCGCAAAAACTGGGGGTGCCGGTGAGCGAGTTGAGCACCGAACCTGGCAAAGTCGTGCACGCCAAATCGGGCCGTTCGCTGGCCTACGGTGAACTGGCCGAGCACGCGCTGGATCTGCCGGTTCCCGATCCGGCCTCTGTGCAGCTGCGTGATCCGAGCCAGTTCCGCTGGATCGGCAAACCGGTGAAGCGCGTCGATGCCTACGACAAGTCCACGGGCAAGGCGCTGTACAGCATTGACCTGAAGGTCGACGACATGCTGCACGCCGCCGTTCAACATGCGCCGCGCCTGGGGATGACGGTGGGCAACCTGCGCAACGAAGACCAGGTCAAGGCGATGAAAGGCGTGCATTCCGTGCATCGCCTGCCGGGCGCCGTGGCGGTGGTTGCTGAACGTTGGTGGCATGCAAAGCGTGCGGTGGAAGCGATTCAGGTCGACTGGCAGGAACCCACCGCAGACAGCCAGGTGCGGCCGATGCCCGCGGACTTTTCCAGCGATGCCTGGCTCAAGCGACTCGCAGAGGACAAAGGCCCGGCCAAGGATGATGAAAATGAAGGCGACGTGGCTGCGATTCTGGCGAGCGCCAAGACCCGGATCGACGCGACTTACCACAACCAATACCTGAACCACGGCCAACTGGAGCCGCCCTCTGCGCTGGCCCGGTTCAATCCGGACGGTTCACTGGAAGTCTGGTTGCCGAATCAGGCGCCGGACATGTTCCGTGCCGACATCGCCACACGCACAGGCCTCGATCCGTCGCGCATCACCTTGCATTCGCCATTGCTGGGTGGCTTCTTCGGTCGGCATTTCCTCTACGACTCGGCCAGCCCGTATCCCCAGGCGATCGCCCTGTCCAAGGCCGTTGGGCGCCCGGTCAAACTGATCTGGAGTCGCGAGGAAGAGTTCCTGCGTGACGTGCTGCGTCCGGTTGCGGCGGTGAACTTCCGCGCGGCGCTGGACAACGACGGCTGGCCGCTGGCAATCGAGGCGATCAGTGCCACCGAAGGTCCGACCGAAGCCCTCGCCGGCAAGCAGGGTGAGAAGCTCGACCCGACGGCGCTTGAAGGGTTGTCGGGCAAGTCCTACGCGATTGCCAACAAACGCATCGCGCAGATCTACGTCAAAGGTCCGGCGATGCTTGGTTACTGGCGTTCGGTGGGCAATTCCCTCAACGACTTTTTCTATGAGTCGTTCCTTGACGAACTGGCGGACAAGGGCGGCAAGGACCCGTTCGAACTGCGCCTGCATCTGCTGCGTGATAACCAGCGGTTGACCACGTTGCTGCAAGCAGTGGGTGAGCTGTCGGGCGGCTGGAAGCGCGGGCCGTTTACCGCCGAGGACGGCAGCAAACGTGCGCGAGGCGTGGCCATGGCTTCGCCGTTCGGCACCCAGACGGCGGTGATCGCCGAGGTGTCCATCGAGCACGGCCAGGTCAAGGTGCACGACATCTGGCAGGCGATTGACCCGGGCAGCATCGTCAATCCGGCGATTGTCGAAGCGCAGGTCAACGGCGCCGTGGCGTTGGGGCTGTCGCAAACCCTGGTGGAGGAATCCGTGTGGGTGGATGGCAAACCGCGGGCGCGCAACTATGACTTGTATCCGATCCTGCCGCCTGCGCGGATGGCTCGAGTCCACGTGCGCGTCATCGAGAGTGGCGAAAAAATGGGCGGCATCGGTGAACCGCCGCTGCCCGCCGTCGCGCCCGCCGTCGCCAATGCGGTGGCAACGCTGACCGGGCAGCGGGTGCGCAGCCTGCCCATGAGCCGACACACCTTCACTTGATCAGCGCCGGAGCGTCCATGAATAACAGCCGATTCGCAAGAACCGCAGGCTGGCTGGCCGTGCCATGCCTGGTCGCGGCAGGCCTGCTGGCCTGGTATGTCACCCGCGAGCCTGTCTCGCGTCTGGAGAATCATCAGATCGCCGTGGCCGACATCGACCCGGCGCTGGTCGCCCGTGGCGAATACGTCGCCCGGCTCAGCGATTGCGTGGCCTGTCACAGCGTGCCGGGCGGTGCACCGTTCGCCGGTGGGCTGGAAATGGCTACGCCGCTGGGCGCGATCCACGCGACCAATATCACCCCGGACACGCAAACCGGCATCGGCCGCTACAGCCTGGCGGACTTCGACCGAGCGGTGCGCCACGGCGTGGCGCCCGACAGTCGCCGCCTGTATCCGGCGATGCCCTACCCGTCTTACGCCAAGCTCAGTGATGACGACGTGCGTGCGCTGTATGCGTTCTTCATGAAAGGCGTGGCGCCGGTGAAGCAGGCGAACATCCCGAGTTCGATTCCGTGGCCGTTGAACCTGCGCTGGCCGATTGCGATGTGGAACGGCGTGTTTGTCGATGCCGAACCCTACGCCGCCAAACCATCACAGGACGCCCTGTGGAACCGCGGCGCCTACCTCGTCCAGGGCGCCGGGCACTGTGGCAGTTGCCACACGCCCCGTGGCCTGGCGTTCAACGAAAAGGCACTGGATGAATCCGGCAAGCCGTACCTCGCCGGCGCCTTGCTCGATGGCTGGTACGCACCGAGCCTGCGCGATGACCACAACACCGGTTTGGGCCGCTGGAGCGAGCCGCAGATCGTGCAGTTCCTCAAGACCGGGCGCAATCAACACGCGGTGGTCTACGGCTCGATGACCGAGGCGTTCAACAACTCCACGCAGTTCATGAACGATGAGGATTTGACCGCGATCGCGCATTACCTGAAGTCGCTGCCCGGGGACCGCGAACGCGACGGCGCGCCCTGGCAATATCAAAACGCATCGGCAGCGGAACGTCTGGACGTGCCCGGTGCTCATACCTACGTGACGCGCTGCGCCTCGTGCCATGGCCTGGATGGCAAGGGTCAGCCCGAATCGATGCCACCGCTGGCCGGCGCAACGTCTGCACTGGCCAAGGAAAGTGCCTCGGCGATCAACATCACCCTCAACGGTTCGCAGCGTGTGGTGGCGGCCGGGGTGCCGGACGCCTATCGCATGCCGGCCTTCCGTGAGCAGTTGTCGGATCAGCAGATTGCCGACGTGCTGACCTTCATGCGCAGCACCTGGGGCAATCAGAGCCCTGCGGTTGAGGCGCAGACGGTGAGCAAGTTGCGTGAACACACCGATCCGGCCAGCAGCAGCCCGATCATCCTGCAGATGCGTTAAGAGGAGAACCTGATGGAAAGTATCGACTTGCTGGTCCTGCGCACAGCGCGGGACTGGCTTGCCGCCGGCGAGCGTGTGCTGCTCGCCACAGTGGCGCGCACCTGGGGTTCGTCACCGCGCCCGACGGGGTCGATGATGGCCTTGCGTGACGACGGTCGCGTGGTGGGTAGCGTGTCCGGCGGCTGCATCGAAGACGATCTGATCCATCGCTACACCACCGCCCATGGCGGCAGCGGTTTTTGCGACAGCGCACCGCAAGTGGTGCGCTATGGCGTCAGCGCCGATGAGGCGCATCGATTCGGCTTGCCCTGCGGCGGCACGCTTGAACTGATCCTCGAGTTCAACCCGGCGTGGCAGTCACTCGATGAACTGCTGACGCAACTGGACGCAGGGCAACTGATGCGCCGGCGCCTGGCGTTGGCGAGCGGTCAGGTCACACTCGAACCCACCGCGACACCGGAACAATTCAGCTTCGATGGCACACAGATGCTCAATACCTTGGGGCCGGGTTATCGGATGCTGATGATCGGGGCCGGTGCGCTGGCCGAGTACCTGGCGACCATGGCGTTGTTCAACGGCTTCAAGGTGGCGGTCTGTGACCCGCGCCCCGAATACATCGAGACCTGGGCGGTAGACGGCGTGGAGCGCATCGTCGGCATGCCCGATGACGTGGTCCGCGACTTCGCGGTCGATCTGCGCACCTGCATCGTCGCCTTGAGCCATGACCCCAAACTCGACGATCTGGCCTTGCTCGAAGCGCTGCACAGCCCGGCGTTCTACATCGGCGCCATCGGCTCACGACGCAACAGCCAGCTGCGCCGCGAACGCCTGATCGAACATTTCGGAGAGACCGAGGCGTCGCTCGAGCGCCTGCACGGGCCGATCGGCCTCTACATCGGCAGCAAGACCCCTGCGGAAATCGCAGTCAGCGTGATGGCCGAGATTCTGGCGGCGAAGAATGGCGCGAGCCTGCCGAGTGAGCTCCGGGTCGCCCAGGCTAAACACTCCATCGAATACCAGGCCGATCATCGTAGCGCCCTGCAGTAGATCCGCCTCCTCGGCCGGTATCTGCGGACGATCTGTCAGAGAGAGATGTCAAGGATGACCGCCGCTGGTTACCAGAAGGTCAGCCCCCTTTTCGCTGTTGTCTTCAGCCCTGATCAGGACGTTGTTTTCCTCGTCGATTTGATACGGAACATCAGCCTCAACCCCGTCAATCCCGGTCTTGACGACCACGTTTGTGTAGCGCTTGCCGTCCCACGAGCGGAACACCAGCGTGGAATTCTCCCCGCCGGAAAGTGTTGAACCGAGGCTGCCGATGAGTCGGCTGTCGGCACCTGCGGTCAATACGCAGTTTTTGCCGGCGGTCAGCTTGCTGCGATCCCCTGCCATCAGCACACAATCGTCGCCGGCGGTGAGTTTGCTGCGATCGCCAGCGGTCAGGTAACTGTTGCTGCCTGCCAGGAGCTTGCTGCGGTCACCGGCTGTCTGGGTGCTGTCTGCACCGGCAGTCAGTTTGCTGCGGTCACCGGCCATCTGGATGCTATGGGCACCGGCGATCAATGTGCTGCGCGAACCCGCTGTCTGCGAGCTGCCCTTGCCGGCGATCAACATGCTTTTATGCCCGGCAATCTGAGTGCTCTCATGGCCGGCAATCAGCGAGCTCTTATGACTGGCGATCTGGTTGCTGCCGTATCCGGCCGTCAGGCTGCTGCGCATTCCCGAGGTCAGGCTGCTGCCATAACCGGCAGTCAGAACGCTGTGAAGTCCACTGATCAACGTGCTGCCATAGCCCGCCGTCAAAAAGCTGCGAACGCCACTGGTCAAACTGCTGCCGTAACCGGCGATCAGCGAACTGTCTTGCCCAGCCACCCCGGTACTGCCATAACCGGCGGTGAGTGTGCTATCGCGCGCTGCCATCTGGGTACTGCCATAACCGGCAGTCAGCGTGCTCTCGTAACCGGCAGTCTGCGAACTGCCGTAGCCGGCCATCAACGAACTGCCGGATCCGGCCGTTTCGGTACTGCCGTAACCGGCGGTCAGCGTACTGCTGTCGAGGGCGGTGAGTGTGCTGCCATACCCCGCTGTCAGGATACTGTCGTACCCCGCGGTCTGGGTGCTGCCATATCCCGCGATCAGGGTGCTTTCGTAGCCGGCGGTCAAAGTGCTGCCATAACCCGTCGTCAGGCTGCTGTTGAAACCCGCGGTTTGCGTGCTGCCATAACCGGCAACCAGAGTGCTGCTGTAACCCGCCGTTGAAGTGCTGCCGTAACCGGTGGTCAGCGAACTTTCTTCCTGGGCGGTCTGAGTGCTGCCGTAACCGGCAGTCAGGGTGCTGCCATAGCCTGCGGTTTGCGTGCTGCCATAACCTGCGATCAACGAGCTTTGATAGCCGGCCGTCGAAGTGCTGCCGTAGCCAGCGGTCAACGAGCTATTGTCCTGGGCGGTTTGCGTGCTGCCGTATCCGGCGGTCAGGGTACTTTCATACCCCGTGGTTTGCGTGCTGCCATAACCTGCGATGAGCGAACTGTTGTATCCCGCGGTCGAGGTACTGCCATATCCCGCCGTCAGTGAACTGTCCTCCTGAGCGGTCTGGGTACTCCCGTAGCCTGCGGTCAGCGTGCTTTCGTGTCCTGCGGTCTGAGTGCTTCCATACCCTGCGATCAACGAACTGTCGGGGCCGGCGGTACTGGTGCTGCCATAACCTGCTGTGAGCGAACTGCCTTCCTGTGCGGTCTGTGTGCTGCCGTAACCGGCAGTCAGGATGCTTCCGTGACCGGCAGTTTGGGTACTGCCGTAACCGGCGATCAGCGAGCTGTCGTAGCCAGCGGTTTCCGTACTGCCGTAGCCCGCGATGAGGTCGCTGCTTTCCTGAGCGGTCTGAGTGCTGCCGTACCCCGAAGTCAGAATGCTTTTGTAACCCGCCGTCTGAGTGCTGCCGTAGCCTGCAATCAGAGCACTGCCGTGGCCGGCAGTTTGCGAACTGCCGTAACCGGCAGTCACCATGCTGTCGGGTCCGGTGGTGGCCGTGCTGCCGTAGCCTGCGGTGAGATCGCTACCGATCTGAGCTGTTTGTGTACTGCCATAACCGGCGGTCAGGGAGCTTTCCTGCCCCGCCGTTTGCGTGCTGCCGTAGCCGGCGATCAGCGAACTGTCGGAGCCGGCAGTGCCGGTGCTGCCGTAGCCCGCGGTGAGATCGCTACCGATCTGAGCCGTTTGCGTACTGCCATAACCGGCAGTCAGCGAACTCTCGCCGCCCGCCGTTTGCGTACTGCCGTAGCCGGCGATCAGCGAACTGTCGGAGCCGGCGGTGCCGGTGCTGCCGTACCCGGCGGTGAGATCGCTACCGATCTGAGCCGTTTGCGTGCTGCCATAACCGGCAGTCAGAGAACTCTCGCCGCCCGCCGTTTGCGTACTGCCGTAGCCGGCGATCAGCGAACTGTCGGAGCCGGCGGTGCCGGTGCTGCCGTAGCCGGCGGTGAGATCACTGCCCTCCTGGGCCGTCTGGGTGCTGCCATAACCGGCGGTCAGAGAACTCTCGCCGCCCGCCGTTTGCGTGCTGCCGTAGCCGGCGATCAGCGAACTGTCGGAGCCGGCGGTGCCGGTGCTGCCATAGCCTGCGGTGAGATCGCTACCGATCTGAGCCGTTTGCGTACTGCCATAACCCGCAGTCAGAGAACTCTCTCCGCCCGCCGTTTGCGTGCTGCCGTAGCCGGCAATCAGCGAACTGTCCGAGCCGGCGGTGCCAGTGCTGCCGTAGCCGGCGGTGAGATCGCTACCCTCTTGGGCTGTTTGGGTGCTGCCGTAACCCGCCATCAGCGAGCTTTCATCTCCGGCGGTTTGTGTGCTGCCATACCCTGCAATGATCGAACTGTCGGACCCTGAAGTTCCGGTGCTGCCGTAGCCCGCAATAAGCGTGCTGCTATCCCCAGCAGTTGCGGTGCTGCCATAACCTGCAATGAGCTGGCTCTGACTGGCGCCAGTGAGCGTACTGCCATAGACCGCTGTTTCGAGCTTTTGCGTAGCTCGCAAAGTTGTACGGTGATTGACCACATCGGGAAGACTGCCGGCAATAACCGGGAGTGTGGAGAGTGTCTCAACGACCTCTGCTTGCACTTCAGGAAACTTGAAAGTCTCAATCAAATTGGTGGTCGAGGATTCATAATTAACCGCATTGTCAACAATGTAATTCAGTGCGCTACTTCTCGTACCCACGTGGACTACTTGTGCGCGGGAAAACTTTACGCCTTCATCATCTTCAAGAAAAATCAAATCACCCACTGCAACTTCACAGACGACCCATCGCGCATCTGCCTGCATGCTCAATTGAGCATCCGAGCCCTGCCCCCAAAGCAAGCCCGTCAGGCCATTCTCGAGCTTTCTCGTAGGCTCCCAAAACCTGCATTCCACCAATCCTGAGGCAGGCCATATCAGACCACAGTGGTCGGCCATGTTATTGGCGCATGTCCTCAGAACCAGAACGTTTTCGGTTTTCATTTTACAACACCTTCACAACTTCAATCTCTAGAATCCTTTGGAGGCGAACGTCCTTGATATATTTCCACAATCGAATTCCACGCAGGCAACAGCATTCGAATTGATAAATAAATTCGATTGCGCAGATCTCGGAAAGATATAAAATTTGCGACAACTCAATAAAGCCGCTACATCAAATCAACATCGAGAGATATTGAGAAACATAAGGAGACAGCTATAAATATCTGATTGACTCTATATTCACTGCTTCGCCAAAACATCCATAAAAGCAGAGTGATCCCGGGAGGAGATAAAAACCTGCTCTGCCCTTCCAGTAATTCTGGATGGCCTCGAGGTGGAGAAAGGGCTTATAACGCCTTATCGCGTCGACATAAGGCAATGATTGGCCAGTTCTCTCTCTAACGAAAGCGAAATGAAGCAAATTTCATTGATGATTAGAAATACTTAATGAAAAAAAGAGGCGTTTGTTCTGCCCGCCCCCAATTGCTCCCGGATGTTTCCTGGCCGCACTTTAGATAAAGACGGCTTTCACAAACTGATCACGCCCCCGCGCCTTGGCGTCATACAGCGCCTGATCCGCGACCTCGATCAACCCTTGCAAGCGTTCCAGTTGCGCGCCCGAGGCCGTCGCGATGCCGATGCTGACACTCAGCCGTCCGTACGGGCTGGCGGTGTGCGCGATGTTCGCTTGCTTCAGGCGGTCGAGAATGAGCTGCGCCACCACCGCCGCACCGTCACTGTCGGTGTCCGGCATGATCACGCCCATTTCCTCACCGCCGTAGCGCGCCACCAGATCTGACGGGCGTCGCACGCATTCCCCGAGGAGCTTGCCCACGGTTTGCAGGCAGGCATCGCCGGCAACGTGTCCGAACGAGTCGTTAAACAGCTTGAAATAGTCGATATCGATCATCAGCAACGCCAGCGTCGTGCCGTCACGTTGTGCGCGCCGCGCTTCCATGGCGAGGCTCTGGTCAAAGCAGCGACGGTTGGCCAGCCCCGTCAGGGCGTCCTTCATCGCGAGCAGTTCAAGCTGCCGATTGGATGAAAGCAACTGCTGCTGCGTGCCGCGCAACTGGTCTTCGGCGCGGGTGCGCCGGCGGATATCCAGAATCAGAAACCAGCCGATCAGCCCGGTCAGTCCCAACAGCCCGGTCACCACCACTGCCGACAGCCACGCCTCCAGACGCCACGCAGCAAGGGCCTCGCGCTTGCCGAGGGCGACGGTGGTGATCAGGGGCAGCCGATCACTCTTGCGGAAGGCATAAAGCCGCTCCACGCCATCCAGGCTGGAGGTGAACGACGCGGTGCCGACAGAACGATCAACCAGATACTTGGCATAGATCGGTGACTTGGAAAAGTTGCGCCCCATGTCCTGCTCGCGGAACGGATAGCGCACCAGCAACGTGCCGTCGGTATAGGACAAGCCGATGGCGCCTTCCTGGCCGACGTCGATCTTGCCAAACAGGCGCAGGAAGTTTTCCACCCCGAGGGTGACCGCCACCACGCCGGCAAACTCGCCCTGCGCATCGTTGAAACGGCGGCTGACGGTAATCACCCACTCCTGATTGGAGCGGCTCTGGATCGGCGGACCGATAAAGGTTTCGCGGGAAGGGTCGTCGCGGTGATGGATGAAATAGACGCGATCACTGCTGTTCGCGCCGGCGGGAATCGGCCGGTTGGAAGACATCAACCAGCGGCCCTGGCGATCGTAAATGGTGATGCCACTGAGCTGTGGCATCAGCGGTTCCTGACGACTGACCAAGGCCCTCAGCCGTTCAATCTGCGCCGGACCGCTGCCTTCGGTTTCCAGACGCTCGACGAAGCCGAGCAACAGCAGCGAACTCTGACGGACGATGCCTTCGGAATACGTCGCCAGCGCCTGGGTCAGGTTCAAGCCATGGACGTTGATTTCTTCCAGTGCCCGCTCACGAGCGGCCAGCACTTTCCATACCGTCAATGACGCCAGGGAACAACCAATCACCGCCAACAGCAGCACTACCAGATGAGTATCACGCTTCACATCACTACCTTTGGGAAAGTCCGGTTTTCCGTTCCAGCGACTCATGATTGACTCAATGGCTGCAGCCGCCTGTCCTTGTCGCGCGCAAGGATACAAGCAGCCGTTAAACGCTGCAGCAACAGATTATGCAGTGGGAAAAAGTACGGCAAGCATGCCAGCCCAAACTATCGCCAGGCTTTCAGGACCGTTTCGAATCGACACTTGATCGACCTTCGGCAGATTCCGCTGAAACCCCATTGAACGGCACTTGCTGAAGTTTTGGCATCGCGCCAAAGCCAACTTTCTGACGCCTGTTTAACGACCCTTTGCACGCGTTTCTCCAGGCAAAAAATTTTGGCACTTTTGCACAACAAGTTGACATCCAAAAGCATGCCATGGGCCACCGATATCATTAGAGTATGCGCCCTTAAAAAGGAAAGGACTCTTGATGACTCAGTCACTCTCACGGCGCGTTGTGGCGATTACCGGCGCCCTGGGGAATCTCGGCGAGACCCTGGCGGACATGGCCGCAGCCCAGGGCGCAGATCTGGTGCTGATCGATCAGGCAAGGATCGGGCTGCCCAGTTCGCACAATCGACTGGTTCTGTCCGGCATTGATCTGGCGTCCCTCGCCGATTGCCAGGAGGTCGCCCGGCAGATCAACCGCTATTTCGGCCGCCTCGATGCACTGGTCAACAGTGCGGGCGGCTATGCGTGGGAGCCGTTGCTCGGCGGCACGATAGAAGCCTGGGACCGGCTCTACACGCTGAACCTTCGAACCGCATTGAACGCCAGCAAAACCTTGCTGCCGTTACTCTTGCAGTCCTCGGCGGGGCGCATCGTCAATATCGGTGCGAGCATGGCGGCAAAAGCCGGGTTGGGCATGGGCGCCTATGCCGCGTCGAAATCCAGCGTACTGCGCCTGACCGAAAGCCTGGCCGAAGAGCTCAAGGACATGAGCATCACCGTCAATGCCGTGCTGCCCAGCATTCTCGACACCCCGCAAAACCGCGAGGCCATGCCCGACGCCGAACACCAGCGCTGGGTCACCCCGGCCCAGTTGGCGGCGGTCATTCTGTTTCTGATCTCGGAACAAGCTTCGGCGGTCACCGGCACCGGCATTCCGGTGGTCGGGCGCATGTAGGCCTATTGACGCCGCGTGCCTGGCGACGTCGCTTCCTTCACCTTTCGGAAAAGCAAGATCACCGGATTACCGGACTTCCCCTCCCCCCATGCGACCCGCCACTTCCAGCGCTGCCTTCGTTAACCACGTCCTTGATGTCGCCGAACAACACGGCTGCGATGGCGACTGGCTGTTGCACCAGACCGGACTGTCACGCGAGCAGTTGTCTGACTCGATCGTGCGCATCCCCATGAAGCAACTGCGCGCCCTGCTGGAACTGGCGGCCTGCAGCAGCAACCTGGCGCATTTCGGTCTGCTGGTCGGCGCGGCGGTGCGCCCCGGCACCTACGGCGTGCTGGGTTATGTGCTGATGACCAGCGCGAACTTGGGCGAGTCGCTGAACATGATCCTGCGGTTCGGCAAGATCGTTTACGACAGCCCTTCCAGCCAGACCAGGATCCTCATCGGCGACGGCCGCGTGACCCTCGAAGATCAGCGCACCAATGAACTGGAACCTTACTGTGCCCTGCACCAGGAAGCCTTGATGGTTGGCTGGGCGGCGTTCGGGCGCTGGTTGATCGCCAGCAACCAACCGATGCAGGAAGTGCGAATGAGGCATGCCGCTGTCGGCGAGCCGGCGCTGTACGAACACTTTTTCGGTTGTCCGGTGCAGTTCGAGGCCGGGAGCAACGCGCTGGTGTTCGCCGAATCGACACTCTCGGCACGGATCCATGGAGCCGATCCGCGCATGCATCGCAGCATGCTGCTGGAAGCCGATTGGCAGTTGTGCCTGTCGTACCCGGCGTTTTCCGTGACCGACCGCTTGCGTGCGCTGCTCACCGAACAGTTGCCGTCCGGCGATTTCAGCCTGAAAAGCCTGGCCCGGCAGTTGGCGATTTCGCCGCGTACCTTGCAACGCAAACTGGCCGCCGAAGGGGAAAACTTCAATCAGGTGCTGGAAACCATGCGCATGGAACTGGCCGACCATTACTTGCGCCGCACCGACACCAGCATCATGAACATCGCCCTGATGCTGGGTTACTCGCAGGCCAGCTCGTTCAGCCATTCCTTCCGCCAGGCGCGCGGGATCTCGCCGGTGGATTACCGCAAGTTGCTGCGGGCCCGATAAGCCGCTTACGGTTTCAACTGCAACAACGCTTGACCCTTGTTGACGACATAGGTCGCCAGTTCGACGCCCTTGTCGCTGCCGACGTTTTTCGCCACATGCGCAACGCCTGCCGGGATGAACAGCGAATCCCCGGCCTTGAGGGTCACCGCCGGCCGGCCCTCAAGTTGATATTCCAGGGTTCCGCTGATCACGTACGCCACCTCGACACCCGGATGCGCATGCCGTGGCGCAGTCACCCCCGGTTCGAAATCGATGCGTGCCTGTATCACTTCGCGATCGGCCGCGCCCAGGTCCTGACGAATCAGATCGGTACGGCTCAGGCCTTGCTGCCAGCTCATGGCCTGAGCGTCCGCCGCCTGTGCCAGGCCGGTGAATGAAACCAGTGCGGCCACAGTGGCCAGAATCAATGTGCGTTGCATGGTAGAGCCCTCTCGACAGTCGTGGTGTGAAGGCCACGACTGTGCGGGCGGCGTGTAGCGGCGATGTGTCAGGCACCGGGCGTTTGGTCTCGGCGTGTACCGCGCCCGGCGCCGGATACACGGCGGTACAAAGCGACGCCGCCAGCGGATCGACCGTGTATCACAGTGTATGAAAGCGCCCCGGCGATACATGCGCTTGAGTCCCGGCGTTTTTTCGACATGGGCCAGATACGTCCCGGCGTTCAAATGCCTGCACGGGTTGCAGCACCTTCCCCATCAAGGCTCGCCAAGGAGACATCACCATGAAGATCGCCGTGAACAACCGCACAACCGTTAAAGCCCAACGTCGCTCGATCCTGGCCCTCGCATGGGTTGGCGCGGCTGCCATTGCTCAGATACAAACAGCCAGCGCCGCCCCACCTGAATCCAGCGAGCAAGCCGCAACATATTCAGCGCCCTCGCCGTTCGGTCCGCTCAAGCATGTGAAGGCCGGGTTACTGGACGTGGCATACGCCGAAACCGGTTCGGCGCAAGGTCCGGTGGTGATTTTGCTGCACGGCTGGCCGTACGACATTCACAGTTACGACGCGGTGGCGCCGTTGCTCGCCGCCAAGGGCTATCGGGTGTTGATGCCGTATGCCCGGGGTTATGGCGACACGCATTTCCTCTCGGAGCAAACCCTGCGCAATGGCCAGCCGGCGGCGCTGGCCAGCGACGTCATCGACTTCATGGATGCCCTGCACATCCAGCAGGCCGTGCTCGGCGGCTACGACTGGGGCGCGCGCTCGGCGGACATCGTCTCGGCACTGTGGCCGGAGCGGGTCAAGGCGCTGGTGTCGGTCAGCGGCTACCTGATCGGCAATCAGGCCGCCGGCCAGAATCCGCTGCCGCCCAAGGCTGAATGGCAGTGGTGGTATCAGTTCTACTTTGCCACCGAGCGTGGCCGCGACGGCTACCGCAAGAACACCCACGATTTCGCCAAACTGATCTGGCAGCTCGCCTCGCCGAAATGGGCGTTCGATGACGCGACGTTCGAGCGCAGCGCCAAGGCGCTGGAAAACCCCGATCACGTCGAGATCACCGTGTTCAACTACCGCTGGCGTCTGGGTCTGGTGCAGGGCGAAGCGAAATACGCAGCGCTGGAGCAAAAACTCGCCAGCGCACCGTCGATCAGCGTGCCGACCATCACTCTTGAAGGCGATGCCAACGGCGCACCGCACCCGGCGCCGGAGGATTACGCCAAGCGTTTCACCGGCAAGTATCAGTTCCGGCTGATCAACGGCGGCATCGGCCATAACCTGCCGCAGGAAGATCCGCAGGCGTTTGCTCAAGCGGTGATTGATGCCGATCAGCTCTGAGGCCAGCGGCACACACGGCGGCTCGGGCTATTTGACCAAGCGCTTTTCCTTGGACGGCCGATAGCCGAAAAACGCGCTGTAGCACTTGCTGAAGTGGCTTGGCGAGACAAAACCGCACGCCACCAGCACGTCCATCTGCGACAGCTCGGTGTGCTGCAACAGGCGCCGGGCTTCGGTGATGCGCAGTTCCAGGTAATAGCGTTGCGGGGTGGTGCCCAGTTGCTCCTTGAACAGACGCTCCAGTTGCCGTCGCGAGCGGCCGGCGTACACCGCCAGTTGCTCCAGTTCCAGCGGCTCTTCGAGGTTGGCGTCCATCAGTTTGACCACCTCGCGCAACGGCGCACTGACGCAGAGGTTTTCGTCCGGCTTGATCCGCCGATAGCGCGATTCCTCGAACGCCAGAATATCCTCGATGCCTTCGACCAGCGCTTTGCCGTGCAAGCCTTTGATCCAATCCAGTGCCATGTGAAAAGCCCCGGACGGACTGGACGCCGTAAGCCGGTCGCGATCGATCACGTAAGGTTCGCTGCTGACCTGAGTGGACTTGGCAATTTCCGTCAGCGCCGGACGATGTTCCGGGTGGATCGCGCAACGATAGCCATCGAGCAGTCCGGCGCGGCCGAGAAACCACGCACCGTTCCACAATCCGGCCAGACTGAGGCCGCGCTCTGCGGCGCATCGCAGCAGGCTGATCAATCCCTCGTTTGCCTTCAACTCGGTGCGGTAGCCGCCGCACACCACCAGCAGATCCAGCTCCGCCAGACAGGCCAAATCAATTTGCCCATCCGGACGAATCACCAGCCCCAGATCGCTGATCACCTCACCCTCGCCCAGACCAAACGTGCGCGACGTAAAGAGCCCGGCGCGCAGCAGGTTGGCGGTGATGATCGTATCCAGCGCCTGGGTGAAGGCCGGCAGCGAAAAGTGCTCCAGCAACAGAAAACCGGTGCGGGTGACGCGGGTCTCGGTGGCTTGCTCATTCAGATAGCGGAGGTTTTTGCCCTTCATGCCTCCGCTGAATTGACGTCGTTCGATCAAGGTCTGGCCCATCGGTCATGTTGTTATCCGCCGATAGTTGGCTCGATGGGCCAAAGAGTCAATCACGCTTGCGGCTGATGGCTGGTCACGCAATGAATCCCGCCGCCACCGGCCGTAATCGCATCGATGTTCAGCAGCTCGACTTTGCGCTCCGGGTACAGCCTCGACAGCAGCTCGTAAGCCTTTTGGTCGGCGGCCTTGTCGCCGAACTCCGGGGCGATGATCGCGCCGTTGATCACGAAGTAATTGATGTAGCCGGCGGCAAAGTCCGGGTTGTTCTTGTTGAACTTGCTCTTGCGTGGATTGAGCGGCGGCGAAATCGTGTGAATCTGCAGTGGCCGACCGTCAGCATCGGTGGCTTTCATGAGAATCTCCAGATGCGCCAGCGTGACCTGGTGATCGTAGGATTGCGGGTCGGTGTCGAGGTTGGCGATGACCACGCCGGGCTTGATGAACCGCGCATAGAAATCGACGTGGGCGTCGGTGATGTCCTTGCCCTTGATCCCCGGCAGCCAGATAATTTTGCGCAGGCCCAGCCGTGCCTTCAGTTCGGCCTCAACGTCTGCCTTGCTCCAGCCCGGGTTGCGGTTGCCGTTGATCCAGCTGCTTTCGGTCATGATCCCGGTGCCGTGACCATCGACTTCAATGCCGCCCCCCTCGCCCACCAGTTCGCTGCGCAGGTAAGTCGCTTGCGCGTCGTCAGCCACAATCGCGGCGATTTTCGCGTCCTTGGTGTGCTGCTGTTTATCGCCCCAACCGTTGAAATTGAAGTCGACCGCGCCGAGGCCACCCCTGTCGTCGATGACGAAGTTGGCGCCGATGTCACGCATCCAGATGTCATCGAGCGCGGCGGTCACGTAGGTGACATTACGGATGCCGCAATACTCTTCGGCCAGGCTGCGCTCGCCTTGGCGACAGAACACGGTCACCGGCTCATAGCGGGCAATGGCACGGGCGACACGGCCCAGGGCGGCCTGCACGTCAGCGGTGAAATCCTCCCAGATCGCGTCCTGCGCGCCGAAGGCGATGAACGCGCGTTCGTGCGGGTCGCCCTCGTCGGGCATGAACCAATCCTTTGCGCTGGCCGCCAGCACTTTGCCCGGCGACAGGCCAAGGCCGATGCACGCGGCGCTGACACCGGCGGCGACCGATACTTGTTTGATGAACTCACGACGGGTCGACATAACAGGTTTTCCTGAAAATGGCCGGCGCGCGGGCGCCGGCGCTGGCATCACGGGTGGGTGGCGGTCTTGAATTTGGTCCAGGTGCGCATGCGGGCGCGCATGTCGGCCTGGGGAATGTCCTTGCCCGGGATCAACCGAGCATAGGTGGCCTCGTCGGGGTAAATGTCCGGGTTGTCGCGCATGGCCGCATCGACACTGGCCCGCGCCTTGGCGTTGGAAGTCGGGTAGCCGGTGAAGTTACTGATCGCCGCCATGTTCTGCGGGCGCATCACGAAGTTGATGAAGGCGTAGGCGTATTCCGGGTGTTGCGCATCGACCGGAATCGCCATGGTGTCCATCCACACCGTGGTGCCCTCGCGAGGGATGCGGTACTGGAATTTCGTGGCCTTGCCGGCGCTGTCCGAGGTGCGCTGAGCCTGGGTCATGTCACCGCTGTAACCCAGCGACAGGCACAGATTGCCGTTGACCAGATCGGTCACCGGTTGCGACTGGAACTTGCGAATGTACGGACGCAGTTTCATCAACAAGTCGCTGGCTGCCGCCAGATCCGCCGGTTTCGCGCTGCGCGGATCGCGCCCCAGGTAATTCAGCACCACCGCCAGCACTTCGTCCGGCGAGTCGATCATGGAGATTCCGCAATCGGCAAATTTCGCCGCCAGTTCCGGTTTGAACAACAGATCCAGGCTGTTGACCGGTGCGTCGGCCATGCGCTGCTGGATCTGCGCCGCGTTATACGTCAGGCCGATGGTGCCCCAGGTGTAGGGCACGGTGGCTTGGCGGGAATGCTCGTAATGGCTGCGCAGTTTCTGCAAACCGGGTTCGATGTCGGCCAGCGCCGTCAGCTTCGATGGATCCAGCGGCATCAGGCTGCCCGCGCGCATCAGGCGCTCGGCCACGGTGTCGCCGGGAAAAATCAGGTCGTAGCCGCTGCCGCCGGCGAGCATCTTGGCTTCGAGGGTTTCGCTGCCGTCCATGACGTCGTAGATCAACTTGATCCCGGTTTCGGCGGTGAAGCGGCTGAGGGTGTCTTCGGCAAAATAATCGGCCCAGTTGTACAGCCGTAGGGTTTTATCCTCGGCATGCAGCGACGGGATCACGCAAGTCAGCGCCAGGCCCAATACGCCGAGCAGTCGTTTGTGGTGCGTAGCCATGTTCAAACCCCTTGAGTGTTCCAGCGTGCATGGAGGTGGCGACCGTCGTGGCTGAGCAGCGCGCCATACATGTCCGGGCGGCGGTCACGGTAGATGCCCCAGCTCAGGCGCTCTTCGCGCATGGCGTCGAGATCGAGGCCGTGCACCCACACACCGGTGCTGTCGCGGTCGGCGGCGGCGAGCAATTGGCCTTTGTGATCGCTGATGAACGACGAGCCGTAAAAGCGCATGTGCAACGCCGAATCGGTGGTCGCCACCTCGCATCCGACCCGATTCGCCGCCACCACTGGCAGCAGATTGGCCGCAGCGTGACCGCGCATAGTCATCTGCCAGTGGTCACGGGAATCCAGCGCCGCGCAGCCCGGTTCAGAGCCGATGGCGGTGGGAAACAGCAGCACTTCGGCGCCCATCAACGCCAGGCAGCGCGCTGTTTCGGGGAACCACTGATCCCAGCAGATGCCCACGCCAAGGCGGCCGAACGCGGTGTCCCAGACTTTGAAACCGCTGTCGCCGGGGCTGAAATATTCCTTCTCCTGATAACCGATGGCGTTGGGGATGTGGGTCTTGCGATACACCCCCGACAGGCGCCCGTCGGCATCGGCCACGGTCAGCGAATTGAAATACGCGTTGCCGGCCTTCTCGAACCAGCTCAGTGGCAGCACCACGCCCAGCTCTTTCGCCAGTGCGGCAAAGCGCTGGAGCATGCGGCTGTCACGAAACTCCTCGGCCAGCGCCAGGTGTTTATGGCTTTGCTCGATGCAGAAGTACGGCGTGGCGAACAGCTCCTGCAGCAGGATCACTTGCGCACCCTGCGCGGCGGCTTCACGGACCAGTTGCTCAGCCTGATCAAGGTTGTGCTGCAGGTCCCAGGTGCACGGCATCTGCGTGGTGGCGATGGTCAGATGGCTCATCTCTCAACCCTCCACCGGCCAGGCCGGTTGCTGTTGGGTGATGCAATGCACCCCGCCACCGCCATGAGCCAGGTGATTGATGCGCACCGGCACCACGTCGCGGCCGGGGAAGGCCTGTTCCAGTACCTTGGCGGCGGCGTGGTCAGCCTCGATGCCGTAAGCCGGCATGATGATCGCGCCGTTGGCGATGTAGAAATTGGTGTACGAGGCGCAGAACACTTCGGCGTCGGTGTCCACCGCTTCGCTGGCCTCAAACAGCTCGATCAGTTCGAACCGGCGGCCTTGAGCGTCAGTGGCCAGTTCCAGTGCGCGGCGATTCTCCCGCGCCACCTCGGCGTACACCGAGTTCTGGTCATGGGTGGCATCCACCAGCAACACGCCGGGACGAGCGAACGCGCAGACGCCATCGACATGGCCGTCGGTCATGTCGCCAGTGACGTAATCCGGATCGCCCGGCAGCCAGATGGTTTTCTTCACGCCGAGCAAGCGGCTGAAAATTTCTTCCATCTCGGCCTTGCCGATGCCCGGGTTGCGATTGGGGTTGAGCAGCACCGACTCGGTGGTGATCAGCGTCCCCTCGCCGTCAACGTGAATCGCTCCGCCTTCATTGCTCAGCGGCGTGCCGAAGCACTCCAGGCCCAGATGATTGAGGGCGCGGCGTGCCAGGCTTTCGTCCAGGTCATGCGCCGACTTGCCGCCCCACGCGTTGAAGCGCCAGCTGACACCGGCCAGCCCGTGCTGCGGATGGCAGACGAAGCTCGGGCCGGAGTCGCGGCACCAACTGTCGTTGACCGCCAGCGCGATCAATTCGATGTTTGGCCCGCACAGGGCTTTGGCGCTGGCGATGGCCGACGGATCGACCACCAGCTTCACCGGTTCGAAACGGGCGATGGCGTTGGCGACCCGGGCGAAGTCTTCCTGCACCTGCGCCAATGTCACGCGCCACCCCGACTCCCACAACGTTTTGTTGTGCGGCCAGACCATCCACGTGGCGGCATGGGTGACCCACTCCGCCGGCATCATCCAAGCGCTGTTTTTATTGTCATTGTGCTGCATGATAAGCCTCGCTAGTTAAGCCAATGTGTTCAAGGTGACCATGCTACGGACGCACAAACAGGCAAACAAACGATGGATTTTGCGCAGAACTGATTAGAGGAACTTATCGATATGCTCAAACACTGGCCGCCGCTCAGCTCCCTGCGCGGCTTCGAAGCGGCTGCTCGCCTGGGCAGTTTTCACAAGGCCGCCGATGAGTTGCACCTCACGCAATCGGCGATCAGCCAGCAGATCCGCAGCCTCGAGGCGTACCTCGAACAGCCGCTGTTCTTTCGCAGCGGACGCAGCGTGGCGCTGACCGATGCCGGCCACGACCTGCTCAGCACCACGCAGGCGATGCTGCAGCAACTGGCGGTCGGCATCCGGCGCCTCGGGCAATATCAGAAGCCCAATCAACTGGTGCTCAACACCACGCCGGCGTTTGCCCGGCACTGGCTACTGCCGCGTCTGGCGGATTTCCGGCAACAGCATCCGCAGGTCGATCTGTGGATTTTCAGCACCGATGAAGTGCCGGACATGGTCAGCCAGACGATTGACCTCGCCGTGCGCGACGACATCAGCTCGCAAGCCGAATGCAACTTCAAAGTGCTGCATGCCGACCGCCTCTACCCGGCCTGCCACCCGAGCGTGTTGGCGCAGCCCGTCGCGCAGCGCACCACGTTGCACGGCGAACGGGAAATGGACTGGAGTCATTGGGCGGTGGAAGCCGGAATCGATGTCGGCCAGCAGGATCAGGGCCTGAATTTTTCCGACCCGGGCCTGCTGCTGGACGCTGCGTGTGCAGGGCTTGGCATTGCGCTGGTCAGCCAGTTACTCAGCCGCCAGGCGCAGGACAGCGGGCTGTTGCAGCCGCTGGTGGAGCAAACCATTCGCGGCCCGAACTGGGCGCTGCTGACCCATCGCGACAGCGAGAACGACCCGATGGCGCGATGTTTCAGTGAATGGCTTTCAACCCAACTGGCAGGGCCCGATCCGCACGGTCAGACGACGGTGAGATAACCCGCACCGAGCCGGCCTTCCAGACGCCCGAACAGCACGTAATGCTGATAACCACTGGTGAACGCCCCCGTGGAAATCGCGCTTTTGACGTCCTGGTTCATTTGCAGGTATTGCGCTTCGTCGAAGTTCTCCGCACTGACTTCGCCGGTTCGCCCAAGCTTTTCGCTTTCGACCGGCACCCCCATGATCGTACGGCGCTGGAAGTCGATAATGCGGTTGACGGCATGACTCTCCAGCGGCCCACGATTGGATTGGGTCGAGTAGATGTGCAAGCCGTTTTTTGCGCAGCGATTGCACATGTCGACGCAATTTTTCTGGGTGGACTTGAGGCCGGTCAGTTGCGCCAGAGGCATGTCCAGATACTTGCCGACCTGGTATTCGGTCTGATTGAAAATGGAACAGCACAAAATGGTATTGCCGTTGCAGTCGAGCACCAGCCAGTCATCCTTGAGCGAGCACGCCTGCCTCGGATACTGGCGGACCAGATTGACCAGATCGTCGAAAGGCGGCAGCGCCAGTCTTTTCAGGGTTTCATGATCGGTATCCGTCACCGAAGGGTCGCGCTCGATCAGCGCCAGCGTTTTCTCCAGCGGCATCATTACTGAATACCCGGTGGAGAACTCGAAACCCAGACTTTGGCTGAACTCGCGCATCAGCCCTTCTTCTTCCATGTTGTCCAGATAACGGTGGTAGTAAACCTCGATCCGCGTATTCAAACCATGTTGCTGCTTGAGCTCATGCAGTTTGATCATATTGGCTTTGACCACTTCAATGTCGCCGCCCACGTGCCCCTGCTGGTAAGTCTCCTGGTAAAACCCGGACAACGAGATACGGAAGAACCAAGGATTGGCCAGCATGGCGGTTTCCATGTTCTTGGCCAGGTTCAAGTTGGAGCTGATACCGCTCTGCAAACCGGCCGCATTGATGATCTCGACAAACTCACCGATTCGCGGGTGGATCAATGGCTCGGTCCAGTTATACAGAAAGATCGTCTCGACCCCTTCGTTCCGGGCCTTGTCGACGATCTTGCGGAACATGTCAACTTGCATGGCTTTCTTGAAGTTGACGTTTTCCGAGTTGCCCATCGGGCACGAAGGGCAGCTTAAATTGCACGCGCCGACAATATCGATATACATATTCATGACGGGGGGTGACGCTCCTTGGGCGAATAGCGCTGCATCCAGAACTGCCGACGTTGTGATTGCCGTTATTCGTTATTTATTTGACAGTCTCGGAGCGCGTCTCAGCAAGTTCCGGGCCATTGGCGTGGCCCGCCATCAACTCCACGATCCAATTGATAAAGACCCTTAGCTTTTGGCTGATATGCCGGTTCGGCGCGTACGCGATGTACAACGGCATAGGATCAAGACCCCAGCCCTCGAACAATGGCACCAACGCGCCCCGCGCCTCGTGTTCAGCCGACATGTACCGGGGCAGCCAGAGCACGCCCATGCCGGCAAGGCCCGCCGCCAGATAGGCGTTACCATCATCGACCGCCAGAACGTGCTGTCCCTTGATCAACAGGCGCTCACTGGCATTGTGCAAGGCATACGGCACCGGCCGGCCGGTGCGGGCCCAGAGAAACGCCACCACGCGATGATCCGAATCCTCAAGGTGCAGAGGATGCGTCGGTGTTCCGGCGCGGGCCAGATAACTCGGCGCGGCGAATACCCCGAGCTGCAGATCGGCCACCCGCCGGGCCATCAGCGACTGATCCAGCAACTCGCCGCCGCGCACCACGCAATCGACGTTCTCATCGATGATGTCGACGATGCGGTCACTGACGCCCATGTCGATCTGGATGTCCGGATAGCGCCGGTGGAAGTCCGGCAACGCCGGAATCAGAATCAGGCGGGCCAGCGGGCTCGGCACATCCACCCGCAAGCGTCCCCTGGGCAATGCAGAGGCGCCGGACAAAGCGGTTTCGGCGTCGTCCAGATCCGCCAGCAAACTGATTACCCGCTCGTAGAATATTGCGCCATCGGCGGTGACGTTGACCTTGCGCGTGGTGCGATTGAGCAACTTGACCCGCAGCCGTGCTTCCAGTTGCTGGACGAGCTGGGTCACGGTGGTCTTGCTCATGTGCAGGGTCTCGGCGGCTTTGGTGAAGCTGCCCGCCTCGACCACCCGGGCGAACGCCTGCATTGCATCGAAACGGTCCACTTTTCGCCCTCCGATTGTTTGGAATTTACAAACAGTGAACGCCAAGGTTGCGCGTTTATCGGCGCTGCGCAACCCCCTACAGTCACTCCATCGTCAACAACCAAACAATGATGGAGACACCCATGACCCAGCGCGACGCCGTTTTCCCACCCGCCCGCCATGCGCTTTACGAGCGCCATCGCTACTCGCCGGCGATTCGTTCCAACGGTTTTCTGTTCGTCTCCGGACAAGTCGGCAGCCTTGAAGACGGCTCGCCGGAACCGGACCTGCAAAACCAGGTGCGTCTGGCTTTCAACAATCTGAATGCGATCCTGCATGCTGCCGGGTGCAGCTTCGATGATGCGGTGGACGTGACGGTGTTCATGGTCGATCCGCAGTCGACGTTTGAAACCATCTGGGAAGTGGTCCCGGAGTTCTGGGGCAGCGCACCCTATCCGACGATTACGGCAGTGGGCGTGACCTGGCTGGCCGGCTTTCGCTTCGAGATCAAAGTGATCGCCAGACTGCCGGAAAGCAGCTGATCGTCCGGCGAATTTGCACCCCGGGCCGGCAGTCTTCAGACTGTCCGGCCCATCAATCTTTATCGACAACCGTGATGTCCGATCCGATATTGAAACCCGTCCTGCCCGGCATCGCCCTGCGTCGCTGGCGCCTGCTGCATCGCGTCAAACAGACACACGCGGCGCAGTTGTTCAATGTCACCCAATCGACCATCTCCCGCTGGGAAAACGGCGTTCAGGCCATGGAGCCCGCCGCGCAGCAACAGCTGGAGCGGCTGCTCGGCGCACGCCTGAACAGCGCGGCCGATCAGGCCCTGGCGCGGCTGGTCAATGAAAGTCAGCGCCCGATGCACCTGATCTGTGACGTTTCCCATCGCTTGCTGGCGTGCTCTCCGGCCCGCGCCGCCGAGTTCAGCCGTCCGCTCAGCGAGCTGTTGGGGCAGTCGCTCTGGCGCTATGCAACCGCTGAAATACAGCTCAGGGAGTCGGCCCTGGCGAGCAGCGGCTGGCACGAGATTCAAGCGCCCGCAGCGGTGGAGTTCGTCACCGGCCGCAACGATTCCGAGATCGTACCAATCCGTCAAAGCCTGTGCCGCTGGACACGCATCGCACTGTCCGATGGCACCGCTACACGCCTGGTCGAAACGCTCTGAGCGCATATTTTATGCGTGGACGATCCACGCCTGCGCTTCTAGTCTGGCCTTTTGGCTCAACATGCCGGACAGAACCATGGATATCGACACGATCAAGCGACGCCTCGAATTCCTGCGCGGAGCGGAAAAACTCAAAGACGTCCTGCGCAGCGCCCACACCTCCAGCGGCCGCACCGAAAGCACTGCCGAACACAGTTGGCGCCTGTGCCTGATGGCGATGGTCTTCGCCGATCAACTGACGGGCCTCGACGTGCTGAAAGTCCTGAAGATGTGCGTGGTTCACGATCTGGGCGAAGCCATCAATGGCGACATTCCCGCGGTCAATCAAGCCGCTTTCCCCGACAAGGGCGAGCAGGAACGTAACGACCTTCTGTTACTGACCCGTTCGCTCGACGAGACGCTGCGCAGCGAGATTCTGGCGCTGTGGGACGATTATGAAAACGCACAGTCGGCCGAGGCCAAAGCGGTCAAGGCGCTGGATAAGCTGGAAACCTTGTTGCAACACAATCAAGGTTTGAACCCGGCGGATTTCGATTACGCTTTCAATCTCGGCTACGGCAAGCAGTACACCAGCGCCGACCCGGTCTTCGCCACCCTGCGGGCACTGATCGATCAAGACACGCGACAGCGCATCGGCGACGCTCAAAGCGGCCACGAGCGATCCTGAATAACCTGTTTCATCAGCGCCCCATCCCGTGGTGTGAAACGTCGAGCAAAACATCACCCGACACCCGCGCTGGCGTTTAACCGCCTGCCTACGTATAACCTCGCCGTTTCGTCTACCCTGATTGAGCGCCCGGTCGCGACACCTCGCCCCGTGGCGCTTAGAATGCGACGCTCATGAAACGGAGATTTCCATGCTCAAACGCACCCTCGCACTGACCGCTGGCCTGGCCCTGTCCTTTTCCGCTCTGGTGACGCACGCCGCCGATGTGCTGCGGGTCAGCGCGATTCCCGATGAGGCACCGACCGAATTGCTGCGCAAGTTCGAGCCACTGGGGGCTTATCTGGAGCAGCAGTTGGGCATGAAAGTGCAGTTCGTGCCGGTGGCCGACTACCCGGCCGTGGTCGAAGCACTGGCGACCGATCGCCTCGACATGGCCTGGTTGGGCGGTTTCACCTTTGTTCAGGCACAGCTGAAGACTCAGGGCGAAGGTAAGACCCCGGTGATCCCTTTGGTACAGCGCGAGCAGGATGCGCAGTTCACCAGCAAGTTCATCACCGCCGACCCGAACGTGAAAAGCCTCGCCGACCTCAAGGACAAGACCTTTGCCTTCGGCTCGGTGTCGTCCACCTCCGGCAGCCTGATGCCGCGCTACTTCATGTTGAAGAACGACAACATCAAGCCTGAAGCCTATTTCAGTCGCGTCGCCTACTCTGGCGCGCATGACGCCACCGTCGCCTGGGTCCAGGCCGGCAAGGTCGATGCCGGTGTTCTGAACGCCAGCGTCTGGCAGAAACTGGTGGACGCCGGCAAGGTCGATACCAACGAGGTTCATGTGTTCGCCACCACCCCGGCCTACTTCGATTACAACTGGACCGTGCGCGGCACCCTCGACCCGACACTGGCGGCGAAGATCAAAAAAGCCTTCCTCGACCTCGACCCGGCCAATCCGGAGCAGAAGAAGATTCTTGATCTGCAGGCGGCCAGCCGCTTCATCGACACCAAGCCCGAGAACTACAAAGGCATCGAGGAAGCTGCTCGCGCCGCCGATCTGTTGAAATGACCCTGAGCCTCAAACAAGGCCGCCTGCACCACGCCAATCTGCAGGTCGACGCGCTACGCGGCGTCGACCTGCAGATTGGCGCCGGTGAACAGGTAGCGATCATCGGTCCGTCCGGGGCCGGCAAGTCGAGTCTGTTGAACCTGCTGGCCACGGCGTTACGCCCCAGCAGCGGCGACATCGAGGTGTTGGGCGAACGTCCCTGGCACCTCTCCACCCACCAGCGCCAACGCCTGCGCGCGCGCATCGGTCTGGTTCACCAGGCACCGCCGCTGCCGCCGCGCCAACGCGTGGTAACCGCAGTGCTGGCCGGCAAGCTCGGGCAATGGAGCCTGGGCAAGAGCCTGTTGAATCTGCTGCACCCACTGGACATTCCCGGCGCCCGTGCCGCGCTGGCACGGCTGGATCTGAGCGACAAGCTGTTCGCTCACTGTCAGCAGTTATCCGGCGGTCAACTGCAGCGCGTGGGCATTGCCCGGGTGCTGTATCAGACGCCGGAGATTCTGCTGGCAGACGAACCCGTCTCCGCGATGGACCCGGTCCTGGCCAGCCATACCCTGTCGATCCTCTCACAGCATGCCCGGGCGCATCAGGTCACGCTGGTGGCGAGCCTGCACGCGGTGGAACTGGCACTGGCGCACTTTCCGCGCATCATCGGTTTGCGTGACGGCCAGATTCTGTTCGACAGCCCTGCCGAACAGGTCAGCCGCGACATGCTCGACACGCTGTACGCCAACGAACAACTGCAAAGCCCGAACACGCCGAGTGCGCCACTGATTGTGCAGATTCCGCGATGCTGAAGGTCGATTCACGAGACCCGGCCAGCGGGCCGCGATTGCTGCTGAGCCTGCTGGCAATCGCCTTGTTGTGGCCGGGCATCCAGCTCAGCGAACTGGACCTGGGGGTGCTACTGCACACCGACAGCCAGACCGAAATGGGCCGCTTCATTTCCGGTTTCTGGCCCCCGGCCCACGACGCCGACTTTCTCCAACTGCTGTTCAAAGCCACCCTGCAAACCCTGGCCATCGCCACCGCCGGCATGGCGCTGGCTTTGCTGCTGGCGGTGCCGGCCAGCCTGATCGCCAGTCGCGCGCTGTCGCTGTCGGCCGCGTCGCGCGGCGGCATTCCGAGTCGGTTCGGGCGCTTGCTGCGCTGGCCGGTGCGCGGGCTGCTGATCTTCCTGCGCAGCGTGCCGGAAATCGTCTGGGCACTGCTGTTCGTGCGCGCCGTAGGGCTCGGCCCGGCGGCGGGGGTGCTGGCGATCGCCATCACCTACAGCGGCATGCTCGGCAAGGTCTACGCGGAGATTTTCGAGTCCACCGACCAGCGTCCGGCGCATGCCTTGATGCAGGCCGGGAGCGGACGGCTCGCGGGGTTCGCCTACGGGATTGTGCCGAATGTCGCGGCAGAATTGCTGTCGTACACGGTCTATCGCTGGGAGTGCGCGATTCGTGCCTCGGTGGTGATGGGATTCGTTGGGGCCGGTGGCCTCGGGCAACAGATCGACCTGTCGCTGCGCATGTTCGCCAGCGGTGAAGTGGCGAGCATGTTGCTGACCTTCCTGATTCTGGTGCTCGGCGCCGACCAACTCAGCCGCCTGCTGCGCTGGAGGCTGACATGAATCGCCTGATCAATCTGGTGCTGATCGTCGGCATTGGCGTTGCCGTCATCGCTTCGTTCGGTTACCTCGAACTCGACCTCGGTGAACTGGGTAGCGCCACCAGCCTCAAGCAGATGGGCGCCTACGCGCAACGTTTTCTCAGCCCGGACCTGAGCGCCACGCACTTGCAGGCGATCCTCAAGGGCTCGCTGGAAACCCTCGCCATGTCGGCCCTCGGCACCCTGCTCGCGGCGGTGTTCGGCATCGTGCTGGCATTGCCGGCCGCCGGGCGTTTCGGTTGGCCGCTGCAAAGCGCCTCGCGGCTGTTGCTCAACGGTCTGCGGGCGATTCCGGAACTGGTGTGGGCAGCACTGATGGTGCTCGCCGCAGGCTTAGGCCCCAATGCCGGAACCCTGGCGCTGGCCCTGCACACCACCGGCGTACTCGGTCGATTGTTCGCCGAAGCACTGGAGAACACCCCGCCCGAGCCTGCCGAAGCGATCCGCTTGCAGGGCGGCAATCCGGTCCTGGCGTTCTGCTACGGCACCCTGCCCAACCTCGCCCCGCAGTTGCTCGCGTATTGCCTGTACCGCTGGGAAAACAACATCCGCATGGCCAGCGTGCTGGGCTTCGTCGGTGCAGGTGGTCTAGGGCAAATGCTGTATGTCAGCCTGAGCCTGTTTCAGGAAGCGCAGGCGAGCACGGTGATTCTGGCGATGCTGATTCTGGTGTTGGGCGTGGACTCGTTGAGTGCGTGGAGCCGCCAGCGCTGGGTCAAGGCCTGACGACCCTCACGGCCCCGTCGCCAACCGATACTGGCGCGGGGTAAACCCGGTCGACGCCTTGAACTGCCGGGTGAACGCGCTGTGGTCGGTATAGCCGCACTGCAGCGCCACCTCGGTGATCGGCAAGTCGCCATGCAACAGCCGATGCGCATGCTCCAGGCGCACTTTCTGGATCATCTGGCGCGGCGTCAGGTGGAACACCCGTTTGCAGTAACGCTCCAGTTGCGCCACTGAAATCCCGGCGATGCGTGTCAGTTCACTGAGGCTGACGCGGCGATTGAAGTTTGCCCGGATGTATTCGTCCACCGCCGCCAGACGCTGATACGCCGGATGGGTTTCACTGGCGGTTTGCAGGTCGACGGAAATCCCTGCCAGGCCGATGATCCGATTATTGCGGTCGTACAACGGACGCTTGTGGGTCAGGCACCAGCCGGGTTCGCGACTGCCGTACAGATGCAACTCCAACTGATCCTCCAGCACCCAACCCTCTTCCAGCACGCGCCGATCTTGCTCGGTATAGCCCGGGCCCAATTGCGCCGGAAACACTTCGGCGCTGGTCTTGCCGAGCAACGGTCGCAGGTCTTTCAAACCACAGCGCTGCACCAGCGTGCGGTTGGCCATGACGTAGCGCGCCTGCACATCCTTGATGAAGATCGCCGCATTGGGAATCACGTCCAGCATCGGCAGCAACAGCGCCATGCCCGCCAGCAGATCGTCGAGGGTCTGCGGCCGGCTCGCCTCGCTCTGTTGGCTCAGGATCGCAAACGCGTGCTGCGGCATGCCTCTCACTCCCCACTCGGCTTTATCACTTGCACGCAGATTGCCCCAAGGCCGACAGCCTGTCGAGCCGGGGCTTTGGCGTGGGCCATTGTGCTGAATTCGTCATCGCGGCCGGCAAAAAACATCAATCGCGCCGCGCTTGATGAGTTCACTGTAGCGCCACTGCACGCCCCTCCAACAACCAACAAGAAGGCGACGCTATGACAGGCCAAGGCAAGTTCAAGAAACAACTTTCACTGACAGACCTCACGTTCATCGGACTGGGGGCGATCTTCGGTTCGGGCTGGTTGTTCGCCGCCAGTCACGTCTCCGCCATCGCCGGTCCGGCGGGGATCTTTTCCTGGCTGCTCGGCGGCTTCGCCGTGTTGCTGCTGGGCATCGTCTACTGCGAATTGGGCGCCGCGCTGCCCCGCGCCGGCGGTGTGGTGCGCTACCCGGTTTACTCCCATGGACCGCTGCTCGGCTACCTGATGGGCTTCATCACGCTGATCGCGTTTTCCAGTCTGGTGGCGATCGAAGTGGTCGCCTCACGGCAATATGCGGCAGCGTGGTTTCCCGAACTGACCAAGGCCGGTTCCAGTGACCCGACCATGCTCGGCTGGTGCGTGCAATTCGGGCTGTTGTGCCTGTTTTTCCTGCTCAACTACCGCAGCGTGAAAACCTTCGCCATGGCCAACAATCTGGTCAGCGTGTTCAAGTTCATCGTGCCGCTGCTGGTGATCGGCGTGCTGTTCACCTTCTTCAAACCGGCCAACTTCGAGGTGCATGGCTTTGCCCCGTTCGGCCTGTCCGGGATCGAAATGGCGGTGTCGGCCGGCGGCGTGATCTTCGCGTATCTGGGCCTGACGCCGATCATTTCGGTGGCCAGCGAAGTGAAGAATCCGCAACGCACGATTCCGATTGCGCTGATCCTTTCGGTGCTGCTCTCCACCGCTATCTACGTGCTGCTGCAAACCGCGTTCCTCGGCGGCATCCCGACCGAAATGCTCGCCAATGGCTGGGCCGGCGTCGCCAAGGAACTGGCCCTGCCGTATCGCGACATCGCCCTGGCACTGGGCGTCGGCTGGCTGGCCTATCTGGTGGTGGCGGACGCAGTGATCTCGCCCAGCGGCTGCGGCAACATCTACATGAACGCCACCCCACGGGTGATCTACGGCTGGGCGCAGACCGGGACGTTCTTCAAGGTCTTCACCCGCATCGACGAGAAGTCCGGCATCCCCCGTCCTGCGCTGTGGCTGACCTTCGGCCTCTCGGTGTTCTGGACCCTGCCGTTCCCGTCATGGGAAGCGCTGATCAACGTGGTCTCCGCTGCACTGGTCTTGAGCTACGCCGTGGCCCCGGTGACGGTGGCCGCCCTGCGCCGCAACGCGCCAAAGATGCCGCGTCCGTTCCGGGTCAAGGGCATGAGTGTGCTCGGGCCGCTGTCGTTCATCATTGCGGCGCTGATCGTCTACTGGTCGGGCTGGGGCACCGTGTCGTGGTTGCTCGGCCTGCAAATCCTGATGTTTGTCATCTACCTGCTGTGTGGGCGCATGGTGCCGACCGCGCACCTCAACCTGGGTCAGCAAGTGCGTTCTTCGGCGTGGCTGATCGGCTTCTACGCGGTGACCATCGTCCTCTCCAAACTCGGCAGCTTCGGCGGCATCGGCGTACTCAGCCATCCGTTCGACACAGTGATCGTCGCAGTCTGCGCGCTGAGCATCTACTACTGGGGCGCCGCCACCGGCGTACCGGCACACCTGATTCGTCTGGAAACCGAGGACGACGAAAGCGAAGCCGCTGAGTCCTCCGCCCGCACCGCCACCGGCCAACGCCCGGCTCACGCCTGACTTTCACGCAAGGGACGACTTCATGAAACGCGTACACATCATCGATTCCCACACCGGCGGCGAACCTACGCGGCTGGTGATGCAAGGCTTCCCCGAGGTACACGGCAGCAGCATGGCCGAGAAGCGCGACAACCTGCGCACGCAGCACGATCAATGGCGCCGCGCCTGCCTGCTCGAGCCGCGTGGCAATGACGTGCTGGTCGGCGCGCTGTACTGCGCGCCGGTGTCGCCGGATGCGACCTGCGGGGTGATCTTCTTCAACAACGCCGGTTACCTGGGCATGTGCGGCCACGGCACCATCGGCCTGATCAACTCGCTGCAGCATTTGGGCCGCATCCAGCCGGGGGTGCACAAGATCGACACCCCGGTCGGCACGGTCAGCGCCACGTTGCACGAGGACGGCGCGGTGACCCTGCGCAACGTGCCCGCTTACCGCTACCGCAAACAGGTGCCGGTGGAGGTGCCCGGCTACGGTCGTGTGTTCGGCGACATCGCGTGGGGCGGCAACTGGTTTTTCCTCGTCTCCGAGCACGGCCAGGACCTGCAGATGAGCAACGTCGAAGCCCTGACCGATTACACCTGGGCGATGCTCAAGGCCCTTGAAGCCCAGGGCATCCACGGCGAGGACGGCGCGCTGATCGATCACGTCGAACTGTTTGCCGACGATGACCAGGCCGACAGCCGCAACTTCGTCATGTGCCCGGGCAAGGCCTACGACCGCTCGCCGTGCGGCACCGGCACCAGCGCCAAACTGGCCTGCCTGGCCGCTGACGGCAAACTCGCCGAAGGCCAGGTCTGGACCCAGGCGAGCATCACCGGCAGCCAGTTCGAAGGCCACTTCGAATGGGAAGGCGAGCGCGTGCGCCCGTTCATCACCGGGCGCGCCTACATGACCGCCGACGCCACCCTGCTGATCGACGAACAAGACCCTTTCGCCTGGGGCATCTGACCTGCCCCGCTTTTTTACCGATCTGAATGAATGTCCCGAGGAGCTACAACCATGAGCGATAACATCTTCACTGGCTGCATTCCGGCCCTGATGACCCCGTGCACCGCCGCGCGCAAACCCGACTTCGACGCGCTGGTCGCCAAGGGCCGCGAGCTGATCGATATCGGCATGAGCGCGGTGGTTTACTGCGGTTCGATGGGCGACTGGCCGCTGCTGACCGAAGCCGAACGTCAGGAAGGCGTGGCGCGGCTGGTGGCGGCTGGCGTGCCGACCATCGTCGGTACCGGTGCGGTCAACAGCCGTGAAGCGGTGGCCCACGCGGCCCACGCCGCGAAAGTCGGCGCCCATGGCCTGATGGTGATTCCCCGCGTGTTGTCCCGTGGCGCCTCGGCGACCGCGCAGAGGGCGCACTTCGCGGCCATTCTCCAAGCCGCGCCGAACCTGCCGGCAGTGATCTACAACAGCCCTTACTACGGCTTCGCCACCCGCGCCGAGCTGTTCTTCGAACTGCGCCGCGAATACCCGAACCTGATCGGCTTCAAGGAGTTCGGCGGTGGCGCCGACTTGCGCTACGCCGCCGAAAACATCACCTCGCAGGACGACGCCGTGACCCTGATGGTCGGCGTCGACACCCAAGTGGTGCACGGTTTCGTCAACTGCAACGCCACGGGCGCAATCACCGGCATCGGCAACGCCCTGCCCCGCGAAGTCCTGCAACTGGTGGCGCTGAGCAAGCAAGCGGCCAAGGGCGACGCCAAGGCCCGGCGCCTGGCTCGCGAACTGGAAGCGGCGCTGGCAGTGCTCTCGTCGTTCGATGAAGGCTGCGACCTGGTGCTGTATTACAAGCACTTGATGGTGCTCAACGGCGACCGCGAATACGCCTTGCACTTCAACGAAACCGACGCCCTGAGTGACGCCCAGCGCCGCTACGCCGAGACCCAGTACGCGCTGTTCCGCCAGTGGTACAAAAACTGGTCCGCCGAACAGAACCTCGCCTGACCGCTGTCCCTGCCCCGGCATCACACGCCGGGGCTTCACTTGAATTATCAGGAAGCGCCATGACTCTCACAGGCCACATGTGGATCGGCGGCCAAGCCATCGCCGGCAGCCGCGACGCGATCCGCGCGATCAATCCCGCCACCGATGCCGTGCTCGAACCGGCCTACGCCGGCGGCAACCTCGAGCAGGTCGAACAGGCCTGCGCCCTGGCGTGGCAAGCGTTTGATGGTTATCGCGAGACGTCCCTGAGTGCTCGCGCAGAACTTCTCGACAACATTGCCGATGAGATCGAAGCCCTCGGCGATGAATTGATTGAGCGTGCGGTGGCCGAGAGCGGCCTGCCGCGCGCACGTATTGAAGGCGAACGCGGGCGCACCTGCGGGCAACTGCGCACCTTCGCCCGCACCGTGCGCGCCGGCGAGTGGCTGGACGTGCGCGTCGATCATGCAAAACCACAGCGCCAGCCGCTGCCACGTTCTGATCTGCGGCAACGGCAGATCGCACTGGGGCCGGTGGCGGTGTTCGGCGCCAGCAATTTTCCCCTGGCGTTCTCCGTCGCCGGTGGTGACACCGCTTCGGCACTGGCCGCCGGCTGCCCGGTGATCGTCAAGGCGCACAGCGCGCATCCCGGCACCAGCGAACTGGTCGGCCAGGCGCTGAGCCGTGCGGTGAAAAAATCCGCTCTGCCTGGAGGCGTGTTCTCGCTGCTGTTCGGTTCCGGCAACGAAGTAGGCATTGCGCTGGTCAGCGATTGGCGCATCAAGGCCGTGGGCTTCACCGGTTCGCGCAGTGGCGGTCTGGCCCTGAGCCAAGCGGCGCAGGCGCGGCCCGAGCCGATTCCGGTGTATGCGGAAATGAGTTCAATCAATCCAGTGCTGTTGTTTCCCGCAGCGCTTGCCGCCCGCGGTGAGGCGTTGGCGCAGGGTTTTGTCGCCTCGCTGACCCAGGGCGCCGGACAGTTCTGTACCAATCCCGGGCTGGTCATTGCTCACCAAGGGCCGGCACTGGAGCGTTTCATCGCGTCTGCGGCCGAGCATGTCCAGCGCAGCCCGGCGCAGACCATGCTCACACCGGGGATCTTCCGCGCCTATGCAGCCGCCGTCGCGGCATTGGCCGAACATCCGCAAGCGCAGCGCGTGGCCAGTGGTCTCGCCGCTGCCGGGCCGAACCAGTGTCAGGCGCAGTTGTTCGTCACCCGCGCGCAGGACTTCCTTGCCGACGCCCGTCTGCAAGGGGAAATCTTCGGCTCGGCGTCGTTAATCGTACAGTGCGCCAACGACGATGAAATCCGTCAGGTCTGCGAACACCTCGAAGGCCAACTGACCGCCACCCTGCACCTGAATGACGCCGATCTGGATCGCGCCCGGGCGTTGTTGCCGACACTGGAGCGCAAGGCCGGACGCCTGCTGGTCAACGGCTGGCCGACCGGGGTCGAGGTGTGTGATGCGATGGTGCATGGCGGGCCGTTTCCGGCCACCTCGGACTCGCGCAGCACCTCGGTCGGTACGGCCGCGATCCTGCGGTTCCTGCGCCCGGTGTGCTATCAGGACTTCCCCGACCGCCTGCTGCCGTCGGCGCTGCAACAGAGCAATCCGCTGCATCTGCGGCGCTTGCTCGACGGTCATAGGGAAGCCTGAACCATGCCCGATAACCTCACAGCGGACAGCGCCGACATCGCGGTGATCGGCGCCGGCATCATCGGCGTCGCCTGCGCCCTGCAACTGGCGCGTCAGGGCCGACGGGTGGTGGTCATCGACCGGCAACCGCCCGGCCACGGCGCCTCGTTCGGCAACGCCGGGCATCTGGCGACCGAGCAGGTGTTTCCGATTGCCGAGGCGTCGATCCTCAAACGCTTGCCGGCGATGTTGATGGACCCGATGGGGCCGCTGCGCCTCGACTGGAAATATCTGCCACGCGCCGTGCCGTGGTTCACTCGGTTACTGCTGAACCTGCGCCCGGCACCGTTTCAGCGCACGATCGCCGGCCTGCGTGCGCTCAACGAAAGCAGTTTCGCCGCGTGGAATCGCCTGCTACACAGCATCGGCCAAACGGATCTGCTCAAGGAGGACGGCTCGCTGCTGGTGTTCGAACGCGCCGCATCGCGGCCAGCCATCGAAGCGTTGCTGGCGCGCATGCGTCAGCAGCAGGTGCCGGTGGATGCCTGGTCGGCCAGCGCCGTGCAAGACCGCGCGCCGCAACTCAGCACGCAGATTCAGGGTGGCTTGTTCTTCCCGCGCACCGGGCACTTTCTCGATCCGTATCGGGTGGTGTGTGAATTGGTCAGCACGGCCAAAGCGGCCGGCGTGCAGTTTCTGCAACAAGAGGTTCAGGGCGGCCAGTTGCAAGCACAAGGCGTGTCGCTGATCACCCCGCAGGGCCGTGTCAACGCGCGTCAGGTGCTGATCGCCTGTGGCGCGCATTCGGCGAAACTCACCGCTGCACTGACCGGCAAACAGGTGCCGCTGGACACCGAACGCGGTTATCACCTGATGCTGCCGCACGAGCACGGGCGACTGCCGTTCGCCGTCACCTCGCTGGAGCGCAAGTTCATCATGACGCCGATGGCCGGGGGCTTGCGCCTGGCCGGCACCGTCGAATTCGCCGGTCTGGAGCGTCCGCCGTTCATGGAACGCGCCTGGCAGTTGCACCGTTTGAGCAAAGGCTTGTTCCGTCGCGATTTGAACGCTGAAGACGCGACGCCGTGGATGGGCTTTCGCCCGTCGCTGCCGGACTCGCTGCCGATCATCGACAAGGTCGGCGACGGCAAGGTACTGCTCGCGTTCGGGCATCAGCATTTGGGGCTGACGCAGGCGGCGGTGACTGCCGAGATGATTGCTCAGTTGGCGTCTCCCTCGACCCATTCCGGCGTGCCGACGATGGATGCCTATCGACTGGGTCGCTTCTGAGATACCGATGAAACGTTTTTGGTTTCATACTGAGCGCCGACCTTGGCCCCGCGCATATGGAACCGACTATGACCTCATCAATGGATACCCCCGAGCCGCAAGCGATCTGCAACCCGATCACCAGCAGCGCGATCTTCATCGTCGCCACGCTGCTGCCCGGGAGCGACGCCGCCAGTCAGGTGCGCGGCTGGTGCGGCGACATCGCCGCCCTCACCCGTTCGGTTGGCAAACGCGTGCCCAGCGGTAATCTGTCGTGTGTCTGCGGGTTCAGCGCCAGCGCCTGGGACGCCCTGTTCGGCAGCCCGCGTCCGGCTTCGCTGCATCCATTCCGCGAATTCGGCGTTGAAGGCCGCCGTGCTGTGGCGACCCCGGGCGACATCCTGCTGCACATCCGTGCCGATCAGATGGACCTGTGTTTCGAACTGGCAACCCAGTTGTGCAGCGCACTCAATGGCGCGATCACGGTAGTGGATGAGGTGCAGGGTTTCCGCTACTTCGACATGCGCAGCATCATCGGTTTTGTCGATGGCACCGAGAACCCGGTGGGCCGCAAGGCAGACCATTTCACCCTGATCGGCAACGAAGACCCGGCGTTCGAATCCGGCAGTTATGTGCTGGTGCAGAAGTACCTGCACAAGATGGACGCTTGGAACACCTTGAGCGTAGAGGCTCAGGAGAAGGTGATCGGCCGGACCAAACTGGCCGACATCGAACTCGGTGAAGAAGTGAAGCCGAGCAATTCCCACAGCGCCCTGACCACCATCACCAAGGACGGCCAGGAGCAGAAGATTCTGCGCGACAACATGCCGTTCGGCCGCCCGGGGGCTGGCGAGTTCGGCACCTATTTCATCGGTTACGCGCGTTCGCCGGAACCGATCGAGCAGATGCTGGAGAACATGTTTGTCGGCAAACCCGTCGGCAACTACGACCGTTTGCTCGACTTCAGCATCGCAGTCACCGGGGGATTGTTCTTTGTGCCGTCAGCCGACCTGCTCGAAGAACTCTCGGAGCGAGAGCCGGAGCAGGCGTGACACCGTAGCGCCACGCCCGCCCGTCACTCAGTGTGGCGCGCGCGGGATGGTTTTCAGCAGGTCTTCGGGGCTGATGTGACCGACCACGCTGCCCGGTTGCGGCATGTTGAGGATGTGGCCCTTCATCTTGCCGATGATGTGCATCTCGCAGGGCTTGCAGTCGAACTTCAGGGTCAGCACTTCGTCACCGTGAATCAGCTGCATCGGTGCAACCTTGGTGCGCACGCCGGTCACGCCCTTGGCCTGTTTCGGGCACAGGTTGAACGAGAACCGCAGGCAGTGCTTGGTGATCATCACCGGCACTTCACCGGCCTCTTCGTGAGCCTCATACGCCGCATCGATCAGCTTCACGCCGTGACGGTGATAGAAGTCGCGCGCCTTCTGGTTGTAGACGTTGGCGAGGAACGACAGGTGCGACTCCGGGTACACCGGCGGCGGCGTGGTTTCGGCCTTGCGGCTGCCACGCGGATGCGCCGCGACACGGGCGGCGGTCAGCGCTTCGATCACTTCACGGCGCAAGGCCTTGAGCTGCGAGTTCGGAATGAAGAACGCCTGCGGTGCATCGAGCTTGATGTCGGTGGCATGGTACTGGGTGGTGCCGAGCTGACCGAGCAGATCCTGCAATTGCTCCAGCGCCTGCTCCGGCTTGTTGGCCACACCGAACGGACCGTTCAGGGTCACGCTGGCACTGATGCCCTCTTCACTGGTGGCGGTGACTTCCAGCTGTTCTTCACGCAGGCGCGCGACCCAGCTGAGGGCCACGCGGCGCTCGGCGGAGGTCTTCTGCAGCGCCTGCTGCCAGTTGTGGTCGAGGTTGCGGTTCAGCGGATGGTTCGGGCGCAGCTTGTACAGGCCTTCCGGCATCTCGTTGGGCTCGACGCGGTAGCGATAGCGCTTCTCGCCGTCCTCTTCGAACTCGCCCTTCGGCTCGGCGATGTTGGCGCGGAAACCCACGACTTCACGCTTGACCAGCACGTTGAGGCCATCGCCGTTGGACAGCGGCTCCTGAGTCACCACCTGCAGGTCACGCTTGCCGACTTTCTCGACGGTGCCCACCGGCAGGCCGGTGAAGGTCGGCGAGTCGAACGCGCCGATGTCGATCTTGCGATCGGTGACGAAGTAGTCGGTGCTGCCACGGTGGAAGGTTTTTTCCGGGTCCGGCAGGAAGAAATGCGCGGTGCGGCCGCTGGAGGCGCGGGCCAGGTCCGGGCGATCTTCGAGCACGTCGTCGAGGCGCTGGCGGTAATAGGCGGTGATGTTTTTCACATAGCCCATGTCCTTGTAGCGACCTTCGATCTTGAACGAGCGCACACCGGCCTCGACCAGCGCGCGGATGTTGGCGCTCTGGTTGTTGTCCTTCATCGACAGCAGGTGTTTTTCGTAGGCGATCACCCCACCCTTTTCGTCTTTGAGGGTGTACGGCAAGCGGCAGGCCTGGGAGCAGTCGCCACGGTTGGCACTGCGCCCGGTCTGCGCGTGGGAGATGTTGCACTGCCCGGAGAACGCCACGCACAGCGCGCCGTGGATGAAGAACTCGATGGCGGCATCGGTTTCATCGGCGATGGCGCGGATTTCTTGCAGGTTCAGCTCACGGGCCAGCACCAGCTGCGAGAAACCGGCCTGATCGAGAAACTTCGCCCGCTCAAGAGTGCGAATGTCAGTCTGGGTACTGGCATGCAGCTCGATCGGCGGGATGTCCAGTTCCATCACGCCCAGGTCCTGGACGATCAACGCGTCTACACCGGCGTCGTACAACTGATGGATCAGCTTGCGCGCCGGCTCCAGTTCGTTGTCGTGCAGGATGGTGTTGATGGTGGTGAAAATGCGCGCGTGATAACGACGGGCAAACTCCACCAGCTCGGCGATTTCGCTCACCTCGTTGCAGGCGTTATGGCGCGCGCCGAAGCTCGGGCCACCGATGTACACGGCGTCGGCGCCGTGCAGGATGGCTTCACGGGCGATGGCCACGTCACGGGCGGGGCTGAGCAGTTCCAGGTGATGCTTGGGCAAGGACATAGTTTTTTTAGTCAGGCTGTCACGGTTAAGGCGCGCATTGTAGCTGCGAAACGCCCGGCCGGCACGCCTGTGCTGCCAAGTGGCAACTGCTTCCGGCCCCGTGAACACCGCAAATCCTGTGGGAGCTGGTTTGCCCCCACAGGTTTTAAAGCAGGATCAGGCCTTGGCAGCCATTGCGGTGACTTCCACGCGCATGCCTTCCACCGCCAGCGACGCCACGCCCACCGCAGCGCGCACCGGCCATGGCTTGGCGAAGAAGCGCTTGTAGACTTCGTTGAACGCCGCGCGGTCGGCCATGTCGGTGAGGTAGATGGTCAGGTGCATGACCCGATCCATCGAACTGCCCGCCCGCTCCAGCGCCACTTTCAGCGCCTGCAGGGTGCATTCGCTTTGCAGGGTGATGTCGCCCAGCTCCAGGCTGCCGTCGGCACGGGTCGGGATCTGGGTCGAAACCAGAATGCCGTTGAAACCGACAACGTCGGAAGAAATCGAATCCGCATCCGGATCAGGGGTGAAGCTGAGGTCTTGATTAGCCATGTAAGTCTCTTGTCTGGAGAGCGTGAGGGTCGCCGGCCAATAACCCACCGGGACTTTTCGCGGGGGAGTTTACAACAGTCCCCGGCTGCCGCTGAGGCAACCGTCGCCGCCAGACACAAATCGCGCGCATAAAAAAACGCCAGCCCTTTCGGACTGGCGTTTTTTCTGAATATGGCAGGGGCGGCTGGATTCGAACCAACGCATGGCAGGATCAAAACCTGCTGCCTTACCGCTTGGCGACGCCCCTGTATCTCAAGCTCTGTAACAAGCTCTGCGAGAATGGGCCGCAATTTACCAACCTTTTTCTGATCTGGGAAGCCCCAAGTGCAAAAAAAATGTTTTAAAACAGCCAGTTATTTCTGAGCTGGGGCAAACGCCATGACTCACTTCGACAAATTCAACGCAATCGCCTCGCGAATCAGCGCTTTCAAGGCCTGCTCATCGACCTGGTCGCCCTCGTGAAAATCAATCGCTCGCCGGGTGTTGCCCTCCAGGCTGGCGTTGAACAACCCAGCAGGATCGGCCAGCGCCGCGCCCTTGGCGAAGGTCATCTTCACCGCCGTCTTGTAAGTCTCCCCGGTGCAAATGATGCCGCCCCGCCCGACCACACCGGAACGCCCCGCCACTTCCACTCCTCCAGCACCTCGGGATCGGCCTGGTGCATGACCTTGCGAATCTCGCCGAGGATGACACCGCGCCAATCGGCCAGTTCAGCGATTCGTGCGTCGATCAGTGCCGAGGCGTCGGTGGGTGGTTTTTCGGGTTTCATGGCGGGCGTCCTCCTCGGCGGTTTGACTGCATCAATCGTAGCTGGCCAATCGAAAAACGCTGGATGCCTGCTTTACCCGCTAGCGATCAATGCCTCATGCAATTCCCGATAGGCCGCGACCAATTGCTCAAGGGAGAACGCCCGATTGCGCCCACTGGGATTTGGCAACACCCACACGTGCGCGCCACCAAAGGTCTTTGCCTGCAGCCCCCACGCCACCACCTTCTGCCCCGACAACGCCGCATACGCAGCCTTGCCGAGAAACGCCACATAGCGCGGCGCACAGCGGGCGATCTTCTGTTCAAAGCCCTGAGCCGCCGCCATGAACTCCTGCGCCGCCAACTGATCCGCTCGCGCCGTCGGCCGCTCGACCACCGCGGTCAATCCGCAGCCGAATTGCAGGATGCTTCGATCATCCTCCGCCCGCACTTCATACGGCGTGAACCCGGCGAGGTGCAAGGTGCGCCAGAAGCGATTCCCGCGCCCGGCAAAATGATGCCCCTGCGATGCCGCGAGCAGCCCCGGATTGATCCCGCAGAACACCACCGAAGGCCCCGGCGCCAGAATGTCCTCAAGCCCTTCACCCGCCATGCGCACGCCCCTCATTCGCAAACATTTGCAACACCACCCACGGCAAACCCTAGAATGGCAACCCCATCCACAGAGCCAACCACAACGATGGACGTTATTCAGACTCTGCGCTGCTTCGTCACCGTGGCCCAGAGCGGCAGCTTCACCGCCGCCGCCGACGTGCTCGACACCACCACGACCAATGTGTCCAAAGCCGTCTCCAGCCTCGAAACCCGACTGCACACGCGCCTGATCAACCGCACCACCCGCCGCCTCGCCCTGACCGAAGCCGGGGTGCGTTACTTGCAGCGAGCAGAGAAAATTCTCGATGACCTGCGCGAAGCCGACGAACAAGCCGGCACCGCCCAGACCTTGCCGGTCGGGCGCCTGAAGATCCACGCCATGGCCGCCATCGGCAACCACTACGTGATCAACGCCATCGCCCGCTACCGCGAGATTCACCCCACGGTGATGTTCGATCTGACCCTGAGCAATCGCCTGCCCGACCTGCTCGAAGAAAGCTACGACATGTCGATCGTCCTCGCCCGCGACCTGCCGGATTCCGGCTTCGTCGCGCAACGCCTGGGCACCACCTACAGCATCCTCTGCGCCTCGCCGTCGTACCTGAGCAAACGCGGCCACCCCGCCACACCCGGCGACCTCGCCGCGCATGACTGCCTGCGCATCGTCAACACGGTGATGCCCGCAGAAAACTGGGTGTTCGAAGGGCCACAGGGCATGGAAACCCAGAACATCCCCGACTCACCCTTCCACATCAACACCGCCGACGGCATGGCCACCGCGATCAGAAATGGCATGGGCATCGGCATTCAGCCGCTGGCATCCGCCGTCGAAGGATTGGTCGGAGGCACACTGGTGCGGGTCCTGCCGGAGTACCGCCTGGAGGAATACAACCTGTTCGCGATCTACCCGTCGCGCAAATTCGTCGACGCCAAAATCAAGACTTGGGTGGAGTTCCTTAAAACCGCCATCCCGCAACTGCTGGCGTCCGATGAAGACATGGCCGGCGCCAGACCACTCGCCAACGCTTAGTGCCGCAGACCTGGAGTGTCGACCCTCCAGCGCCGGCATCAACCATCAACCGTTGGAGCAGCCGCTGCCCATCACCTGATATTGCACGACATGCCGCGCCCCGTTCGAGTCGTCATAAGTCATCTGTACCGGCACCGCGCCGCACTGGTTGGCCGCATCGGAGATCGACACCACGTGGGCAATGTCCGGTTGAACGGCAGCGTTGTAGGCCTCGACCTGCGCCGTTTCATCCGCCGCAAACGCCTGCGCGCCGATACCGCCAAGGACCAGAAGAAGAGCGATTTTTGCAAGCTTCATGATGTTCACCGTCTTGTGGGGAACCGTGTTGGGTCACGGGTTGCAGACGATGTTAGGGGTTGCAGCGCACGGCAAAAATCGGTCGGCTGGACAAACACTGTGTCCAAAATGGTGATGAATAAACCCGAGCATCGTGGATACCCCAATCGCGAGCAGGCTCACTCCTACAGGTTTAGTGCCCGCCACAACATTCGCAAACACCGCAAAACCCACTGTAGGAGTGAGCCTGCTCGCGATAACGTCAGCCCAGTCACCGAATAACCCGAGGGCCGCAAATTCAAGAACCGCCCCCGCCATGGTCGTTGTCAGCCACCAACAGGCAAACCACTCATATCTGGCCGTTATCGCCCCCGCATTGAGGCTACAAGCGCCCGCGCATTTGCCTACAAATCTTGCGGAAGTGGCTGGCTTGTAAGCTTTCCGAAGCAGCTCTATCTTTCTTCCCGCGTTGCCGTCGACCAATCTGCTCCCATCCCGCCCATGGCAGTAAGCCGTCCTAAAGATTCAGGATGTGCCAAACCCTTGGGCGTTTTGCTGTCCGAAATGCACTCCGCTCAACCAGAGCGGAACGTCATCCCACAAAACAGCCTGCTCAAACGTCGGTTCAGCAGCGTTCAGGAGGCATTTACCTCGCTAGAGATTTTTTCGAAACCGGGTTTCATGGCTACCCGTTCTGCGCTGTGGCATGAGTGGCACGCCATGATCGTATTACCGTGATCGATACGCTCAAGGCACGAATTAATCAGTTGGCCGTCCACGTTTAAGCCTTTTGCCAGAGCTGTTTAAAGACACCCAGTGTTACGTCATCCCAGGCTACAACGCCTTGCGCCTTTGCCTACGACTACGCCAGAATCCGCCGGCTTGTGCGCCTAGGGTGCGGGTTCTATCGTGGGTCGGTCGCTGAAAAGCAGCGATCGGGTTTGGTAGCCCGGCACTTCCAGGTCGCATACTTCCCCTTTTGCAGAGGTCGATTTTTCGTCCCTGTTTTATGGTGGTCATGCGTAGGGCGTCTTCGGGCGCGCCGGGCTCCTGGGCCGGTCTACCAACCTGTGCATGGCCGCCACCCTTCGTTTGGTAGCGAAGCGTGATGGCTCCTTAATCGTTTTCCCAGGAGTTACATCATGTTCAAAGTCACACCAAATCCGCCCGAAACAGAAACGATATCCCCCTACGAATCCCCAGACTCCAAAAAACTCCACGAAGCCGCCGAACGCGCCCTCGACCACTACCTGAACCCCGCCAGGCAGGTCATGGCAACGCCCTACACACCCAACGCCATGTTCCTCGCCAATCCCGAGATCGCGACCGAGGAATTGCTGGCGAACGCCAGTGAATCACTGGGGTCGGCGACGGTGACTGGTCCTCTGTGGTGAATCACGAATATGAAGCCTGGACGCAGCCGATCCTTTGCCTCGACACAGCGACTCTCGCCGTGGATCAGGCGGTGGAGATCGTCTTGCACCAACTGACTGATCTTCGATAAACGGGTGAGTGGTTGGTGCGCCAGAATGTGCGAAGGCCTGCCAACGTGATTGTGACTGATACGGCCCTTTCGCGAGCAGGCTCGCTCCCACGGGGTTATGCGCTGACCTCGGGATTAGCGGCTGGGCGCGATCAATATGGGCGCCAGCCGGCTAGGGATTGCGGTGCGTGACGATCTCCAGCCCCTCGCCCACCTCCGGCACCTGAAAGTAACGCGTGATCAAATCAAACTCCGCATCCGACGCCGCAAACTCATGTTCGGCCAGCGCGTTGCGTGCCTGCAGCCGGGCGCGGCAGGTGTCGTCATCCACGTCGAGATAGTGCAGGCGATGCCGCACTCGCGCACTGTCCGCCAGCCCGCGCAGCCACTGTCGATCCGCCACGGTATTGGCCGGAAAATCCAGCACCACACTCACCCCCGCCCCTAGCACATCGACCACCAGCGGCCCCAGCACTCCGCGAATCTGCCGCGCGCATCGAAGGTAATCCGCCACCGAATTGATCTGCTCCGGATACAGCCGCGACAGCCACTGATCCTCGCTCAGCACAAGCGCGCCGTGCTGCTCAGCCAGCGATTTCGCCAGGGTCGATTTGCCCGAGGCGATCTTGCCGCACATCAGGTGGAGTGTGGGTGCACGCATTGGGGACGCTTCCTTATGTCGATTGCTGGATAATGCCCAACGTCTGTCAGCGAGGCAATTGAAGCGCCTGACCCACCGAGGAACCCGAATGACCGCAATCACCGCACGCCAATGCAGCTCATGGCTGCTGCTCACCCTGCTCGCCACCGCCGTGGCGCTGACGGCAGGCTGTTCGAGCAAGCGCTACGCCACCAACGGCTCGAATTGCTACGCCAAAGCCGTACCCACCTCCGGCGAGGGCGGCTTGGCCTGGGGCGATACTTTGAGCATGGCCCGCAAGAAGGCGATGAATAACTGCATGCGTTATGCGAGCCGATCGGGAGGGACACCGAATACGTGCCAGGTGGTGCAGGCGCAATGCAAACGCTGAAAGCCGGGGCCTGAGAGCAACTGCATCACCGTTAGTAAATGAGTTAGCCCTGGCAACACCCCGAACGATTGAATGAATGGCTGAACGTCAAAGCGTTCTCAGGACGAAACTTGCTCGAGGAAGATCAACTGCAGCGGCTCTTCGAGCAGGTCGTCCGCCGTGGCGGCGAAGCGCTGGAAATACGGCATGGCGAAATGCGCATCCAGCGCCGCCTGATTCTTGAACGCCTCACGCATGTAGAACGTCCCGCGCGCGTCGCGCAGCTCGAACAATACATAGTCGAGATTGCCCGGCTCTGCGCGTGTCGGCTCAACCAGTGCCAACAGTCCCTCTTTCAAGGCCTGCTCCTTGCCAGATTTGGCCTTGAGCACGGCAATCGACACCAACACTTCAGTGGACGCATTCATCATCATTTCTCCAATAGTGAAATCAACTTTCAACGAGTAGGCGCCGGCGCCGCATCGATTTTCAGGCGCATCAGGCTGTAGGGTTTTTGCCGCTGATCCTGACCGCCGCGAAACACCGCCTGACGATGCAGCTGGTTAGCGATGAAATACAGATAGCCGTCCGGGCCGATGGACAGGGTGTCGGGCCAGAGCAGTCGCGGGTCGTGCACCAGCGTCTGCCATTGACCGTCGGGCAGGCGTTTGCGGATCGAGTTGTGCTCGTAGTCGCCGGCGTACAACGCCCCGGCAGCGTCGGCTTCCATGCCATCGGACGCGCCCTTCTCGCCCAGATCCTGCACGGCGGCGGCCAGTTGCGCTTCGCTGACACTGGCATCACGCAGCAACGCCGTGGCAACCGAATACAGGTGCCGACTGGACAGCGGCGTGAAGTACAGCATCTTGCCGTCCGCCGACAGCGCGATGCCGTCCGAGGCCACTGCCAACGGTTTGCGCTTGCCGTCCGCTGCTTCCACCGTGACCGGCAAACCTTCCACCAACGGCACGAATGCCGGATCAACCGACGTCGATGGCGCGCCGCTCAAGCGGCGCATGGCACGGCCGCTGGCGATGTCCATGACGATGATGGCACCGGGGCCACGCAAGGACGAATCGGTCAGGTAAACAGTCCCCTCCGTGCCAGTACGAAAGTCAAAGCGCATGTCGTTGACATAGGTGCTGGGCAGCATCACGTTGTCCGGGAACACCAGACGCTTGACCACGCGGTTGCTTACCAGATCCACCGCCACCAGTTTCGCGCCGCGCGGTTTGGGATCAGCGAACCCCGGAGCGGCGGTGTCGAGCAGCCAGACACGGCCCTGACCGTCGGCCACCACGCTTTGCACGCTGATCAGGCCATCACTGGGATCGCGGGGGTTCTCCCGGTTGATCGCAGCATCGGGATAAGCCACGACCTTGCCGTCGCGAAGCTCGCCGACGGTGAACGGTACATCGTCACCCCAACGCGGAAAGTTGACGAAGATCCGTCCGGTCTCGCTGACCGTCACCCCGGTGGGCATCGCATCGTAGAACGCGTGCACCTGTTCCAGCTTGCCGAACGCCCGGTCGGCCGGGGCATTCGCCGGCACCGCAACCGCGTCGATAGCATGGGCGAACGGCATGGCCAAGGCGTACGCCGATGCCAGCGCCAACACCACGGGAAGTTTTTTCAAACGCATAAAGTGCTCCTGACCGGCCCGTTACAGGGCCGGGCTGAATGTTCGGGTGGGTGCTGCTCAGAAACCTTCGAGAACGATCTTGCCCCGGGCCTTGCCGCTCTCGACCAGCGCATGGGCACGGCGCATGTTCGCCGCGTCGATCGCGCCAAAGTGCTCACCCACGGTGGTGTGCAACACGCCCAAATCGATCAGCTCAGAGACGCGGTTGAGCAACTCATGCTGATTGATCATGTCCTGGGTTTCGTACAACGAGCGGGTGAACATCAGCTCCCAGTGCAACGACAGCGACTTGCGCTTGAGCGGCATCACGTCGAGGGTCTCCGGGTCGTCGATCACGCCCAGACGCCCCTGTGGCCGCAGGACTTCAATCAACTGCGCGAAGTGCTGCTCAGTGTGGGTAAGGCTGGCGACGTAGCTGACTTCGTCGATGCCCAACGCCTGCAGTTGATCGAGCAGTGGCGCGCTGTGATCGATGACATGATGCGCGCCCAACTGGCGAACCCAGTCTGCGGTTTCCTGCCGTGAAGCGGTGCCGATGACGGTCAGTCGGGTCAATTGCCGAGCCAGTTGCACCAGCATCGAACCCACGCCGCCAGCGGCCCCGGTGATCAGCAGGCACTTGCCCTCCCCCGTGCCTTCGGCGACTCCGAGCCGGTCGAACAACAACTCCCAGGCGGTAATCGACGTCAGCGGCAGCGCCGCCGCGTCGGCGGCACTCAACGAGCGCGGTTTGTGCCCGACAATGCGTTCATCCACCAGGTGGTACTCGCTGTAACTGCCGGTGCGGGCAATCGAACCGGCGTAGAACACTTCATCACCGGGCTGGAACAGGGTCACTTCGGAGCCGACCGAACGCACCACGCCGGCGGCATCCCAGCCGAGAATTTTCGGCTCCTTGGTGAACGTACCGGCGCGCACCTTGGTGTCGACCGGGTTGACCGACACCGCACGCACTTCGACCAGCAGGTCTCGCGGGCCCGGGGTCGGCACGGGGATGTCGGTATCGATCAATGACTGTGGATCTTCAATGGGTAAGGCGTGTTGGGTAAAAGTGATGGCTTTCATGGAAACTCGCTGTCGGATGGCCTGTGGCACTCACTGGCCGCCATCTTCAACTGCCCCCTGACAAAGAAAAACCTGCAAAACGCACCAACACTTTCACTTTAAAAATGAAAATGAACCCTTGAAGCATTCATTCAATTGCGTGCAGTGCGGAAGGAATAATGCACGCACCTGCAAACAAGGCTCACAAGTACAGAGAAAAACCGGCAGAATCCGCCAACACTTTCACCCCTGGAGTGAAGATGGTCCGCATTGATGATCTGGGTCTGTTCACGCGCAGTGCCGCGCTGGGCAGTTTTACCGCCGCCGCACTGGAGGCTGATCTGTTGCCCGGTCAGGTCGCCGCCGCCATCAAGCGTCTGGAGCGCGAACTGGACGTGCGCCTGTTCGCCCGCACTACGCGCAGCCTGCGTCTGACGGCCGAAGGCGAGCAATACCTGCCCACCGCTCACTCGGTGCTGGAAGCGCTCAAACAGGGTAAGGAAAATCTGCGCGGCGAAAACACGCCACTTCGCGGTGTGCTGCAGGTCGCCGCGCCCTCCGACCTGGGGCGCAATGTGCTGCTGCCCTGGCTTTCGCAATTCCGCCGCCAGCATCCGCAACTGACCTTGCGTCTGGTCCTGTCCGATCAGGTCGCCGACCTGTTTCGCGACCCGGTAGATGTCGCCATCCGCTACGGCTCGAACGCGGATGCCAACTATGTCGCGCTGCCCCTGGCTCCCGGTAACCGTCGCGTACTGGTCGCCTCACCGCAGTACATCGAACGCCATGGACAACCGTCGACACCGCAAGAGCTGAGTGCGCACCCGTGCCTGCTCTATCTGCAAAACGGCCGGGTTTTCGATAAGTGGAGTCTGGGCGAGCAAACCATTCAAGTCTCAGGACCGCTGTTCAGCGACGACGCCGATGTCGTCCGGCGCTGGGCCGTGGAAGGCGAAGGGATTGCCTGCAAATCCTGGCTGGATGTCAGTGCGGACGTAATGGCCGGGCGGCTGGTCGTGTTACTTCCCGACCATCCCGGCAGCGCCTCCCCCCTGAGCATGGTATGCCCGCACCGCAAGCAGATATCGCCAGCAGTGTCGCAACTGTATACGTGGTTGAGCAGTCAGTTTTCGGCGCTTGAACGCGTTTGAATGGCGCGCCCGGCAGCGTTTGCTTACCGAGCCCGCTTGAGCACCGCTGTCGACACCCGTGGCTGGATCGACTTCTCGATCAACGCGACGACGTCCTTGGCGCCATAGCAGCGGAACAGAATGCTGCCGGCATCGGTGTCGAGACAGACGATTTTAGTGATGAAGCCACCTTCGAGGGTGACCTTGCGGATCATCCCCAGCGGCACCCTGATGTCCAGTGTGCCGTCCTGCACCATGCGGTTCATGGCATTGGCGTTCAAGTACACAGCGGTATTGGTCAGGGTCATTTTGCCGCCGACCCACAGCCCGCCGTAAACCTCCTTGAAACCCTCCAGCACGCCGGCCAATGCACCGACATTGCCACTGCCGGCAGCGTCGTAAAAATCGCCGACACCTTCGTAATCGACCTCGACGTCAGCCACCAGAAAGTTGACCAGCTTCGACTTCACGACCTTCTCTTCCATCCTTGAATCTCCAGGTTCCCAGAATAATCACCTGTGGCGAGGGGATTCATCCCCGATGGGCTGCGCAGCAGACCGCTTCTTGATTGACGAAGCCGGGCCCCCTTCCCGCGCCATCGGGGATAAATCCCCTCACCACGGTTAACTCAGCGCAAAATGACCGTCTGCTATCAGCGATTCAACGCTGCGGCATTCGCCCGCGCCGCATGCAGCTTCTTGTAGCTGTCGATCAGACGCAGATGGCGATCCAGCCCTTCGAGCTTCATGCTGGTCGGCGTCAGACCGTAGAAACGCACGCTGCCGTTGACCGAACCAATCGCCGCGTCCATCCGCTCGTCGCCAAACATGCGACGGAAGTTGGCTTCGTAATCGGCCAGCTCCAGATCCTCGTCCAGCTCCATTTCCAGGCACACGTTCACCGCCTGATAGAACAAGCCGCGCTCGACGGTGTTGTCGTTGTATTGCAGGAAAGCTTCAACCAGATCTTTGGCCTGTTCGAATTTCTGCAGGGCGAGGTAGATCAACAGGCGCAGTTCCAGAATCGTCAACTTGCCCCACGGCGTGTTGTCGTCGAACTCGATGCCGATCAGCGTGGTGATGTCGGTGTAATCGTCCAGCTCGCTGTTTTCCAGGCCTTGGGCCAGGTTGCGCAGGCCGACTTTGCTCAGGCTGTGCAGGTTGAGGATGTCAGCGCGGAATTGCAGGGCCTTGTTGGTGTTGTCCCAGATCAGGTCGTCGACCGGGTAGATTTCCGAGTAGTCCGGCACCAGGATCCGGCAAGCGTTGGCACCGAGATCGTCGTAGACCGCCATGTACGCTTCTTTGCCCATGCCTTCGAGAATGCCGAACAGCGTCGCGGCTTCTTCGGCGTTGGAGTTTTCGCCTTGAGCGGAGAAGTCCCATTCGACGAATTCGAAGTCGGATTTGGCGCTGAAGAAACGCCACGACACCACACCGCTGGAGTCGATGAAGTGCTCGACGAAGTTGTTCGGCTCGGTCACGGCCTGGCCGGAGAAGGTCGGCTGTGGCAAATCGTTCAGGCCTTCGAAACTGCGGCCCTGCAGCAATTCGGTCAGGCTGCGTTCCAGCGCCACTTCCAGGCTTGGGTGCGCGCCGAACGAGGCAAACACGCCGCCGGTGCGCGGGTTCATCAAGGTCACGCACATTACCGGGAATTCACCGCCCAGCGAGGCGTCCTTGACCAGCACCGGGAAGCCTTGTTCTTCAAGGCCTTTGATCCCGGCGAGAATGCTCGGGTACTTTTCCAGCACTTCCTGCGGGACATCCGGCAGGGCCATTTCGCCTTCGAGGATTTCGCGTTTGACCGCGCGTTCGAAGATCTCCGACAGACACTGCACCTGCGCTTCGGACAGGGTGTTGCCGGCGCTCATGCCGTTACTCAGGAACAGGTTTTCGATCAGGTTGGACGGGAAATACACCACCTCGCCATCCGACTGGCGCACGAACGGCAGCGAGCAGATTCCGCGCTGGGTGTTGCCCGAGTTGGTGTCGTACAGGTGCGAACCCTTGAGCTCGCCTTCGCGGTTGTAAATGTCCAGGCAGTATTCGTCGAGAATCTCCGGCGGCAGCTCGTCTTTCGGACCGGGCTTGAACCAGCGCTCGTTCGGGTAATGCACGAACTCGGCGGTGGCGATGTCTTCGCCCCAGAACTGGTCGTTGTAGAAGAAGTTGCAGTTCAGGCGCTCGATGAACTCGCCCAGTGCCGAGGCCAGTGCGCCCTCTTTGGTCGCGCCCTTGCCGTTGGTGAAGCACATCGGCGAGTGCGCGTCACGGATGTGCAGCGACCACACGTTAGGCACGATATTGCGCCACGAGGCGATTTCGATCTTCATGCCCAGGTCGGCGAGAATCCCCGACATGTTGGCGATGGTCTGCTCCAGCGGCAGATCCTTGCCCACAATGTAGGTGCCCGCCTCCGATGTCGAATGCGGCATCAGCAACGCCTGCGCATCGGCGTCGAGGTTCTCGACCTCCTCGATCACGAACTCGGGACCGGTCTGCACGACCTTCTTCACCGTGCAACGGTCGATGGAACGCAGGATGCCCAGACGATCCTTTTCGGAGATGTCCGCCGGCAGTTCAACCTGGATCTTGAAGATCTGGTTGTAGCGGTTTTCCGGGTCGACGATGTTGTTCTGCGACAGACGAATATTGTCGGTCGGGATGTTGCGCGTTTCGCAGTACAGCTTCACGAAGTAAGCCGCACACAAGGCCGACGACGCCAGGAAGTAGTCGAACGGCCCCGGTGCCGAGCCATCGCCCTTGTAGCGAATGGGCTGATCGGCGATCACCGTGAAGTCGTCGAACTTGGCTTCAAGTCGAAGGTTGTCGAGAAAGTTGACCTTGATTTCCATGCGGGTTTACCAGAGAGCAAAAACGAATTGGCGGCCATTATCCGGGTTTTCAGCCTGACGTCTTGTGCTTTTGCGTAATCGCCGCCGGGTGGGCTCTGCTGCGCCTCAGCAAGTGCAGACGACAAAAATGCCGCGAGCAGTGAATTTTTTCGTGTCTTCTTGTATCTGACGGAAAGAACCCATGCCACCAAAACAATGGCATCGAATCCGTTCAGCTATGAGTGACCCGCATGAAATCAAGGAAAAACAAGGTCAATCCCATCGGATTGAAAGACATCACCATTGTCGACGACGCCAAGATGCGCAAGGCGATCACCGCCGCCGCACTGGGCAATGCCATGGAATGGTTCGACTTCGGGGTGTACGGCTTTGTCGCCTACGCACTGGGCAAGATCTTCTTCCCCGGTGCCGATCCCGGCGTGCAGATGATTGCGGCGTTGGCGACGTTCTCGGTGCCGTTCCTGATCCGACCGTTGGGCGGCCTGTTTTTCGGTGCCCTGGGCGACAAGTACGGGCGGCAGAAAGTCTTGGCCGCGACCATCGTGATCATGTCGCTGAGCACCTTCGCCATCGGCTTGATACCGTCCTATGAGTCGATTGGCATCTGGGCGCCGATCCTGCTGTTGCTGGCGAAAATGGCTCAGGGTTTCTCGGTCGGCGGCGAGTACACCGGCGCATCGATCTTCGTCGCCGAATACGCCCCCGACCGCAAACGCGGCTTTCTCGGCAGTTGGCTGGACTTCGGCTCGATTGCCGGTTTCGTCCTCGGCGCGGGTGTGGTGGTGCTGATTTCGACGATCATCGGCGAAGAGAAATTCCTCGAATGGGGCTGGCGCCTGCCGTTCTTCCTCGCCCTGCCGCTGGGCATGATCGGCCTCTATCTGCGTCATGCGCTGGAAGAGACGCCAGCGTTTCAGCAGCACGTCGAGAAACTCGAGGAAGGTGATCGCGAAGGTCTGGCGGGCGGTCCGAAAGTCTCGTTCAAGGAAGTCGCGACCAAACACTGGCGCAGTTTGATGACCTGCATCGGCGTGGTGGCGGTGACCAACGTCACCTATTACATGCTGCTGACGTATATGCCGAGTTACCTGTCGCACAACCTGCACTACAGCGAAAACCGTGGCGTGTTGATCATCATCGCGATCATGGTCGGCATGTTGTTCGTGCAACCTGCGATCGGTTTTATCAGTGACAAGATCGGCCGCAAGCCTTTCATTGTGGTCGGCAGCATCGGTTTGTTTCTGCTGTCGATTCCGGCGTTCATGCTGATCAACAGCGGGAAGATCGGCCTGATCTTTTCCGGCCTGCTGATCCTCGCGGTGTTGCTCAACTTCTTCATCGGCGTGATGGCCTCGACCCTGCCGGCGATGTTCCCCACGCACATCCGCTACAGCGCGCTGGCCGCTGCGTTCAACGTCTCGGTGCTGATCGCCGGTCTGACCCCGACCGCTGTGGCTTGGCTGGTGGAAAGCACCAACAATCTGTACATGCCCGCCTACTACCTGATGGTGATTGCTGTGGTCGGTTTGATCACTGGCGTGACCATGAAGGAAACCGCCAACAAGCCGTTGCGTGGCGCCGCACCGGCCGCATCAGATCTTGAGGAAGCCAAGGAACTGCTCAAGGAACATCACGACAACATCGAGCAGAAAATCGAAGACATCGACGCCGAAATCGCTGAACTGGAAGCCAAGCGCAAGGAGTTGGTGCAGCAGCATCCACGCATCAACTGATGTGCTGACCGGCGGCGGCCCTGTTCGGGGCTGCCGTCGATCAACACTTCACAATACGAAGCCGTCACCGATCAAACGCACCAACACCTCCCCCGCCTCACTCAATTCACCCGGCGCCTGCATCAGGCGCAACTCGTGCAGCGGCAACTCGGGAAACCCTTCCTCACGACTCAGCACCCGCATGCCGGGCCGCACTTGCGCCCGATCAACAATGCCCACCGCCAACCCGGCCTCGATGGCCGTTTCCAGCGCAGTAGACCCGGCGCTGACAATCACCGCGCGCCAACGGCGACCCTGCACACTCAGCGCATCCACCGCAACGCTGCGATAGGGACAACCCTTGCCGTGCAAGGCCAGCGGCACCGGCCTGGCGAGATTATGCGTGTAGTTGTGCGCGGCGACCCACACCGGTTGAGTAAAGCCGAGTGTTTTCACGCAGCGCATCGATACTTCGGCATCGGCTACGATCACCAGCAACGCCAGATCCAGTTGACCGCGCTCCAGGCGCGCGCTCAAACGGCCGCTGGACGCGGTTTCGACTTCCAGTTCGATGTGCGGAAAATCTGCCGACAGGTGCGGCAACGAACACCCGAGCACCGCGCCGGCGTACTCCTCGGAAATCCCCAGCCTGACCCGCCCGCTGGCCAGCGGCGTGCTGAAACTCGCCAACAATTGATCGTGATGACGCAGCAGTTCGGCGCTCTGCAAGGCAAAGCGACGACCCAATGCCGTGAGGTTGACTGTCTGGTTGTCACGCTCCAGCAGTCGTCCCCCGGCCAGGGCTTCCAGACGCCGCACATGCAGGCTGACCGCTGACGGGCTCTTGTTGAGGAAACTGGCGGCAGCAAGAAATTGCCCGAAGCGCACGACCGCCTGAAATGTACGCAGCAGGTCGATATCAAGGACTTCGGCCATGGTTTAGAAATCCTGCATCAGTGGTGCGAATCGTATCGTTTGAATGCATCAAGCCTAGATTCATATCATCGAACTCAGTCCTCTGTGAGGTGCCATTCGATGAACGTCCCGACTATTCGCTTTTCGCGAGTGATCAGCGCCGCGCTGCTGATGGCGATGGTGGTCAGCTGGAGTTCCGGTTTTATCGGCTATCGCTACGTCGCCGATCAAGGCAGCGTGTACCTCGCCTCGTTGTGGCGATTTGTACTGGCGGCGCTGCTGTTATTGCCGTTTGCCTGGGCAGGATTGCGTGGTCTGCGCGGCAAAGCGGTACTGCATCAGGCGCTGTTGGGATGGTTCGCGATTGGTGGGTACATCGGGCCGATTGCCGCGTCGATTCAACTCGGCGTCACGCCGGGCACTGCGTCACTGTTTGCCAATCTGTTACCGCTGACGATTGTGTTGCTTGCCGGAAGCGTGCCGGGTCAGCGCACCCGTGGCTGGCAATGGCTGGGAGTCGCGTTGTGCGTGATCGGCATGCTGCTGGCCAGCGCCGCCAGTGTCGAATGGGCCGGTGCGGGGTTGTGGGTCTACAGTCTGCCGTTACTGGCGGTGCTGTCCCTGGCGGCGGCCACATTGTTTGAAAAAGCCCGGCCGGGCGTTGCAATGCCGACCACCTCGGCGCTGTTCATTCAAGTGAGCGCGGTGATTCCGCTGTTTGCGTTGCTGGCCGGTATTGAGGGTGAATTACGCCCGCCCCTCAATGCAAATTTCGCCAGTGGCGTGCTGTGGCTGGTGGTTTTCTCGACGTTCGGTGGTTACGGGTTTTACTGGCTATGCCTGCAGCGTTTCAGCATGCAGCGCATCAGTGGCGCGCTGTTTCTGACGCCACCGGTGACGCTCTTGTGGGCGTGGTTGCAGTTCGGCGATCAACTGAGTGTCAGCGCGATGCTAGGTAGCGGTTTGACCCTTGTCGGGCTGCCATTGCTCGAGGGAATGTCGAGCGAAAAGAGTGTGCCGACGGCACCCGGCAGGAAACTAAATCCGCAGGCGACAAGTCACTGACTTAGCGGAGGTTGAGTCATTTCGCCGAACCTCGATTACTGAAGATACCAGCGTGAGCAATCACTCCGATCGTCGCAACAATCTCTCACTCGACAGCCTCAACTTCTTCCTGGCCGATGTGCGCGACGGGCTTGGGCCGTATCTGGCCATTTACCTGTTGGCGGTGCATCACTGGGATCCGGCCAGCATCGGTTTAGTGATGACCCTCGCCGGCATCGCCGCCCTCGTCACCCAGACGCCGGCCGGCGCACTCGTCGACAACACCCGCAGTAAACGGGCGGTGATCGCGATTGCCGCGTTGCTGGTGACCGGCAGTTGCGTGGTATTGCCCTTCGTCACGTCGTTCAGCCTGGTGGCGATCACTCAAGCCTTGAGCGCCGCCGCAGCGTCGGTGTTCGCTCCGGCCATCTCGGCCATTACCCTGGGCATCACCGGCCCGAGAGCCTTCACCCGACGCACAGGGCGCAACGAAACCTTCAATCATGCCGGCAACGCTTGCGCGGCGCTGTTGGCCGGTGGCTTCGCCTACCTCTTCGGCCCGGTAGCGGTGTTCTATCTGATGGCGGTCATGGCGCTGGGCAGCATGGTGGCCGTCAGCTTCGTTTCTGCCAACGCCATCGACCACGATGTCGCCCGGGGCCTTGACCCCAACGACGCGACACAGGGCAAAGCGCCTTCGGGCTTGTCGGTTCTGCTGAACAACAAGGCTTTGCTGATGTTTGCCATTTGCTGCGCGCTGTTCCACTTGGCCAACGCGGCGATGTTGCCGCTGGTGAGCCAGAAACTGGCGCAGGTCAATCTGCAGATGGCCACACCTTTGACCTCGGCCTGCATTGTCGCTGCGCAACTGGTCATGGTGCCGGTGGCGTTGCTGGTCGGGGCCAAGGCCGATGTCTGGGGGCGCAAACCGCTGCTGTTGGCAGGCTTTCTGATTCTGCCCCTGCGCGGCGTGCTCTATACGCTGTCTGACGATCCGTACTGGCTGGTTGCCGTGCAACTGCTCGACGGTATCGGTGCCGGGGTCTTCGGCGCGCTGTTTCCGGTGGTGGTGAAAGACCTGACCCAAGGTACCGGGCACTTCAACATCAGCCTCGGCGCCCTCTCCACCGTGTTCGGCCTGGGCGCAGCCTTGAGCAGCAGCGTGGCAGGTATTGTGGTGCAGGAGGCTGGATACAGCGCGGCGTTTTTGACTTTGGCCGTGATTGCCGGGGTAGCGTTTGGGCTGTTGCTGCTGGCGGTGCCGGAGACGTTACAGCGGCGAGAGAATGGAGTGACTGCAATTGGCGATGAGAGCATCGTAAGCAGGTCGTAAAAACTTTCCTGCGGGCAAAACAAAACCCCAACTGCTTTCGCAATTGGGGTTTCGGAATTTAATCTTGACGATGACCTACTCTCACATGGGGAAACCCCACACTACCATCGGCGATGCATCGTTTCACT
>NZ_JAFGYS010000049.1:0-716 GCF_017491705.1 Pseudomonas sp. 86_A | reverse complement strand
CGCGGCAATACAGCGGTATCTGGGACGGAACGTTTAAACCGGCATACAGCAACAACATGGCCTGGTGTCTGTGGGATATGCTGACCCATCCGCGCTACGGCATGGGGAAACGTCTTGGTGCGGCGGATGTGGATAAATGGGCGCTGTATGTCATCGGCCAGTACTGCGACCAGTCAGTGCCGGACGGCTTTGGCGGCACGGAGCCGCGCATCACCTGTAATGCGTACCTGACCACACAGCGTAAGGCGTGGGATGTGCTCAGCGATTTCTGCTCGGCGATGCGCTGTATGCCGGTATGGAACGGGCAGACGCTGACGTTCGTGCAGGACCGACCGTCGGATAAGACGTGGACCTATAACCGCAGTAATGTGGTGATGCCGGATGATGGCGCGCCGTTCCGCTACAGCTTCAGCGCCCTGAAGGACCGCCATAATGCCGTTGAGGTGAACTGGATTGACCCGAACAACGGCTGGGAGACGGCGACAGAGCTTGTTGAAGATACGCAGGCCATTGCCCGTTACGGTCGTAATGTTACGAAGATGGATGCCTTTGGCTGTACCAGCCGGGGGCAGGCACACCGCGCCGGGCTGTGGCTGATTAAAACAGAACTGCTGGAAACGCAGACCGTGGATTTCAGCGTCGGCGCAGAAGGGCTTCGCCATGTACCGGGCGATGTTATTGAAATCTGCGATGATGACTATGCCGGTATCAGCACC
>NZ_JAFGYS010000048.1:0-773 GCF_017491705.1 Pseudomonas sp. 86_A | reverse complement strand
CAGGGCCGTTTACTCGCCCACGCGGTAGGCCATCAGCACCAGGCGCTGTATCGCCGCGATTATGCCTACAGCGCCAACGGCAATCTGGAGCACATTGCCGACACCCGCCACGGCCAGCGCACCTACGCCTATGACGCCCTCGACCGGCTGATTCGTGTGCGTCACTCGCGCGACGAACTGCCGGAATCCTTCGCCCACGACCCGGCCGGCAACCTGTTGATGCAGGACCGTCCCGGCCCGACGAAAATCCACGGCAACCGCCTGCTGATGCAGGGCGATCGGCACTATGACTACGACGCCTTCGGCAACCTGATCCGCGAACGTCGCGGCCGCGACCAGCAGTTAGTCACCGAATACCGCTACGACTGCCAACACCGCCTGATCGGCCTGACCCGCCCCGACGGCAACACCGCGTCGTACCAATACGACGCCTTCGGCCGGCGCATCCGCAAGACCGTCGATGGCCAAGTCACCGAGTTCTTCTGGCAAGGCGACCACCTCGTCGCCGAAAGCAGCCCGACGCACCACCGCAGCTACGTCTACGAACCCGGCACCTTCCGCCCCCTGGCGCTGCTCGACGGCAAAGGCCCGAAAAAAGCCTGCCCGTTCTACTACCAACTCGACCACCTCGGCACCCCACAGGAACTCACCGACTACAGCGGCGAAATCGTCTGGTCGGCGCAGTACGACGCCTACGGCAAAGTCGCGGCGATCACCCTGGCGGGCGAGGACTACCTGGACCAGCCGCTGCGGTTTCAGGGGCAGTATTTCGA
>NZ_JAFGYS010000047.1:0-808 GCF_017491705.1 Pseudomonas sp. 86_A | reverse complement strand
GCCTGGAGCAGCGCGTCTCGTCCTACCGCTGGGCGCTGGAGCGCCTGGTGATCCAGGCGCCCGACGGAATGGCCGCCGACGCCGACCGCCTGATCGGCGAGCTCGCCGCCCAGACCGCCAACCCGCCGGTCCAGGCGCAACCGCCCTACGGCCGCGCGGTGGTCTCGAAGGGCTGAGGCGATCGCCTTCCATTCACAGGGAGGCCGACCGCGAACACGCAGGCGGCAGAGGTGACTTCACCTACGCGTTTCGATAGCCGAGCCGCTTTCGCAGCCGTGGGGTGGCAAAGTCCAGGAAGGCGCGCAGCTTCAACGGAACCTGGCGCTGGCTCGGATAGATCAGGCTGACCGGAAGTGGCGTGGATTCGTAAGCGCCGAGCAACTTCACCAGCGTTCGCTTCTTCAATTCGTCAGCGATGAGATACGACAGGACGCGGGCGATCCCGGCACCTGAAACAGCGGCTGCGACCGCAGCTTCGGCGAGGGAAACTGCAAGCCGGCACCGGACCTCGACCGTCTGTTCGTTTCTTCCGGTCGAGAACTTCCAGTCGGACGTCGCGGTATGGGCCTGCTGGGTGATGCAATCATGGTCCGCGAGGTCGGCCGGCCGCTTGGGCGTGCCGCGTGTCTTCAGGTAGGCGGGGCTGGCGCAAGCGACGAGGCCGACGGCGCCGACGCGCGTGCCGATCGTGTTGCTGTCCGGTAACTCCCCGATGCGCATGGCGAGATCGACGTGCTCCTCGATCAGGTTGACGTATCGATCGGTGAACTGCACCCGAACCCGGACGTCGGGGAAGGCGCGCTGAAAC
>NZ_JAFGYS010000046.1:0-852 GCF_017491705.1 Pseudomonas sp. 86_A | reverse complement strand
GTTTTTGATGAGGCGGATTTTCCGGCAGTTGCCGTTTATCTCACCGGCGCTGAATACACGGGCGAAGCGCTGGACAGCGATACCTGGCAGGCGGAGCTGCATATCGAAGTTTTCCTGCCTGCTCAGGTGCCGGATTCAGAGCTGGATGCGTGGATGGAGTCCCGTATTTATCCGGTGATGAGCGATATCCCGGCACTGTCAGATTTGATCACCAGTATGGTGGCCAGCGGCTATGACTACCGGCGCGACGATGATGCGGGCTTGTGGAGTTCAGCCGATCTGACTTATGTCATTACCTATGAAATGTGAGGACGCTATGCCTGTACCAAATCCTACAATGCCGGTGAAAGGTGCCGGGACCACCCTGTGGGTTTATAAGGGGAGCGGTGACCCTTACGCGAATCCGCTTTCAGACGTTGACTGGTCGCGTCTGGCAAAAGTTAAAGACCTGACGCCCGGCGAACTGACCGCTGAGTCCTATGACGACAGCTATCTCGATGATGAAGATGCAGACTGGACTGCGACCGGGCAGGGGCAGAAATCTGCCGGAGATACCAGCTTCACGCTGGCGTGGATGCCCGGAGAGCAGGGGCAGCAGGCGCTGCTGGCGTGGTTTAATGAAGGCGATACCCGTGCCTATAAAATCCGCTTCCCGAACGGCACGGTCGATGTGTTCCGTGGCTGGGTCAGCAGTATCGGTAAGGCGGTGACGGCGAAGGAAGTGATCACCCGCACGGTGAAAGTCACCAATGTGGGACGTCCGTCGATGGCAGAAGATCGCAGCACGGTAACAGCGGCAACCGGCATGACCGTGACGCCTGCCAGCACCTCGGTGGTGAAAGGGCAGAGCAC
>NZ_JAFGYS010000045.1:0-853 GCF_017491705.1 Pseudomonas sp. 86_A | reverse complement strand
AAAAAGGTTCATCGCGGAATCCCGGGGAACGCGGCGCGGATCTTGAGGAAGAAGTATTGCTCGTCGCGGTACCCGTAAGCGCGGCGCTTGATGACCTTGATCGTGTTGTTGATACCTTCGACGACGCTGGTATTGAGCGGATGGCGGCAGCGGGCCACGATTCCGTGCCAGTAACCCTGCAAGCGCTGGGCGAACTTTTGCAAGGCGGCGATCCCGCTTTGCTGAGCCTGTTCGAACCATTGCCCCCAAGCCTTTTCCGCGCAGGCCGGCTTGCGGTAGAACCAGAGCCGTTTGAGCTCGTCGCGCAGCACATAGACGCATAACAGCGACTGATTGGCCGCCAGCAGTTCCTTCAGATGCACGGCCTGTTCTGGCTTCAGGTTATGACGGTTGCGCAGCAGCAACCAGCGACTGGACTTCAGAACCTTACGGGCCGGCTTGTCATGTCGCAGTTGGTTGGCCTGATCCACCCGTACCCGATCGATCACCTCGCGACCGTACTTGGCCACGACGTGGTACAGGTCAAAGACGATTTCCGCCTGTGGGCACTGTTCCTTGATCTCCAGCTCATCGGCCGTGGTCATGTCGATTGCGACCGCTTCGATGCCCTCGGCCACGCCTTCGGGGAGTTGTTCGAAGAAGGCGCGCGCCGTCTCGCGTGACCGTCCGGGCCCAACCCAGAGGACCTGCCGGCCGATCGGATCAACCACCACCGTGGCGTAGCGATGGCCTTTATGGAGCGCGAACTCGTCCATCGCCAGATAACGGATCGTCGACCAGTCCGGTTCGGCCACGCGCGCACGCAAGCGCATCTTGTCGATCGATTTGACCGTGTGCCAGCCCAGTTCGTAGA
>NZ_JAFGYS010000044.1:0-882 GCF_017491705.1 Pseudomonas sp. 86_A | reverse complement strand
GACAGACTGCGTGTTGGCTCTGTCACAGACTAAATAGTTTGAATGATTAGCAGTTATGGTGATCAGTCAACCACCAGGGAATAATCCTTCATATTATTATCGTGCTTCACCAACGCTGCCTCAATTGCTCTGAATGCTTCCAGAGACACCTTATGTTCTATACATGCAATTACAACATCAGGGTAACTCATAGAAATGGTGCTATTAAGCATATTTTTTACACGAATCAGATCCACGGAGGGATCATCAGCAGATTGTTCTTTATTCATTTTGTCGCTCCATGCGCTTGCTCTTCATCTAGCGGTTAAAATATTACTTCAAATCTTTCTGTATGAAGATTTGAGCACGTTGGCCTTACATACATCTGTCGGTTGTATTTCCCTCCAGAATGCCAGCAGGACCGCACTTTGTTACGCAACCAATACTATTAAGTGAAAACATTCCTAATATTTGACATAAATCATCAACAAAACACAAGGAGGTCAGACCAGATTGAAACGATAAAAACGATAATGCAAACTACGCGCCCTCGTATCACATGGAAGGTTTTACCAATGGCTCAGGTTGCCATTTTTAAAGAAATATTCGATCAAGTGCGAAAAGATTTAGACTGTGAATTGTTTTATTCTGAACTAAAACGTCACAACGTCTCACATTATATTTACTATCTAGCCACAGATAATATTCACATCGTGTTAGAAAACGATAACACCGTGTTAATAAAAGGACTTAAAAAGGTTGTAAATGTTAAATTCTCAAGAAACACGCATCTTATAGAAACGTCCTATGATAGGTTGAAATCAAGAGAAATCACATTTCAGCAATACAGGGAAAATCTTGCTAAAGCAGGAGTTTTCCGATGGGTTACAAATATCCATGAAC
>NZ_JAFGYS010000043.1:0-979 GCF_017491705.1 Pseudomonas sp. 86_A | reverse complement strand
GTCCAGATGTGAAAGGTCACACTGTCAGGTGGCTCAATCTCTTCACCGGATGACGAAAACCAGAGAATGCCATCACGGGTCCAGATCCCGGTCTTTTCGCAGATATAACGGGCATCAGTAAAGTCCAGCTCCTGCTGGCGGATGACGCAGGCATTATGCTCGCAGAGATAAAACACGCTGGAGGGGTCATCCGGCGTCCATTTGAGGCCAAACGGCGTCTCTTTGTCGCCAAATTTAAGATACTGCTCCTCCCCGCAATGCGGGCAGTCAACATGAAAACGCATAAAATGCGGGGATTCACTGGCTGCACGCTCAATCTGACAGGTGCCTCTCACTTTTGGCGTGGAGCCACGGATGGACTTTGGCCAGACCGAGCCTTCAATACGCTTGTCACCCAGGAACGTCGGAGAGCCTTCCTGTTCAATATCATCATCAAAAGCAGCAAGTTCATCATAACCCGCCACATCCACCGACTTTTCACGGTAGTTTTTTGCCGCTTTACCGCCCAGGCACCAGAAGCCACGCCCATTAGTGAAACGCTTCATGGTGAGCGTGTTATCCCGGTGCTTTTTGCCATACCACGGGGCCAGCGCCAGCAGCGACGGAATATCACGAATAGTCGGCTCAACGTGGGTTTTCATAAAGTTCTCGGCATCACCATCCGTCGGCAACCAGATAAGGGTGTTGCGCTGCTTATGCTCTATAAAGTAGGCATAAACACCCAGCAGCATTTTGGAATAACCGACACGGGCAGACTTCACCACATTCACCTCACGGATGTAGTCGCTGCCCATCGCATTCATGATGGCCCGCTGAAAGGGCAGTGTTTCCCAGCGCCCTTCCTGGTATGCGGATTCTTTCGGGAGATAGTAATTAGCATCCGCCCATTCAACGGCGGTCTGTGGCTCCGGCCTGAACAGTGAGCGAAGCCCGGCGCGGACAAAATGCCGCAGCCTGTTAACCTGACTGTTCGATATAT
>NZ_JAFGYS010000042.1:0-1017 GCF_017491705.1 Pseudomonas sp. 86_A | reverse complement strand
AGGTCCGGCTGCTCTGAAGGCGGTGTATGACATGGCCCGCAAGGGTGCCCGTGATGAAATTCAGACACAGATGCGTGATGGTGGCCTGTTCTCCGGAGGTGGACGATGAAGACCTTCCGCTGGAAAGTGAAACCCGGTATGGATGTGGCTTCGGTCCCTTCTGTAAGAAAGGTGCGCTTTGGTGATGGCTATTCTCAGCGAGCGCCTGCCGGGCTGAATGCCAACCTGAAAACGTACAGCGTGACGCTTTCTGTCCCCCGTGAGGAGGCCACGGTACTGGAGTCGTTTCTGGAAGAGCACGGGGGCTGGAAATCCTTTCTGTGGACGCCGCCTTATGAGTGGCGGCAGATAAAGGTGACCTGCGCAAAATGGTCGTCGCGGGTCAGTATGCTGCGTGTTGAGTTCAGCGCAGAGTTTGAACAGGTGGTGAACTGATGCAGGATATCCGGCAGGAAACACTGAATGAATGCACCCGTGCGAGGCAGTCGGACAGCGTGGTGATCTGGGAAATCGACCTAACAGAGGTCAGTAGAGAACGTTATTTTTTCTGTAATGAGCAGAACGAAAAAGGTGAGCCGGTCACCTGGCAGGGGCGACAGTATCAGCCGTATCCCATTCAGGGGAGCGGTTTTGAACTGAATGGCAAAGGCACCAGTACGCGCCCCACGCTGACGGTTTCTAACCTGTACGGTATGGTCACCGGGATGGCGGAAGATATGCAGAGTCTGGTCGGCGGAACGGTGGTCCGGCGTAAGGTTTACGCCCGTTTTCTGGATGCGGTGAACTTCGTCAACGGAAACAGTTACGCCGATCCGGAGCAGGAGGTGATCAGCCGCTGGCGCATTGAGCAGTGCAGCGAACTGAGCGCGGTGAGTGCCTCCTTTGTACTGTCCACGCCGACGGAAACGGATGGCGCTGTTTTTCCGGGACGTATCATGCTGGCCAACACCTGCACCTGGACCTATCGCGGTGACGAGTGCGGTTATAGCGGTCCGGCTGTCGCGGATGAATATGACC
>NZ_JAFGYS010000041.1:0-1068 GCF_017491705.1 Pseudomonas sp. 86_A | reverse complement strand
ACATAACCGCCGGTGGCATAGCCGCGCATCAGCCGGTAAAGATTTCCCACGCCAATCCGGCTGGTTGCCTCCTTCGTGAAGACAAACTCACCACGGTGAACAATCCCCGCTGGCTCATATTTGCCGCCGGTTCCCGTAAATCCTCCGGTTGCAAAATGGAATTTCGCCGCAGCGGCCTGAATGGCTGTACCGCCTGACGCGGATGCGCCGCCACCAACAGCCCCGCCAATGGCGCTGCCGATACTCCCGACAATCCCCACCATTGCCTGCTTAAGCAGAATTTCTGTCATCATGGACAGCACGGAACGGGTGAAGCTGCGCCAGTTCTGCTCACTGCCGGTCAGCATCGCCGCCATATTCTGTGCAATACCATCAAAGGTCTGCGTGGCTGCACTTTTTACCTGCGACATACTGTCCGTGGCGCTCTCTTCCCACTCACTCCAGCCGGACTTCAGGCCTGCCATCCAGTTCCCGCGAAGCTGGTCTTCAGCCGCCCAGGTCTTTTTCTGCTCTGACATGACGTTATTCAGCGCCAGCGGATTATCGCCATACTGTTCCTTCAGGCGCTGTTCCGTGGCTTCCCGTTCTGCCTGCCGGTCAGTCAGCCCCCGGCTTTTCGCATCAATGGCGGCCCGTTTTGCCCGTTGCTGCTGTGCGAATTTATCCGCCTGCTGCGCCAGCGCGTTCAGGCGCTCCTGATACGTAACCTTGTCGCCAAGTGCAGCCAGCTGGCGTTTGTACTCCAGCGTCTCATCTTTATGCGCCAGCAGGGATTTCTCCTGTGCAGACAGCTGGCGACGTTGCGCCGCCTCCTCCAGTACCGCGAACTGACTCTCCGCCTTCCACAAATCCCGGCGCTGCTGGCTGATTTTCTCATTTGCTCCGGCATGCTTCTCCAGCGTCCGGAGTTCTGCCTGAAGCGTCAGCAGGGCAGCATGAGCACTGTCTTCCTGACGATCGCCCGCAGACACCTTCACGCTGGACTGTTTCGGCTTTTTCAGCGTCGCTTCATAATCCTTTTTCGCCGCCGCCATCAGCGTGTTGTAATCCGCCTGCAGGATTTTCCCG
>NZ_JAFGYS010000040.1:0-1123 GCF_017491705.1 Pseudomonas sp. 86_A | reverse complement strand
GGGTTGAGTTGCCCTGATACCAGGCATACGCCAGCGCACCGGTCGCCACCGCCAGCGAGGTGGCCCCCACCATCGGCAGGGTGATCGCACCGGCAAGCCCCCTGAACATGGGGATCATCCCGCCGAAGGAGTCCTTCACCTGCCCCCCCTGTTGCAGCAGGATCAGCCACGGACTTTGCCCGCCTGCAAGCTGCGTGGCCACGTCGGTGAACTGTGCAGGCAGCATACGCATGGCGGCTTTATACTGCCCGACGGAAATCCCCGCTTTCTGTGCAGCCAGCGCCTGTCGGCTCAGCGACTGTTCAACGACTGCCGCTGTTTTTTTCGCATCACTTTCCGTACCAGAAAAATGACGCCTGACTCTGGCCATCTGCTCGTCAAATCTGGCCGCATCCAGACTCAAATCAACGACCAGATCGCCTACCGGTTCAGCCATACCGGACTCCTCCTGCGATCCCTTCTGATACTGTCATCAGCATTACGTCATCCTCCGTCATGTCCGCCACATCCGGGGAAGCGGGGATAACTTCATTCCCGTCCGGGCCAAAGCGGACACCTCCGGCAAGCCCTGCCGCTTTCTGCATCAGCACATCATCTTCAGGCTCTTCGTCAGCCTCGCGCCGGTTCAGCAGACTGAAATCCAGCGGATGCATATCCGGATCGCTGAAAAACAGGCTGAGCACGGTGTACGTCAGCCCGGAAAAGTGCATATCCAGCAGAACATCATGAAAATAATGGGTACTGTAAAAGCGGTGCCAGTCGGCATACTCCGTGGATGACATCCCGGCAAGCATGGCACGCCAGTCGGGTCGCCCCATCTCACGCGCCAGTTTCAGGGCAAAACTCAGCTCACCGTCGAACACTTTCCCGCAGAAACAGGCTCTGCGGGCCCGGCGTCCTCTGTCTGTTCAGGGGCATTATTCACCACAAACTCATACATACCAGACAGCCGGTACACCACGTTTTCAGCATGAGAAATTGCCTCCGTGGGCCAGGTGGTAAGCACTTCCTGCTCAATCTGTTTAACGGCTTCATTCATGGACGGCATCTGCGTCTTCTGCGGATGGTTATGCCACAGGGACATCGCCACCAGAAACGCGCCGGTTCTGATGGCGTCTTCCAC